>NZ_JBEOZE010000006.1:0-375165 GCF_040297465.1 Streptomyces sp. NPDC001787
CGGTCGACGGTGATCGATCCGTGGGCGGCGGTCAGTTTCAGCGGGCCGGTCGTGTCGAGGCGGACGTCCCCGGACGAGGTCTTCACCTGGGCCTCCCCGAGCCGGCCCTCGCCGAGCACCTGGGTCCAGGCCCCGGTCACGTCGATGCGCGAGTCCGTGGGCAGGTCGACCGTCACATCGACGACACCGGTGGGCCCGATGAGATGGCGCTGCTTCGCCCTGATGGTCAGGACGCCGTTCGCGCAGGTGACTTCGGTCTGCTCGGCGGCCCGTACGTCCTTGTCCTTCTTCGGGTCGCGGGGCCGTACCTCGACGACCGTGTCGGTGCGGTCGGCGGCGGTGAACTGGATGGATCCCGCGTCCACCCGGGCGGTGACCGAGATCGGCTGGGAAGTGTCGAAAGAAGGCATGGCTGTCCCGTCCTCTTGGCTCTCTGGCACGCCCTCGCTGATGGGACGTGTGTTGGGTGGGTGAAGCAGTACGGGGCGGGGCGCCGCTAGTGCACCCAGCCCGTGAAGCTCTGGCCGATGGCCCTGGTTTTCTCGGAGGTGTGGGGGGTGGTGATGCCGCCCGCGTCGACGGCGGCCGACACGACACGTACGAGCCACGAGTTGACCGACAGGCCCTCGCGGTTCGCGGCCTCCTCGGCGCGGGTCTTGAGCTGGGCCGACAGGCGCAGATTGACGCGCGCGGCGCCGCCCGTGTCCGTACCGGCGGGTACCGGCGCCGGGGCGGGCGCCGGTGCGTCCAGTGGTCCGCTCCGGTCCTCGTGCTGCGGCAGCACCACCACGAAGTCGGGGTCGAGGCCCCGCAGCCGTACGTCGACCGAACCGGGGGCGAGTTCACGGGTGATCTCGTCCACAGCGGCGGAGAGCACGTGGAGCATGGCCAGCCGGGTGGCCGACTCCAGCGGAGCGGTCAGCAGCTCTGCCAGCTCGCGGGCTTCCTCGCCCCCGGCCTCGGCGGCCACCGCGAGTTCCCTGCGGAGCGTTTCGACGTACGGCGTGAGGTCCATGACGCAATAGTGGCACCATTGTGGTGCCATTGGCAAGCCCAAGAGTGCGATGGGTGGCGCAGGGTGAGGGAGTTGGGCTGTGCTGTTCCGTGTCATTGCAGGTCAGGGGCTTTGCATGGGTGAGAGGCTGGCGGTGTCAAGTTGTCGCGGGGTGGCCTCGACGACCGCCGCGCGAACCCATTCGAGGGCCTCACCATCGTTCGGGATGAGGCGTCTGGCGCCACTGGTCACATCGCATCCCGCCGATCTGTTCGGCTTATGGCGCCATCACGGCGCCTTTGCGGCGCGGCGTGTAGCCGCACCTGCTCCGGCGGGTGCCTCCGCTCGGCCGCAACGTTCCGGAGGGATCCCGCGTACACCGTCCGGATGCCCTGAAGGAGACCGGCGGGGTCGGTGACTGCTCGGCCCCATCGCCCGCACTCCAGCTGCGGTCCGCAGTGACCCGTGAGGCAGAGTGGGGCCATGTCTACGTACGAGACGATGTCGTATCACCTTGAGACCGAGCGGCTGATATTGCGGCCGTGGGCCGACTCCGACGCCGCCGAGTTCTGCGCCCTCCTCTCCGAACGGGGCAAGGGGACGCCCACGGTTGAGCACATCAGGACGTCCATCGCGAATCTGCTCAGCGCGACCGAGGCGACGGGGATCGCCCTGCTGCCCATCCAGCGCCGTGACGAGGGTGACTTCATCGGCTACTGCGGGTTGATCATCGGCCGCTCCACCGTGGAGGAGCCCGAGATCGCGTACGAGCTGTTCCAGCGCGCCCACGGGCGCGGTTACGCCACCGAGGCGGCCCGCGCGGTGCTCGACGCCGCCATCGCGACCGGGCGGAAACGGCTCTGGGCGACGGTCGGGTCGTGGAACGCGCCGTCGTTCCGGGTCCTTGAGAAGCTCGGGTTCGAGCGTGATCGCGTGACCACGGACGACAGCGGTGAAGTGGTATGGCTCACGCGCCCGTTGCCATGACGCGAGGGCGTGCGCCGGGTTTCGCGCGCACGTGATCACCTGTGCTCAGGCCTTGCGGCGTCTTGACGGCAGTGGTGGCCGGTCGGGACCGGGCCGGGTGGCGGGGGCTTCCGTCGATCAGCCCACCGGGGCGCGGAGAGATCACGCGGCCAGGTCAGCAGTTGGAGTTCACGTACGAGGCGGAGAGCGGAGAGGGAGCCGCTCTGGTCCTTCGTGACAACAGCCTCGCCGGCGCAAGCCTTATCGCGCATTGGGCACCGGGCGCGAGCGCGGCCGTACACCTCGGCTCCATGTCAGGAACGGGGTTCGATGCCGCGCTCCGGGCCCCTCTGACGGCTGGTACGCACACGGTGCTCGTCCAGCCCGACACGCCCGCAGCGGGTCAAGCGACAGCGACCTTGCTGCCCGATGCCCAGGCGGGATCCCTGACCGTCGACAGCGGCAGGAAGTCCGCGGCCATCACCGCGGCGGGGCAGAACGCCCGCTACACCTTCACCGGAACCCAGGGCAAGAAACTGACCCTGGGACTCGACGCCCCACCGGGACCCTGGAAGCTGTTGTTGTGCGGTCCCCACGGCAAGTGGCTCTACGACGCCACAAACATGGCCGCCGCCACCCTGTCCAAGAGGGAAAGAACCCGACGCGGATCATCCGCGCCCTGGCTGAGTCGCCCACAGGGGCCGTTCTGCGGCTTGACGGCAGTAGATGACGGCAACGGCGGCGGACACCACTTGGTGTCCGCCGCCGTTGCCGTGCGTGTGTCAAGGACGGTCGAGGGCGTGGCCGAGGAGGTCGATGGCGTCGCGCTGGAGGCGGAGTCGGACGTGGGCGTAGACGGTGGCGGTGACGCCGATGTGGGCGTGGCCGAGGAGTTCCTTGATCACGACGAGTTCGACGCCTTGTTCCAGGAGCAGGGTGGCGGTGGAGTGGCGGAGGTCGTGGAAGCGGATGCGGCGGAGCCCTGCCCGATCGAGGAGGGCGCGGAAGCTGCGATTGAGGTTCGCTGGATCGATCGGCCCTCCTGTCGGCGTGCTGAAGACGAGGCCGTTGTCCCGCCAGCCCTCCGCTGCAGCCTCTCGTTCTCCTTCCTGCACCTCACGGTGTTCCTTGAGTGAGTGGATGCACTCGCTGGGGAGGGCGATGCGGCGTTCGGAGGCTCGGGTCTTGGTGGGCAGGGCTGTCAGGCCGCCGGTCTGGGTGCGCTGGAGGATGCGGCGGATGCTGGCAGTGCCGGTCTGGAGGTCGAGGTCTTCCCACTGGAGGCCGAGGAGTTCGCCTTTCCGGAGGCCGGTGTGCGGAGGGCGAGTTCGAACAGTGCGTGCAGGCGGTCACCGCGCGCGGCTGCGAGGAACTGGCGGGCCTCGTCAGCGGTGAGTGGTTCGGAGCGGCGTGGGCGGGGCGTGCCGGTGCGGACGTTGCGGGCGACGTTGCGCGGGATCTCCTCCTCACACACGGCATGCTCCAGGGCGGACTTGAGCACGGAGTGGATGTAGGTGAGCGTCAGTGGGGAGAGCTGCATGTGGCAGCACTGGCCGGTGGCGCAGCAGCGGGGCTGGTCGCGGCGGACATCGAGGCCGCGCGTGCAGCACTGGCAGGTGGTGCGGAGCTGGTCGACGGCGACGTCTCCAGCCAGTAGGTCAGGTACGCAGCCACGCTGCCGAGGTGGTCGATGATCCGGTCGGCCGCGGGCTTCGAGATGCCGAAGAGCGGGGCCGACTGGCGAAGTGTCAGGTTGGTACGCCAATACGTGGTGACCAGCAGCACGCGGTCCTCCAGCGGCAGGCTTCAGGGGCGACCTTGCCGCACTGGATCCATGCCGTCTCGTCGTAGCGCGGTGATCAGCTTGCGGAAGCTACGCGGGCTCAACCGCTGAACAGGGCTGTCCAAGACGGCTCTGACGCCGTGATCACACCAGCCACGACAAGATCGTTCCACCCGTGACGCCGTCTCACTGAGGCGTCACGGAAGCACCAGGGGCCCGCCGATGGCCGGGCCACATATCGTCATACGCCGCGTCGAAGAACTGCGCCTGCGACCCGCGCAGCACGGACCCGTCGGATATACCGCCCCTGGCTGCCTCCGCCAGGCGGGCTGCAAGGCGATAGGCCGCGCCTCGCAGGGGCTCGGTTCTCGCTGCCAAGTCGATCTCCGCATGCGCCAGCCACAGATCATCGACGAGCTGATCGAGCTCGGCATCGGACGCGGTGTCACCACCGCCCGACCTCGCTAGCGCCGCCTTCTCCACCCGCGACGCAAGACCCAGGAACTTCAGGACCGCGTTCTTGAGCTCCGCCCGGTGCGCAGCTGACTCCTGTACTTCGAGCTGCCGAGTGCCGGCTCGTGACACAAGGTACTGGCCGAACAGCGATCCGCCCGCGCCGAGCGCAACACCGGCCAACGACAACAACGCCGGCCCCAACGTTAGCCAAGATCCCATAACTTGAGTCTCTCAGCAGTCGTCGGAACCGCCACCGTCCACACCCACGTCCGACTCCGACCAGCTCTCATCTTCCCGGACCGTCGGCCGCACCGGCCACCGCCACATCGCCCGTCCATACATATCGCCGGTCCGTACACATCACACTCCACAGGCGGATCCTCACACGTCGTCACGGTCCCCCCGCACAGCTGACAGCACGCCAGTTATCAAGCACCCCCGCCAGGACAGCACGCTCTTCTGCGGCCGTCCGGCTGCACGCGGAGACGGGCGGGGACGTGCTCAGTGCGTGAGTGCGTCCATCCAGCCGTCACCGGGCGGAGGGACGAAGAAATACCCGCCGCCCGTGGTCAGCAGGTACTTCGCCATGGATTCTCCTTCCAGGCGTTTCTGGGCTGCCTCGAATCCTTGAGTCAGGTCTCGCTGGAAGCAGGAGAAGATGATCCCCGTGTCGCCGTTGCCCCGGTCGTAGCTGTAACTGCGTCGCACGATCGGTGGGGGGCTGCGGCGGTCGGGGGCCGCGAGACGTACATGTGAATCGAGCGGCGTAAGCCTGCCCGTCGGATCGGCCGCATAGTTCGGCCGCTCGTCGACGGGTGTGCCGTCGAGCCAACCCCCGTCGCGTCGGCGGCCGATGATCCGTTCCTGCTCACGTACCGAGTCCTTGTCCCACAGGTCGGTCGCGAACCGGATGATGCGCACCACCTGATAGCTGCCGCCCACGGCCCACTGGGGCTCGTCCTGATCGGTGGTGATGAGCGCGCGGTCGAGGGTTTCCCTCTCGGTGCCCGGATTGCCGAAGCCCTCGGTGAAGTGGAACGGGTTACGGGTCAGGCCCTTGCCGCCCTCGACCCGGTTGGCGGGACGAGAGCCATCGATGTGCCACCGAACATTCCCGTGCGGGGAGGCGGTGCTTCTGATGCCTTCGACGGTCCTTCGTATCGCCGCGGCCCTGTCGCCCGCGATGTGCACAAGAAGGTCTCCGTGCGACATCTCAGGCTCTAGAAGATCGCCCGCGAAGTGCGGCATCGCCTTGAGCTGACGGGGAAGTGAATCCTTGGGCCCGAAGAATGTCGCCCCAAGAGCGAACCCCACAGATGCGCCAGGCTCGGTGGCAGCGCGAACCCGCTTCACGAATTCTCTCAGCCCGCCCCGAGGCCGTTCCATATCGAGCGCGATCAACGCGGCGTGCCGCTCCGGCAAGAGTCCGCGCAACTGGGCGGGTATGTCGGAAAAATCGCCGGAAGAAGCATCAGGACCCGTGCTTCCCCGGCCTGCCAACCCGTAGGCGGCTGCGCCTCCGCCTGCCAGGGCAACCGCCACACCCGATGCCATCAGGTTTCTTCGCCGTACCACGTCGACCTCGCTCACTCCGATGAGCCCGTTGCCCCATCACTTCGCACCCTGTCAACCGAAGTCCTCCCGCAACAGCGCTTTTACGGACTGTTCCCTGAAATACCAGTGGATGCCGCCACCGTTCGGCAAGGGCAGGTCCGACGACAAGAACCCACCGTGTACTGACCGGGGATGTGGCCCGAGCCGAGGCGGTCGGGGTTCCCCGACCGGGGCGCGCGGGGTGTTGGTTGACCTTGTCGTAGCGACAATGTTTACGGTCGGGTGTCATGACGATCTCAGTGATTGACAGCGCTTCGGCGATGGCCCGGATCCTGGCGGCGGCTCCGCCGAAGCGTCCCGACCTGGTGCGCGGGATGTGGGCTCCGATGGCGGGCATGTATCACTTCATCCCCGGCGGGGTGGACATGGCCACGGTGCACCGGCAGAACTTCGGGTTCGACTGGGACAGCGCGAACGATCAGGTGCGTGACGCAGTGGATGCCCTGGCCGCCGCCGACGCCTGGAACCGCGTCGAGAAGGCGATCGAGGGAGCGATCGTGTGCCTGCGGGCCGCCGATCCCGCGGTGGCCGTGCCCGACCTGACGGTCCTGCTGGTCGTGGGCGACCCGACCAATGCCCACTTCGTCGACGAGGTCCAGGGCATGTCGGGTTTCGGGGGCATCAGCAGATACATCGCCATCACGGTCTGGCCCACTCCGCTGGTCCTGAACCGGCTGGAGGCCATCGCGGTCCATGAGCTGCACCACAACGTGCGCTACGCGCCCGGCGGCATCGTCTGGGACCCGATGACGGTGACGGTGGGCGAGCACGTCGTGTCCGAGGGCCTCGCGGACGTGTTCGCCGCCGAGCTGTACGGCGACGCCGGCTACACCCACTTCGTGAGCGAGGCGACCCGCACCGACGACCAGGTCCTGGCGAAGGTCGCCACCGGCCTCGACGTCACCGGGATGCAGAACTTCACCGCCTGGGTGCACGGCGATGCCAGTGCGCGGCTCTTCGGGGCCGAGCCTGTGGGTCTGCCCACCGGCGCCGGCTACGCGGCGGGCGCGCGTCTGGTCCGGGCCTACCTCGATGCCACGGGCGGTACCGCGGCGCAGAACGTCCACACTCCGGCGGGCGACATCCTGCGCCTGGCCACATCGCGGCTCGGTCTGTCCGCCGGCCGTTCCCAGACACGTCCCGCCCGGCGAGACTGAGTACGACACCGCCGGAGGGGAGCCAACGATGGAGTGGACCGTGCACGAGCTCGCCGAGCGTGCGGGCATCAGCGGCCGCACGCTGCGCCATTACCACCGGATCGGGCTGCTCGAACCCGACCGCGTCGGATCCAACGGTTACCGCTACTACGGGCCCGACGCGGTCGCACGCCTTCAACGTATCCTCCTGCTGCGCGACACGGGCATGCCGCTGGCCGGCATCGCCTCCGTCCTTGCGGCACACGAGTCCCCGACAGCGGAGATCGACGCGCTGGAGGCGCACCTGGGTCAGCTCGCCCGGGAACGCGAAGCTCTGGAACGACGCATTACCGCGGTCGAGCACACCCTTGAGATGCGTCGCCGGGGCCGCGAGCCCCGCATGGACGTGATGCTCGACGGCTTCAACGACCGCTACGAGACCGAGGTCGTCCAGCGATGGGGCCGTGAGGCGTTCGAGGCCTCGAACCAGTGGTGGCACGGCAAGTCCGTGCACCAGCAGCAAGCCTGGAAGGCCGACGCCGAAGCGTTGCTCGCCCGATGGCGCGAACTCCACGAGGACGGGCACGCCCCCGACTCCGCCGTCGCTCAGCAGCATGCCGCCGTTCACCTGGCATGGTTCGCCGACATCCCGGGAACCCCCACCCACGCCGGCGACGCAGCCCGATCCGCCGACATGGTCCGCGGCATGGCCGACCTGTACGAGTCCAGCCCCGACTTCCACCGCATCTTCGGTACCCGAGAAGCAGCGCGGTTCGCGGCGAATGCGCTGAGACTGCACGTCGAGCGCCTGTCCAGGTGACGTCCACGTCCTGTTCGGCCACGACGCGCGGCCCAACCGGCTCGGCGATCCGCACGACGGCGTTGGCCGCCCCGGCCCACGGCCACCGAGGCGGTGCGCGAGCAGGGGGTGCGCCGAGCAGGGGGTGGTGAGCGGCGTCTCGTGGTCTCCTTCCCGTCCGCGGCCCCGCTGGTCGCCCCGCGTACAGTGAGGCCATGCCCAACCCCGTCAGTGAGCCGCGCCTGGCCCGCGGCGCCGCCCGTCGCGAAGCCCTGCTCGACGCCACTGTGCGACTGCTCGCCCGCGAGGGCGCCCGCGCCGTGACGCACCGGGCGGTCGCCGAGGAGGCGGGCACGACCCACGGGTCGGCCCGGTACTACTTCGGCACCCGCGACCGGCTCCTCGACGAGGCCCTGCGCCGACTGGCGGCACGTCAGATCGTCGAGGTACAGACCCGCCTGTCCCCGGCGCCCGACGCCACACCGCACGCCCACGCCGTCCGCCTGGCGCACTACCTGGCCGGCGCCGTCGACGACGACCGGGACGCGTGCATCGCCCGCTACGAACTGTTCCTGGAGGTCGCCCGGCGCCCGCACCTTCGCCCCGCCCTCGACGCGTGGGGTGACGCGCAGCGCCGGGCGTTCGCGGTCGAGCTGGCCGCCGCGGGCGCCGACGACCCCGAAGGGGACGCCGCGCACCTGCTGACCCTGCTCAACGGGCTCATCCTGGAGCAACTGGCTGCTCCCGACCCTGACTTCGAGCACACCCGGCTGCTCCCGGCGATCGAGCGCTACCTGGTCGGACCGGGCTCCGGCGGCGCGATGTAGCGTGCGCCGGGAAACGCGTGCGCCGGTGGGGTGTACGTGCTCCGCTCCACCAGCCGCCGGATGTTCGCGCGGTAGATCTCGTCCGCCTCGGCGTGCCGGACCGGTTCGTCCGTCAGCCACAGGTTGGCCGGATGAATCGGTTCGTCGTACATCCGCCGGAAGAGCTCGGTGCGCAGGTCCTTGAGCCAGTTGCTGTTGAGATTCATCGTCCGGAACTGCCGCAACGCCTCGATGTCGATGATCCCGGACACGAAGGAGTTGTACCCGGAGACGGTGTGCCCGAGCACCGCCCCGTGGAAGTCGACGACATGGGCGTTGCCGCCCGCGATGTCGTAGGGGTGCTGGGAGTCGGGCGTCGGATAGACCGGTCCGGCGTTCGGACAGACCATGTACAGACTGTTGAAGTGGGCGTGCGCCCGGTTCTGCAGGAGCCAGGTGCCTCCGGGGTCCGGACCGGCCTGGGTCATGGGCACCGCTTCGCTGGGGCGGTATACCACCTCGGCGCCCTGGAGGGCCAACGCCCTCACCGCCTCCGGGTATTCGCCGTCACTGCAACAGATCGTGCCGAGGTTGCCGATGTCGTCGGTGCGCAGCACCGGGTAGAACGCGTCGATGCCGTCGCCGAAGAGTTCCACCCAGCGGTCGTACACGTCGTGCGGCGTGCAGGAGCGTTCGCGGCACCATACGTGGTTCTTCGCCGCGCGGTGGACGATCTCGCCCGCCGGGGAGATGACGAACAGCATGTTGAAGTACCGGTCGGGGAGGATCTCCGGCCAGCGCGCCTTGCACTGCGCGACTATGTACGTGTCGTAGTGCCGGGCCAGCGCGGCCAGTCGCTCGGTCTCCGGACCGGGGATGTCGATGAACAGGTCGCGGGCCGCGGTGACGTGCGGGATGTCGAGGATCTCGTCCGCGAATCCGGTCAACGCGCCCTCGGCCAGAGCGATCAGCTTGACCGGCATGTTGATGCCGACGACGGACACCGCGGCGTGCACGGCCTCCTCGACGATGTCGAGGTTGTGCGCGATCTGGGCGCGCGAGGTGATGCTGCGGACCACCGTCGACAGGCCGACGGTCAGGTACGGTGCGACCGGCTCGCTCATGATCCGCACCAGTCCATCGCGGCCAACGCGTACGCACGCGCGGCGCAGACGATCTCGTCCACCGCGCAGCGCTCGTCGTACGCGTGCGCCATCGCGAGTTCGCCCGGCCCGAGGCCGACCGCGGGGATCCCGGAGGCGCACAGCCACGTGGAGTCAGCTGCGGAAGGAAACGCCGCCACCGGCGGACGGCCCGCCAACGGCGTGTCGACGGCGGCGAGTTCACGGGCGTCGGCGACCGCGACGCAGAGCGGATGGGTCGCGTCGACGCGTGAGCCCGGATACCGCAACGGCCAGTCCACCACCGGCGGATGCTCACGCAGCCAGGGGTCGGTGGCGGCGACGTGGGCGATGTGGCCCTCGATCTCCTTGCGCACGTCCGCCTGGTCCTCGCCCGGCGGGTGGAAGACCGCGTACACCATGCTCATCGAGTCGGGGATGAACGCCCCACTGCGGGAGTGGCGCGCGCCGCCGTCCACGACGCCGGGCGCGAGGGTGAAGTGCCCCGGCTCGAAGAGCGGATCGAACTTGGTAACCGCCCAGTCGCTCTCCAGCCGGCGCAGTGCCTGGTAGATCACGAAGCCGCGGTCGATCGCGCTGGCCGCGACCGGCTCGTTCGCGCTGGGGCGGCACAGCATCCGCCCGCGCATCGACGAGTGGGAGCTCTTGCCGGCCACCTCGATCCGCATCACCATCAGGCCGGGGGTCGCGGCCATGACGGACAACGGCCAATTGCCGCCGGTCGGTTCGGAGACGATGGCCCCGTCAGCGGTGTAGCCGCGGTCGACCACCGCGGAGGTTCCGAGGTGGTTCTCCAGGTTCTCCTCGCCGACGACCGCCTGGAGGATCAGGTCACCGCGCAGGCGCACCCCGGCCTCACGCAGCGCGCGGGCCGCGAACGCCTGCGCGACCAGACCGCTCTTCATGTCGACGGTTCCGCGACCGCGGATCCAGCCGTCCTCGACGACACCGTCGAACGGGTCGCCCGAGCGCCAGCCGGACGTGTTCCCGGGTGGGACCACATCGACGTGTCCGTTGAAGATCAGCGAACGCCCGCCCCCGGTACCGCGGATCACACCCACCGCGTTGTCACGGCCGGGTTCGACGGCGAAGACATCGGTCTCGGCGCCCGCTTCGGCGTAGACGTCGGCCAGCAGGCGCGAGACCTCCCCCTCGGCGCCGACCAGGTCGGCGTATACCTCACCGGGGTAGGTCGGGGTGATGCTGGGGATCTGGACCGCGGCGGTGAGGGTGTCGAGCATCTCGTCGCGCAGCAGGTCGATCCGGGTGAGCACCCGTTGGCGCGTGCTCGTCGCCGGGGACCCGGACATGCCGCTGTCGTGGTTCAGGCTCTGGCTCATGGTCACGCTCCCGTCGATGCCGGCTCGTCGCCGACGGTCCGCAGGTCACCGGTGTCGTGTACGGTTCGCCCGCCGAGCAGCGTGCGCAGCACCGTCGTGCCCGGGAGATCGTCGATGTCGCAGCGCAGCGGATCGCGGTCGACGATCGCGATGTCGGCGTGGTGGCCGGGGACCAGCGCGCCGATGTCCGACCAGCCGAGCACCTCGGCCGCGCCGGTGGTCCACATCGCGAACGCCTCGGCGCGGGTGAGTACCTGGTCCGGCCCGTCGTTGCGGTGGTCGCTGCCCGCGAACTCGTGCGTCTGGGCGAGCTTGATCTGTTCCCAGGGGTTCTTCGGCCCCCAGTCGGTACCCCCGGCGAGGTCGAGGCCGGCGTCCATCAGCCGCCTGAGTGGCGTCAGGTCACGCCACACGTGGGTGCCGATCCGCTCGCCGTACATCGCGCCCTTGCCCCAGGCGAAGCCGACCGATGTGGTGACCTGGAAGCCGAGGGCACGGTAGCGCCGCACCTGAGCCGGGGTGATGGTCATGGCGTGCTGAAGGATCCAGCGCCGGTCCCGGAAGTCGTGCTCGCGCACCACGCGTTCGGCGATCTCCAGGAACTCGTCGTGCTCACGGTAGGCACCCAGACACACGTTCGCGCGGATGCCGTGCTCGGCGCAGTGGCGGACGAACGCCTCCTCCTTGTCGAGGGTGATGAAGCGGGTGCCCTGCGCCGGCCGGCCGAACGGGTCCGTGTACGGCTCATGGGTCGCGAAGTGACCGGAGAAGCATGGCCCGCCGGGGCTGAGTGTGAGGCCGTTGAACCGCAGCAGATCGTCTTCGAGGTCGACGCAGTGGGCGCCGAGGCGGTGCAGGCGCTCGGTGAACGCTTCGAGACTCAGTGGATCGAACGGATAGAAGATGGCCGATTCCATGTCCCAGGTCGCCAGCACCCGGGCCGTGAGCGCGTCTGCGGCCCGCAGCCGGCGGTAGACGTCGATGTGCTCCGGCTCCATCGCGTGTGCCTCGTAGAGCGCGGTCACGCCCCTGGCCGTGAAGCGGGCCATCTCGTCGATCGTTCCCTGAACCGCGTCGGCGGGGTCCGCACCGGGCAGCTTCATCAGGATCTGACCCCAGAACGGGTCGTATGTGTAGTAGTTGGTGACCGGGCCGCGCAGGATGCCCGTGGGATCGCCGTGCTCGTCCTTGCCGATCTCGACGTCGCAGACCCGGTCCGGCAGGAAGCCGGTCAGCCCCACGGCGCGCAGTCCGGCGCTGTTGAACGCCACCACGGCGGGCATCTTGGGCGCCCACGCCTGGATCAGCACCGGGTGGTCGGTGGTGGCCCGGTCCAGCGTGTGGCGGTCGGGCAGTCGTCGCTCCGCGAGATCCCGTTCGGAACGGCGGATGAAGTAGTGCGGCTCGCCGACCGGGGTGCACATGATCCAGCTGCCGGCCGGCGTGGTGGCGGCCCTGGCCCGGATCCGTTCGATGATGTCGGCGTGGTCGACGGCGTCGGTCAGGTCGACCAGGCCGCCCGTGAGTCCCCCGAAGTGCAGCACGTGCGGGTGAGTGTCGATCAGGCCGGGCACCACCCAGGCGCCCTCCGCCTCGATCCGGTGCGCGGCCGGACCCGCGAGGCCGAGCATGTCGTCTTCCTGCCCCGCAGCGAGTACCCGGCCGCGCTCCAGCACGATGGCCTCGGCTTCGGGGGCGGCCGGGTCGAGGGTGTGTACGCGCCCGCCGGTGATGATCGTCCTGCCGGTCGGCCCAGTGGCCGGCTCTGCCGTGGTCCCAGTCATTTCCTCGGGCATTCCCTTCCTCCGCTGCGACCGGTATTCCCGATCGCCGGGGCGAAGCTATGCCAGTCCCGTGACCCCGAACATCATTCCAATGTATGAGATCGCACCTGTTTCGATTTTCCGGATTCCTGCTAGAATCGCGCACATCCGCTTCGAGGTTGTGGCGACAACGATGCGACTTCTTCCCGAGAACGAAGACCTCCGGAGCTTCAAGGCCGAGGCAATGACGTTTCTGGCGAACATGGTGAGCTCCTCCGGAATCGTCTTCTACTCCGTCGACGCGCGACTGAACGCCGTCGATCACGCGTTCCACCGGATTCGGCCTGTCGAGAACCGGAGCTACACCGCGCACTACCACCGCCTCGACCCGTTCCACCCGCGGCGCTTCGCCGGCCCCCGCCGACCGCTGGTGACCATGCGGGACCTGCCGGAGCGATACGAGTGCGGCGAGTACTACCGCCGCTTCATGGCGCCGCTCGGGTTCCGCCACGAGGCGGAGCTCTACCTCTACAGCGGTGCGCGGATCGTGGGCGGTCTGTCCCTGCTGCGGACTGCGGAGCTCGGCGAGTTCACCCCGTCCGACCTGGGATTTCTTGACAAGGTCCATGCGTTCCTGGAGCACACGTTCCAGGCCGCCCGCCACCCCGTCGAGACCGGGCCGCCGTTCGCCGCGTGGGGACTCACCCCTCGCGAGCGCGAGGTGGTCCGCCTGGTCTGCGAGGGCGCCGCGAACGCCGAGATCGCCGCCGCGCTGTTCATCAGCGTGGCCACCGTCAAGACGCACGTGCAGCACGTCTTCGAGAAGGCGGGGGTCCGTTCCCGGACACAACTGATCGCGCGACTGCGGGACGACGGGTAGCGGTCGCTCACGCGCCGCGCGGGCCGGCGGGCGGAAAAGACGCTTCCCGTGCCCGCCGGCGCGTACACCGGAGACGTATCGGCGCGAAATCCTCGAATGTTGGGGCGGACGGCATCGCACATTACCGAACCCGGACGAAGAAACGAAGTCCGTGTGAAGCGTGCGCCGTCCCGGAAATGTACTCGGTCGGATCCCGGATGCCGCAGAAAGAATTTCGGCCCGCCAACGCAATTTCCCACGCATGTCGCCGAATTGCGCGCGACGGAAAAGCGCACGCGAAACACATTGGACCGGCGGCGTTTCCGGTTCCGCGCCGGCGCCGAGCGGTGGCCGATCAGTGGGCAACCGATGGCCGTCCGGTGGGCACCACGATCGGGTCGCCCCGACCCACGGGCGTCGCCCGGGACTCCCGCCCCCGTATCGGTGCACCTCCTCGCCTGCCCTCGGGGCGGGTCGGCCGCGTCGTCCCCGACGTTGCGGTCCGGCCCGATGGTGGCGAGCCTATCGCCGTTGCCCGGTTTTCTCCAGTCGGAGAAAACCGGGCGCATGCGCATGCGGCGGCCCGGACCTCCACTGCGCCCCGCACCTCGCCCGACCCGCACCAGTCCGGCGTCGCCACGGTGAGCGCGGTGGCGATATCCGGCCTGGGGCGCGGCCGGGTGCCACGCGGCCGAAGCGGCCGGAGGACGGCGGAGTACGCCGCTCTCGGCCCGGTCGCTGCGGCGAGGTCCGCCGGCGGACGTGCTCCGGCGTGTCCGACCGCCCCCGACCCGCCGTCGGACACCACGAGCCGTGGCCGTGAACCGATGCCCTTCGCGCAGGAAGTGCCTTCCTCCCGGCGACGACAGAAGCCCTCAAGGCCGTCGCGCAGACGCCGTCACACCCCCATTTGACCCGTGTCTTCGCAGGTCAGAAAGAGTGCGACGGGGTCCGTACGTCAGATGTCCCGGAAGATCTCGATCTGGGCGCCCACCGAGTTCAGCCGCTCGGCCAGATCCTCGTAACCGCGGTTGATGACATAGACGTTGCGCAGTACGGAGGTGCCCTCCGCCGCCATCATCGCCAGCAGCACCACCACCGCGGGCCGCAGTGCGGGCGGGCACATCATCTCGGCGGCGCGCCAGCGGGTGGGGCCTTCGACCAGGACCCGGTGCGGGTCGAGGAGTTGCAGTCGGCCGCCCAGCCGGTTCAGGTCGGTGAGGTAGATGGCCCGGTTGTCGTAGACCCAGTCGTGGATCAGGGTCTGGCCGTGCGCGGAGGCCGCGATGGCCGCGAAGAACGGCACGTTGTCGATGTTGAGGCCGGGGAACGGCATCGGGTGGATCTTGTCGATCGGCGCCTCCAGTTTGGAGGGGCGCACGGTCAGGTCCACCAGCCGGGTGCGGCCGTTGTCCGCGGCGTACTCCGCCGTGCGGTCGCAGTCGACGCCCATCTCCTCCAGCACCGCGAGCTCGATCTCCAGGAACTCGATCGGCACCCGGCGGATCGTGAGCTCCGACTCCGTCACCACGGCGGCGGCCAGCAGGCTCATCGCCTCGACCGGGTCCTCGGAGGGGGAGTAGTCCACGTCGACGTCGATGTGCGGAACGCCGTGCACGGTGAGCGTCGTCGTACCGACGCCGTCGACCCGTACGCCCAGCGCCTCCAGGAAGAAGCACAGGTCCTGGACCATGTAGTTGGAGGACGCGTTGCGGATGACGGTCGTGCCGTCGTGCCGGGCGGCGGCCAGCAGGGCGTTCTCGGTGACCGTGTCGCCGCGTTCGGTCAGGACGATGGGCCGGCCGGGCGTGACCGAGTGGTCGATCTGCGCGTGGTAGAGCCCCTCGGTGGCGGCGATCTCCAGGCCGAACCGGCGCAGCGCGATCATGTGCGGCTCGATGGTGCGCGTACCGAGGTCGCAGCCGCCCGCGTACGGCAGCTTGAACTGGTCCATACGGTGCAGCAGCGGGCCGAGGAACATGATGATGGAGCGGGTCCGGCGCGCGGCGTCGGCGTCGATCGCCTCCATGTCGAGCTGGGCGGGCGGGACGATCTCCAGGTCCACGCCGTCGTTGATCCAACGGGTGCGGACGCCGATGGAGTTCAGCACCTCCAGCAGCCGGAAGACCTCCTCGATCCGGGCGACGCGGCGCAGGACCGTGCGGCCCTTGTTCAGCAGGGTCGCGCACAGCAGCGCGACGCACGCGTTCTTGCTGGTCTTCACATCGATGGCGCCGGAGAGGCGACGGCCGCCGACGACCCGCAGATGCATGGGCCCGGCGTATCCGAGGGACACGATCTCGCTGTCGAGGGCTTCACCGATGCGGGCGATCATCTCAAGGCTGATGTTCTGGTTGCCGCGCTCGATGCGGTTGACGGCGCTCTGGCTGGTGGCGAGCGCCTCGGCCAGCTGTGTCTGTGTCCAGCCCCGGTGCTGACGGGCGTCACGGATGAGCTTGCCGATGCGTACGAGGTAATCGTCTGACATGTCGACAGGCTATCTCAGATATGAGATGAAGATCGCGCGGGGGTGTGCGTTCGGGTGACGAGCGGGCGGGTGACGGCCGCTCACCCGCATCGGCGGGCAGCCGTGCGCCCACATCCGGACCCGGTCCTCACCCATCGTCCTGCCGCGGGCCCGGCCCGGCCCGTGGTGTGCGCCCATCAGGGTGCTCCGCGAACCCGGCGGCCGTCCGGGAAGCCGGCGGGCCGGCTCACCGTCCGGGCCCCGCCCGTGTCCGGCGCGGGCGGTTTGACCTTCAAGTTGCTTGAACGCCGACAATCGCGTTCATGGACGACATCGACGCATTGATGAGCATCGGCGCCTTCGGGCGCCGGGTCGGACTGGCACCCAGCGCACTGCGATTCTACGACGACTGCGACGTGCTGCGCCCCGCCCACGTGGACGTGGCGACGGGGTACCGCTACTACGCCCCGGACCAGGTGGCCCGTGCGGTGCTGGCGCGGCGCCTGCGGGCCGCGGGGGTGCCGCTCGGCGATGCCTCGGTGGTGCTCGACGGCACTGATGAGGAGGCCCGTGCCGTCCTTGAGGAGCATGCCGGAAGGGTGCGGGAGACGGCGGCATCGGCGCAGTCGGCGATCGCGGCGATCCTCCACGACCTGCCCGCCGGGACGCGGCGGGTGAAGGCGCGCGTCGGAGGGGCGGAACTGGCCGGTGCCGTACGGCAGGTCGCCCCGTCGGTGGGGTCCGCTGCCGCGCGGGAGGAGTTTCCGGCGCTCGGCTGTGTCCTGATCGAGCTCGGTGGCGAGGAGGTACGTCTGGTGGCCACGGACCGCTACCGCCTGGCCGTCCGAGCCCTGCGGCCCACCTCCGTGGAGGGCGATGCGTACCAAGTCCTCGTGGACGCACGGGAGATGAAAGATCTCGCGGCCTGGGCGGTACGCCTGCCGGACGTGAGCATCGAAGTGGACCGGAACGGCGCGTGGCTGCGTGGCGGGGGAGACTCACGGGCTCTGCCGACCGTCGACGAGACGTTCCCCGACTACCGGATGATCCTCGACGATCTGCCGGACGCCCCGCACCGGGTGATCACGGCCCGCGCCGCACTCGGCGCCGCCCTCGACGCCACCGGTACGCGGGGCACCCCGGTCGTCCTGCGCACCGGCGAGCAGCAACTCACCCTCACCGTCGGCGAATCGGCCGCCACCACGCTTCCCGCGCTGTGCACGGGGCCACCGCTGCGCATCGCCTTCGACGCCGAGCTGCTCCGTTCGGCGCTCGACGCCGCTGTGGGGCCCGATGTGCTGCTGGAGATCGTGTCGCCGGTCCGCCCCGTGGTCGTCCGCTCCGCCGACCAGGGCAGCTTCACGACCCTGGTGATGCCGGTCCGCGACGCCGGGGCCGAGGCGTAGCACCGTCCCTCGACCAGCCCGTCAAAACTCGAACATCCCCCGCTCCTTGTGCGGATAGGAGTGACCGTGGCCCCGCCCATCCCGTCGCAGGCCTGTGTGCCCGGGGCAAGCGGGCCCAGGCGGAAGCCCGTAACGCCGAGGCGCACGCTCTCTTCCGGCGCGCGTGGGACCCGGCCGCCGACGACCACGAGTGCCGCGTGGCCGCCCACTACCTCGCCGGCATCAGCCGACTCCCCGACCAGAACCAGAACCAGAACCAGAACCAGAACCAGAACCAGGACCAGGACGTTGTCCATGCCCCGGAACCGGAACCGGAACCGGAACCGGAACCGGAAGCCGGCCCGCGCGCCAGGAACGGATCGTCAGGGTGAGGCGCAGGGCGAGCGTCGTGGCGCCGGCTGCCGCCGCGACGCACACGGCGACGAAGGTGTCGGGCACCCAGTTCATCAGCTGGTCGGGACCTATCAGGGCGACCGCGGATACCGACGCGGCCACCGGGGCCGCGCCTGCCAGGTACCAGAGGGCGGTCGCTGCGGCGCGGCGAGGGCGGGAGCCTGCCGTGACCGGGCGGCGGAGGAGCCCGACCTGCCACGCGACCGCCAGCAGCAGGGTCATGGCGAGGGCGGTGGTGCCCCAGACGGTCGCGTAATAGACAGCGGCGGATGGGCTGCTCGTGGGAGTTGCGCCGGTCCCCAGGATCCGGGCGGCACCGAATCCGACCTGCATGATCGCCTCGTCCTGGAGCAGGCCGTACAGGTTCTGCTCCAGCACGATGGCGGTGTCCAGCTTCGGCAGTAGGAACAGCATCGCCGCGTAGCCGGGCGTCGCGCCCGTGTGCCAGAGGGCGTCGTCGAGCGGCGCGTCCAGGCCGCCGACCCGCCAGCCCATTCCGTATCCGGTCCCGGCGCCGGTGGGCCGGAGCCTGCCCTCCTCACGCATCAGCCGTACGGATTCGGGAGTGAGGACGCTCTCGCCCCCGGCGGTCCTGCCCGATCTGAGCTGGAACGAGGCGAAGGCGGCCAGATCGTTGAGGTCGCCGCCCGTGTAGCCGTAGGCCGCGCCGTGGTCGTCGATGCCGTCGACCGTCGCGGACGGTATGCCCCACAGGAGCCGGTGCCCCGGGGACAGATTCCGCTCCCGGGCCGAGGCCCGGTCGGCGATGGCGCCGTCCATGCCCGCCGGGTCGAGCACGCTCCGTCTGAGATGCTCGGCGAAGGGGAGCCCGGTGACGGACTCGACCAGGGCGGAGAGGACCAGATAGTTGGCGCTGGTGTAGGCGTACGTGGTCCCGGGCGGCCCGAGAGGCCGCACTCCGTCCAGAGCACCGAGGCGTTCCGCCGGGCGGGGGCAGTCGGCGGCGAGGCAGTCGGCGACCTCGAACGTGGCCGACTCGGGCAGTCCGCTGGTCTGGTTGAGGAGATGGCGGACCATGACCCCGGACGCGTGTGCCGCGCCGCCGAACCGGAAGCCCGGCAGATGGTCCACGACCCGGTCGTCGAGGCGCAGGCGCCCGTCCTGGACGAGGGTCATCACGCTGGTCGCCGTGATCGGTTTGGCGACCGACCCCCACAGGAACGGTGTTCCGGCCCGGACGCGCTCGCCCCGTCCGTCCCTGCCCCAGGACCGCTGATGGACCGGGCCGTCGGGTCCGACCACGGCGTAGGAGATTCCGGGCGTGCGGGTGGCCCGCATCCGGTCGCGGACATAGGCGTCGATCGCGGCATAGCGGTCGGACATGACATCACCCGAGGCGGCAGCCGCGGCGGCGGAAGTGCCCGAAGTGCCCGAAGCGGGAGGGGTGTCAGAGGCACCAGAGGCAGAAGTGGCTGCGGAGGCAGTCGTGGCCACCGGAGTGCAGAGAAAGAGGCAGAGCAGAAGGACCACCGTGTTCGCGGTGGCGCACCGCGGGCGGTTGCGCATGGGACTTCCTCACCGTTGTCGAAGGCGGGACGGATAACCATATGGCGATACGGTTTTTACCGTACGCTGGTACGGTTATCAAGTGCCCAGGACCGCGGACCATGAAGAACGCCGACGCCAGATCGCCGTCGCCGTGTGTGAACTCATCTCGGAACACGGGCTCGACGCCGTGACGGTCGCCCGCACGGCGGCCGCCGCCGGGATGTCGGTCGGACTCGTGCAGCACTACTTCCGCACGAAGGACGAGATGCTGCTCCACGCGTTCAACGCGGTCACCGCGCGCATCCGGATCCGGGCCGACGAGCGGATCCGGGCGGGGATCGCGCACCGGCGGCCCATCTCGCAGGTTCTGGGCGAGGCGATGGCCGAGTTCATTCCCCTGGACGACGGGCGCCGCGCCGAGTTCCGTGTCACCAGGGCGTTCGCCGGCCGGGCCCTGGACGCGCCCGCCCTCGCCGAGGTCGACATCGAGACCGCGCGGCGGCTGCGCGAGGACATCGCGCAGGCCGTTCGCAACGGCAAGGAGTGCGGCGAGGTCGAGCCGGATCTGGATCCCTGGCCCGCGGCCGTCCGGCTCACCGCCGTGACGGAAGGCCTCGCGATGCAGGTCTACCGGGATCCCGCCGGGGTGAACGGGGTGGCCGCGGGTGAGCTGGTGGCCTCGGTCCTCGCCGACGAGCTCGCGGCGGTATTCACCGGCGAGTGCGGCCAGTACGCCGAGCGGCCCGACGCCTGACCCGTATGCGGGAGAGCCTGCCCCGCATGCGGGAGGGCCCGCTCCAAAGCAGGGGGGCTCGCCCCATGCGCGGGGGAGTCCGCCCCGTACGTGAGAGGGTTCCGCCCGGTATGCGGGGGAGTCCGCCCGGGTCTGCCCCGTATGCGGAGGAGGTCGTCCCGTACGCGGTGGAAGGGGAAAGCGGACCGGTCCGCCCGGCGAACGCCCCGAATGGATGCGGACGGTCGGGGGCGCCCGGGCATGACCGGACGGCGGCGATGTACTAGAGTTATCTCGACATCGAGATATCTGCCGAGGCGTACCGCAGCCGCCGCTTGGTAAGGGTTACCTAACTAAGTCTTACCTTAGCGGATGGTCGGGGCCGGAGGCGGCACCACGCGGCGCCGGCCGCCAATGAGGCGCGGCGCGGTAGTACGCGCACATTGAAGAAGGAGACTGTCGTGTCGGCGAACAGCTTCGACGCCCGCAGCACGCTGCGCGTGGGCGACGAGTCGTACGAGATCTTCAAGCTGGACAAGGTGGAGGGCTCCGCGCGCCTCCCTTACAGCCTGAAGGTACTGCTGGAGAACCTGCTCCGCACCGAGGACGGCGCGAACATCACCGCCGACCACATCCGGGCGCTGGGCGGATGGGACTCGCAGGCCCAGCCCAGCCAGGAGATCCAGTTCACGCCGGCCCGCGTGATCATGCAGGACTTCACCGGCGTCCCCTGTGTCGTGGACCTCGCCACCATGCGTGAGGCCGTGAAGGAGCTCGGCGGCGACCCGGCGAAGATCAACCCGCTGGCCCCGGCCGAGCTGGTCATCGACCACTCCGTCATCGCCGACAAGTTCGGCACCAACGACGCGTTCGCCCAGAACGTCGAGCTGGAGTACGGCCGCAACAAGGAGCGCTACCAGTTCCTGCGCTGGGGCCAGACCGCCTTCGACGAGTTCAAGGTCGTCCCCCCGGGCACCGGCATCGTGCACCAGGTCAACATCGAGCACCTGGCCCGCACGGTCATGGTCCGTGGCGGCCAGGCGTACCCCGACACCCTCGTCGGCACCGACTCGCACACCACCATGGTCAACGGCCTCGGCGTGCTCGGCTGGGGCGTCGGCGGCATCGAGGCCGAGGCTGCGATGCTCGGCCAGCCGGTCTCCATGCTCATCCCGCGTGTCGTCGGCTTCAAGCTGACCGGTGAGCTGCCGGCCGGCACCACCGCCACCGACCTCGTGCTGACCATCACCGAGATGCTCCGCAAGCACGGCGTCGTCGGCAAGTTCGTCGAGTTCTACGGTGAGGGCGTCGCCGCCACCTCCCTCGCGAACCGCGCCACCATCGGCAACATGTCGCCGGAGTTCGGCTCCACCGCCGCGATCTTCCCGATCGACGACGAGACCCTGAAGTACCTGCGCCTGACCGGCCGCGACGAGCAGCAGGTCGCCCTCGTCGAGGCGTACGCCAAGGAGCAGGGCCTCTGGCTGGACCCGGCCGCCGAGCCCGACTTCTCCGAGAAGCTGGAGCTCGACCTCTCCACGGTCGTCCCCTCCATCGCCGGCCCGAAGCGCCCGCAGGACCGCATCGTCCTCGCCAACGCGAAGGCGCAGTTCGCGCAGGACGTGCGCAACTACGTCGCGGACGACGAGGAGTCGGGCAAGGAGTCCTTCCCGGCCTCCGACTCCCCGGCCGCCTCCAACGGTGTCCCGAGCCGTCCCACCACGGTCACGGCCCCCGACGGTTCGACGTACGAGATCGACCACGGCGCCGTCACCGTCGCCGCGATCACCTCCTGCACCAACACCTCGAACCCGTACGTCATGGTCGCCGCGGCGCTCGTGGCCAAGAAGGCCGTCGAGAAGGGCCTGTCCCGCAAGCCGTGGGTCAAGACCACGCTCGCCCCGGGCTCCAAGGTCGTCACCGACTACTTCGACAAGGCGGGCCTGACCCCGTACCTCGACAAGGTCGGCTTCAACCTCGTCGGCTACGGCTGCACCACCTGCATCGGCAACTCCGGCCCGCTGCCGGACGAGGTCTCCAAGGCGGTCAACGAGCACGACCTGGCCGTGACCTCGGTGCTCTCCGGCAACCGTAACTTCGAGGGCCGGATCAACCCCGACGTCAAGATGAACTACCTGGCGTCCCCGCCGCTGGTCGTCGCGTACGCCATCGCCGGTTCGATGAAGGTCGACATCACCAAGGACGCCCTGGGCACCGACCAGGACGGCAAGCCGGTCTACCTCGCGGACATCTGGCCCTCCGAGGCCGAGGTCAACGACGTCGTCGCCAACTCCATCGGCGAGGACATGTTCAACAAGTCCTACCAGGACGTCTTCGCGGGCGACGCCCAGTGGCAGGCGCTGTCGATCCCGACCGGCAACACCTTCGAGTGGGACTCCGAGTCCACCTACGTGCGCAAGCCCCCGTACTTCGAGGGCATGACGATGGAGACGACCCCGGTCGAGGACATCACCGGCGCCCGGGTGCTCGCCAAGCTGGGCGACTCGGTCACCACCGACCACATCTCCCCGGCCGGTGCGATCAAGGCCGACACCCCGGCCGGCAAGTACCTCACGGAGCACGGCATCGAGCGCCGTGACTTCAACTCCTACGGCTCGCGCCGCGGTAACCACGAGGTCATGATCCGCGGCACGTTCGCCAACATCCGTCTGCGCAACCAGATCGCGCCGGGCACGGAGGGCGGCTTCACCCGCGACTTCACCCAGGCCGACGGCCCGGTGTCGTTCATCTACGACGCCTCGCAGAACTACCAGGCCGCGGGCACCCCGCTCGTCATCCTGGCGGGCAAGGAGTACGGTTCCGGCTCGTCCCGCGACTGGGCGGCCAAGGGCACCGCGCTCCTCGGCGTCAAGGCCGTCATCGCCGAGTCCTACGAGCGCATCCACCGCTCGAACCTCATCGGCATGGGCGTCCTCCCGCTCCAGTTCCCCGAGGGCGCGACCGCCGAGTCGCTCGGCCTCACCGGCGAGGAGACCTTCTCCTTCACCGGCGTCACCGAGCTGAACGACGGCACCACGCCGCGCACGGTCAAGGTCACCACCGACACGGGTGTGGAGTTCGACGGTGTCGTCCGCATCGACACCCCCGGTGAGGCGGACTACTACCGCAACGGCGGCATCCTGCAGTACGTGCTCCGCAGCCTGATCCGCAAGTAGGTCGGCCCGCAGCATCAGAAGGGGCCGCATTCCGGTGACGGGGTGCGGCCCCTCCGCGTTGCGCGGCGGCGTGCGGCGTGCGGCGTGCGGCGTGCGGCGTGCGGCGTGCGGCGTGCGGCGTGCGGCGTGCGGCGTGCGTGTCCTGGGCCGCTGTGCCCGGCCGCGCAACGCCGCGGGTCAGCCGTTCGACGGGGTCCGTTCGACCTCGGCGATCCGGCACTTCGTACCGCGCGGCACCTCACCGAGGCCCTGCACCTTCGACTTGGCCGACTTGCCGGGAGCCAGGCCGGTCACCGTGGTGACACCCTCGGAGACCTGGGTGCCGTCCTTGTCCACGAACTCGACGAACACGATGTAGTCCGCCGTGCTCCCGGACCCGTTCACGACCTTCACATCGGCCTCGGGCCACCCGATCACGGAGTCCCTCGCGCACCGGGCGACCGAGATGTCGGCCCTGGCGGCCGTACCGGTCTCGGTCGGCTCCGCCGAGGGCTCCTCCTCCGTCAGCGCCTCGGCGGAGGGGGTCCCGCCCGGTTCGGCCGACGAGGAGATCGGCCTCTTCAGCGACTCGGGGGCCGCCCTGTCCATCGCCGTGTAGACGAGTGTCGCCACGGCTGACATGGCGAGCAGCCCGCCGCTCAGCGACAGCGTGACGATCAGCCCGGTGCGCTGCCTGCGCGGCGGCGGAGGTGGCGGAGGCGGCGCGGAAGAAGAGAAGGGCGACTGCGGCGCTGACGGTGGCGGAGGTGGTGGAAAGCTGTCCGGCAAGAGGTCCCCCCACGGGAATCGATCAAGACATGTGTACGAGCCATACGGTACGTGGGTACGGACCATGACGGAGCGCCGGAAGGCGCGCATCCTCGGCGCGGAGAGCGGAAAGACCATGGGCGAGCTGATCCTGATCCGGCACGGCGAGACCGAGTGGTCCCGATCCGGGCAGCACACGAGCTACACCGACATGCCGCTGACGGACATCGGTGAACGCCAGGCCCGTGCACTCGTCCCGCTCCTGGCCGGCCGGAACATCGCGCTCACCCTGGTCAGCCCGTACGTACGGGCCCGTCGCACCGCCGAGCTGGCCGGGCTGACCGCGCCCCGGGTCACCCCGGAGCTGCGCGAGTGGGACTACGGCGGCTACGAGGGTGTGACCACCGTGGAGATCCACCGCACCCGCCCCCTGTGGAACCTGTGGACCGACGGTGTCGACCCCGGCACCGACGCACACCCGGGGGAGAGCCCGCACGAGGTGGGCGCACGGGCGGACCTGGTCCTCGCGGGGGTGCGGTCGGCCACCGAGCGGACCGGGGACGGGGACATCGTGCTCGTCGCGCACTCGCACTTCCTGCGTGTCCTCATCGCCCGCTATCTCGGGCTGACCCCGGCGGAGGGGCGGCTCTTCCAGCTGGCGACGGGCGCACTCTCCCGGCTCGGTACGGAGCACGGGCAGCCGGTCGTCACCGCGCTGAACCTGGCACTTCCCGAAGGGCTGTCGGCGGCCGTGGGCAGCGAGACCCGCTGAGACTTACGGAGAGGACGCGGCCGGCACGCCGTGCGAAGCGCCGCCCGCCGTCAGCCCCGCCCGCCGTCCGTCCGGCCGTTCTCCATCCCGGCAGCCGTTCTCCGCGTCGGCCGTCGTCCGTTCCGGCAGCCGTTCGCCGCGGCCCGTCTCCGTGCCCGTCGTCATCCTGCCCGGGGGCCGGCTCATGCCGCTTTCTTGATGCCGGTGAGATGGGCGAAAACGACCACGTTCGCCGAGTACCCCTTCTTCTTGTCGAACCGCCCGCCGCACGTCAGCAGCCGCAGTTCCGGACGTCCGGTCGGGCCGTAGACCTTGTCGTCGGGGAAATCTTCCTTCTTGTACGTCTTCACGTCGTCCACGGTGAAGACGGCGGTGCGGCGGTCGGCCCGCCGGACCTTGACGGTGTCCCCGCGGTGCAGGGCGTTCAGATTGAGGAAGATCGCGGGGCCGGTGCGGGTGTCCCGGTGGCCGACGATCAGGGCGGTGCCCGCCTCCCCGGGGGCCGGGCCGTCGCGGTACCACCCGACCTCCTTGGGCCTGCTCATGGGCGGAGCGTCCAGCCGCCCCTTCTTGTCCAGGCCCAGGCCGGTGACCGGGGCCTCGATCACGATGGCGGGGACGGCCAGTTTCACCGGCGCCGACGGCGGCAGTGGTGCGTGCGAGGCCGGGACGTCCTTCGCCGCCGGGACCGGTTCCCGCCGGACCGGGGCCCCGCCGCCGCCCACGGCGTCCGAGCCGTGGGCGGCGGCCGACGCGTCCTCGGACGAGCCGCTGCTCGCCCAGGCGGCGCCGGCCACCAGGGAGAGCGTCACGCACACCGTCATGGTGAGACGGCATGCGCGACTCGGGCCTCTTCGCTGCCGCTGTCGCCGGTGCGGGCCGTTACGCTGCGCCACTGGCGCGGCGGCGTGCCGACCTGCGGACCAGGATCAGCCCGGCCACTCCGGCCGCGCTCGCCGCCAGTGCGGTGCCCGTCCCGAAGCCGGAGCCGCTCTCCGAGCTGACGGTCTCCATGGTCGGAACGCCACCGCCACCGGCGGGGACCGCACCTGAGGGCTGGTTGCCCTTGTCCTCACCGGACCACGAGGAGCCCTCGCTGCCGCTCTGGCCGCTCTGACCGCTCTGACCGCTCTGGCTTCCCTGGCCGCCCTGGCCTTCCTGACCGCCCTCGCCCCCCTGGTTGCCCTGGCGTCCCTGGTTCCGGTCCTGACGCTCGCAGTCGATGGTGAAGGTCTTCTGCTTCAGGCCGACCGGAACCACCCACTGGAGCTGGTACGTGCCGTCCGGCAGCAGGTACTCCTGGCTGATGCCCCTGCCCTGGGAGAGGGCGAGGGTGCCGACCAGGGTGTCCCCCGGGGGCACGGTCGGGGGCTGCGCGGTGACCGTGAACGGAACCGCCGGGAGGGTCTCGAAGTTGGCCGCGACCAGCTTGAACGCGCAGACCGGGGCCCCGTCGCGGTTGTTGCCGCGCTGCTGGCCGGCCGACTGGACGCTCAGGTCGCCGCTGTCGCCCGGGGCCGCGTGCGCCGCGGGCGCTCCGGCCAGGGTGAGTCCGGCGACGGTGAGGGCCGCGGCCACCGCGGTACCGGTGCGGGTGCCGCGTGAGCGGACGGAGGCGGAGATGGGCATGGAAGCTCCTTCTAGCCGAGATGATTGTCGTACTGATCACCTGATCGCCCAAGAGATCCCATGAAATGCCCCAAAAGCTCATAAAGACACAAGCGAAATCACGGAAGTACCCTGACTAGCCGATACACGGGATGGGTTGTCCGGATGACATGACCGCCTTCGCGTGCCACCACGAGCGGCCTTCCACCCGCGCCCACCACGGGCGCGCCGCCCACGCGCCGCCCACCGCGGGCGCGCGCCCGCCCACCCGCGCCCACCACGCACGGACGGGCCACCCGCTCCCGCGCGGGTGGCCCGTCCGTCTCCCGTCACCAGGTCGCGGCGGCGACCAGGGCCGAAAGGGGTGCCGCCTCAGCCGAGCAGCTCCACCTCCGCCAGGGCCGCCGGGCCGTCGAGCACCAGCCGGTACTTCGCGTAGGTGCCCGGCCGGTCCACCGAGAACACCCGGGTCTGCTTGTCCCAGGCGAAGGTCTGCGCGGACCGCTTGTCGAGATCCGTCCACGCCGTGCCGTCCGGGGACCCCTGCAGGACCCAGCCGCTCGGGGCCCCGTCCGCCGTGCCCGATGTCAGCGTGTACTGGAGAGCCTTCGTCGCCGTACCCACCGGCAGGTCCACCGACTCCGCGGTCGCGGAGGTCGCCGACGTGTTGTCGAAGAGGGCGCCCCCACCCTTCAGCACATCACCCCGCGGCGTCGGAACCCTGTCGTCCTCGGTGATGGACACCGGGGCCGCGTCCTTCCCCGTGCCCCAGGCGGACGGCCGGGAGCCCATGTCGAACTCCAGGGTGCCGCCCCTGGCCAGCAGATCGTGGGGGAGCGAAGTGGAGGTCCATTTCCTGCCGTTGACCTTCAGGCCCTGAACGTAGATGTTCCTCGCGCTGTTCTCCGGGGCCCTGACCACCAGCGTGCGGCCGTTCTCCAGGCGCACGGTCGCCTTCGTGAAGAGCGGCGAGCCGATCGCGTACTCGCCACTGCCCATCACCAGCGGGTAGAAGCCGAGCGAGGAGAACAGGAACCACGCCGACTGCTCGCCGTTGTCCTCGTCGCCGTGGTAGCCCTGCCCGATCTCACTGCCCGTGTAGAGGCGTCCGAGGACCTCGCGCACCTTCTCCTGCGTCCTGAAGGGGCGCGAGGCCGCGTTGTACATGTACGTGGCGTGGTGGGCGACCTGGTTGCTGTGGCCGTACTGGCCCATCCGTACGTCACGCGCCTCCGTCATCTCGTGGATGACGCCCCCGTACGAGCCGACGAACTCCGGTCCGGCGGTCTCCGGCGTGGAGAAGTAGGTGTCCAGCTTCTCGCCCAGACCGGCCCGACCGCCGTACAGGTTCGCCAGGCCCCGGCTGTCCTGCGGGGCGGTGAAGGCGTAGCCCCAGCCGTTGGTCTCCGTGTAGTCGTAGCCCCAGACGCGCGGGTCGTACTGGCCGGAGGGCAGGCGCCAGTCGCCCTTGGCGTCCCTGCCCTGGAAGAAGCCGGCCTTGTCGTCGAAGAGCTTGACGTAGTTGCGGGCGCGGTTGAGGAAGTACGCGGACTCCTCCTGGTACCGCTTCTTCTTCGTCTTCCGGTGGAGCGCCTTGCCCATCTGCGCGATGCCGTAGTCGTTGAGGTAGCCCTCCAGCGACCAGGACAGGCCCTCGTGCGTGGTGGTGTCGGCGTACCCGGTGAAGACCGAGGTCTGCATGCCCTTGCGGCCGACCCCGGAGGACGGCGGGACCACCGTGGCGTTCTTGACCGCCGCGTCGTAGGCCGCCTCCGCGTCGAACTTCACGCCCTTGACGTACGCGTCGGCGAACGCCACGTCCGAGCTGGTGCCGGTCATCAGGTCCGCGTAGCCGGGTGAGGACCAGCGGGAGATCCAGCCGCCGTCCTTGTACTGCTGGACGAAGCCGTCCACCATCTCGCCCGCCTTCTTCGGGGTGAGGAAGGAGTAGGCGGGCCACGTCGTGCGGTAGGTGTCCCAGAAGCCGTTGTTGACGTACACCTTGCCGTCGACGATCTTCGCGCCGGTGTGTGTCGGGGTGTCGGTGCCGGTCCGCGGGGAGAAGGGGCTGGCGTATCTGCTCTTCCCGTCGACCTGCTCGAAGCCCGAATTCGGGTACAGGTACAGCCGGTACAGGCTGGAGTAGAGCGTCGTCAGCTGGTCGGCGTTCGCGCCCTCGACCTCCACCGCGCCCAGGACGCCGTCCCACGCCTTCCGCGCCCGGCTCTCGACCCGGTCGAAGGAGGCGGACGCCGGGAGCTCCATGGCGAGGTTCCGCTCGGCCTGGTCCAGGCTGATCAGCGAGGTGGCCAGCCGCAGGTTGACCGTACGGTCCCTGCCCGCGTCGAAGCGGAAGAAGCCGGTGACGTCGTCACCGCCGCCGCCCCCCAGCCGTCCGCTGTCGGTGACCGGCGCGTCGAACACCCCGTACACGAAGAGCCGGGTCGCCCCCGTCGAGCCGCCGCTGCGGACATCCGAATACCCGGAGAAGGAACCGGACTTCGCGTCGAGCGTCAGACCGCCGTCGTTCGACACGTTGTCGAAGACGATGCTCGCGTCCTTGCCCGGGTAGGTGAACCGCATCCGCGCCGCGTGGTCGGTCGGCGTCATCTCGGCCTTGAGGCCGTTCTCGAACGTCACGCCGTAGTAGTGCGGCTTCGCGGTCTCCTCGTCGTGGCGGAAGGGCAGCGCGCGTGCCGTGCGCGAGGCGTCCGGGGTGCCCGCCTTCGCCGAGGGCATCAGCTGGAAGGTCTGGCGGTCGCCCATCCAGGGGCTCGGTTCGTGGCTGGCGCTGAAGGCCTGGAGCGTGGGCAGGTTGTCCTCGTTGTTGCCGCGCGCGTAGTCGTACAGCCAGCTCGTGGAGCCGGCGTTGGTGACCGGCGTCCAGAAGTTGAAGCCGTGGGGGACCGCGGTGGCCGGGATGTTGTTGCCTCGGGAGAAGCCGCCGCTGGAGTTGGTGCCGCGGGTCGTCAGCGCGTAGTCCGACAGATGCGCCCTGCGCTTCTCCGGAGCCTTCGGGGCGATGGTGATGTCATCGATCCAGCCCTGGAACTTCGCCGGGCCCTCGGGGGAGTCGTACGCCACCAGAATCCGGTCGACGGTCCGGCCCGCCGCGACCGTTCCGATGCGCGAGGAGACCTTGTTCCACTGGTTGACGTAGAGCCGCTCGGCGTCGGCCTGGCCCTGGGGGGTCAGCGCACCGCCGTGGGAGTCGGTGGCCTTCAGCCCGCTCA
This sequence comes from Streptomyces sp. NPDC001787, assembly GCF_040297465.1. Classification (NCBI taxonomy): domain Bacteria; kingdom Bacillati; phylum Actinomycetota; class Actinomycetes; order Kitasatosporales; family Streptomycetaceae; genus Streptomyces; species Streptomyces sp. NPDC001787. The sequence continues at coordinate 29,703 of NZ_JBEOZE010000006.1, forward strand.
GATAGGTGCCGTCGGTGAAGGCGAGGTCCACCGCGACATGCGTCGCCGGGTAGGAGAGGTCGGTCTCGCCCATCTGCGGATACACCAGGTAGGAGAGCTGGGTGTCCTTGGTGACGGCCGTGTTCACGTCGAAGACCTTGTTGTACGAGTACGCCCGGCCGCCCGGCCGGTGCGTACCCGCGTACCGGAGCGCCTTCCGGCCGGTGAATCCCGCACCGGACTTGGCGGTGGGTGAGCCGGAGGGGCCCCGGCCGGCCTGGCTGCGCATCTCGTCGGGGGCCGGGGCGGAGGTGTCGCCGTCGGAGAACTGGACGTCCGCGAGCTGGGTCGCGTCCGGGGCGCCGTTGTTCTTCGTGATCTCCAGCCGGAAGTGCCGGTACGCCTTGCCGGCCGTGAAGTCGTACGACGTGGTCTGGAGCCGCTTCGCGAAGGTCTGGCCGGTCCGGGTGTCCAGGTCGGTCCAGGTCCGGCCGTCCGCGGAGCCCTTCAGGGTCCAGTCCTTCGGGTCCCGCTCGGCGTGGTCGTTGGCCGAGGTCAGTGCGTAGGTCACCACCTCGACCGGTTCGGCCAGATCGAACTCGATCCAGCCGGACGGCTGGAACGCCAGCCATTTGGTGCCGGGTTCGCCGTCGGTCAGATTCTCCTTGACCTCGCCGCCGCCGGTGTTCTCGCCGCTGGCGCGCAGATCCGTCACCTTGTCGGTGACATTGCCGGGTATCCCGGCGGCGAACCCGCCGTCGACGCCCGAGGCCCTCGGCCTGCCGTCCGGGCCCTCCTCCACGGTGTTGCGCCAGTCCGGCTGCTTCTCGTCCGCCTCGAACGAGGAGCTGAACGTTCGCTCGCCGGAGGGCTTTTGGGGCGTTCCGGCCGGTTGTGCGGCGGAGGCCGTGGGGGCCGCCAGCACCAGAGCGAGCGATGCCGCGATGGTGGCGGCTGTGTGGCTTCGTCTCTTTCGAGAGCTTTGGTGGAGACCACGTGGTGGCTGCATGCCGAGCCATTCCTCCCCGGAAGCGTGCTGGACAACGTTGTCATAGCGCGATGCAAGGTCCAGTAGGGAGCCCAGTGGTCGGATGTGTCAAGGGTGTTGCAAGGGATTGCTCAGGTGAATCGACCGTAATGCGGAAATAGGTGCCCCGGGATCGGGGCGCACGGTGCCGAGGCTTCCAAGAGGTCTCAACTCGGGAAAGACTGCTGTCCAAACCGGTATTCGATCTTGCTCAGTTGGCAACAAGTGGACTATACCTGTCGGCACCCGCGCAGCCGTTTCATACGGTTGCGCGGCGGGGGGACGGGGGATGTTCGCGGGGACGCCGAGGTGTTCGCGCTGTACGGTCATCTCCCCATACCCCGCGGCACGTCAATTCCGGTACATATCTGTTTGACCCAAGCGCAACTGACCGCGGTGGCGGGGCCCTTCGCCTGAGGCGAATCATGACGGGTGACCGGCACACCGCCTGAGTCCTGGAGAAGGCGAGGACTTGAGCATGGGATCCACCTCCGCCCACAACAATGAGGGCCTTGGCCGTCGCGATCTGATCAAGCGGTCTGCCGCACTCGGCCTGATCGCTGTTCCGACGATGAGTTTCCTGTCCGCCTGCGCGAGCGGAGACAGCGGAAGCGACGACAAGGTCGAAAAGGGCACGAAGTCCGCCAAGAATCCGCTGGCGGTCAATGAGAGCGCCCCCCTCGAACTGGTCATCTTCGACGGTGGATACGGCACGAAGTACGCCGAGGACGCCCAGGCGTCCTACGAGAAGGCCTTCCCCAAGGCGAAGGTCACCTTCTCCAAGACGCAGAAGATCCAGTCCGTGCTGCAGCCGCGCTTCAACGGCGGCACGCCTCCGGACCTGATCGACAACTCCGGCGCCCAGCAGATGGACATGGGTGTGCTGGTCGGGAAGGGGCAGCTCGCGGACCTCACCGCGCTGCTCGACGCGCCCTCCCTCGACGACCCGGCCAAGAAGGTCCGTGACACGCTGCGTCCGGGCATCGTCGAGATGGGCCAGTTCGACGGCGACCCGTGCTGGATCCTCTACTACGCGTACACCGTCTACGGGGTCTGGTACTCCCAGACCGCGCTGGACAAGCTCGACGCGCAGTACCCGGAGACCTGGGACGACATGCTCGCGCTCTGCGCGAAGGCCAAGAAGCAGGGGATCGCGGGCTGGACCTACCCCGGCAAGCACCCCTACTACCTGCCCTTCTCGCTCTACCCCTTCATCGCCAAGATCGGTGGCGTCGGGGTCCTCGACGCGATCGACAACCTGGAGCCGAAGGCCTGGGAGCACCCCGCCGTCAAGGCGGCCTTCGACGCGTACTACGAGCTCTACGCCAAGGGCTACATCCTCAAGGGCACCCCGGGTCTGGACCACCGCGGTTCGCAGGGCGCCTGGGCCCGCGGCAAGGCGCTGTTCATCCCGAACGGCTCCTGGGTCGAGAACGAGGAAGCGGCGATCATCCCCAAGGACTTCAAGCTGTCCGTGGGTGCTCCCTCCAGCCTCGACTCGTCCGACAAGCTGCCCTTCGGCACCATGTGGGCCTCCGGCGGCGAGCCCTTCATCGTCCCGGCGAAGGCGAAGAACCCCGAGGGCGGCATGGAGCAGCTGCGCATCATGCTCAGCGAGGCGTCCTCCAAGGTCTTCACCTCCAGCAGCAAGTCCCTGTCCGCCTTCAACGGCGGCACCGACGGCATCGAGCTGTCGGACGGCCTGAAGGCGGGCGTCGCCGCCCTGGAGAAGGCCGGCACCAATGTGGTCAACCCGCGCCTGCAGGACTGGTACGTGAAGCTCCAGAAGGAGCAGATCGGTGTCGCCGCGCTCGGCGAGATGATGGCCGGCCGCGCCACCCCGGCGGAGACCATCAAGAAGATCCAGGCCTTCGCGGACGCGGCGGCCAAGGACCAGTCCATCAAGCACTACAAGCACCAGTGACAATGCGTCACCAGCGGCGGCAGCGCAGGAAGGTCGGAGTCGGTAACGATGCAACACGGTAAATACCGGTTCATAGTCGGGTTCTTGGTGGTGCCGATGGCGTTGTACGTCATCTTCGTCATCTGGCCGTTCATCCAGTCCATCTACTACTCGTTCACGGACTGGACGGGTCTGAGCCCCGACTTCAAGATGGTCGGCTTCGACAACTACACCAAGATGTTCGCTGACGACGTCTTCTGGAAATCCCTGCGGCACAGTGTGCTGCTGGCGGTGCTGCTGCCGCTGGTGACGCTCGGCCTGGCGCTCTTCTTCGCCTTCATGCTCAATGTGGGCGGGCGGCGGCGCGGGGGCGCCGCCATCGCGGGTGTGCGCGGCTCGGGCTTCTACAAGATCGCCTACTTCTTCCCCCAGGTGCTCTCGATCGCGATCGTGGCCATCCTGTTCCAGTTCGCCTTCGACCCGGCCCAGGGCATGATCAACGGCACGCTCAAGGCCTTCGGCTTCGAGGACGTGCCGGACTGGCTGGGCGACCCCCAGCTGGCCCTGTGGTGCATCTCCGCGGTCCTGGTCTGGTGCACGGTCGGCTTCTTCGTGGTGCTGTTCTCCGCGGGCATGGCCTCCATCCCCAAGGACTTCTACGAGGCGGCTCTGCTGGACGGCGCGAGCCGCTTCACGACCTTCTTCCGGATCACGCTGCCGCTGCTGTGGGACACGGTCCAGTCCGGCTGGGTCTACATGGGCATCCTGGCGCTGGGTGCCGAGGGCTTCGCCGTCGTGCACATCATGAGTGTCGGTCCCGGTGGGCCGGACTACTCGACGACCGTCCTGCCGCTGTACGTGTACCAGGCGGCGTTCCGTGACGGACAGGCGGGCTACGCGACCACGATCGGTGTCGCCCTGCTCATCGTGACGCTGGCGTTCGCCGCCGTCGTGATGCGGCTGGGCCGGCGCGAGCGGCTGGAGTTCTGATGAAGACCACTGACACCCCTCCCACCGGCCCGTCCGGTCACCCGGGTCCCGCCGGCTCCACCGGACCCTCGGGCCCCGGCGGGCCGGCCGTACCGGAGCAGCGCACCGGCGGGGTCCGCGGGGGCGGCTCCGCCCCGAGGAAGGGCGGCGAGGGCCACGTCCTCAACGTCTTCTCGCACGGGATGCTGATCCTCTGGGCCATCATGGTCGTCATGCCGCTGTTCTGGGCGGTGATGTCCTCCTTCAAGAGCGACACGGACATCTTCAACTCCCCCTGGTCGCTGCCCGACTCGCTGGACTTCTCCAGCTGGGGCAGGGCCTGGAACCAGGCCAACATGAGCGAGTACTTCCTCAACACCATCCTGGTGGTGGGAGGGTCGCTCGTCGGCACACTGGTCCTGGGATCGATGGCCGCCTATGTGCTCGCCCGCTTCGAGTTCCCCGGCAACCGGTTCATTTACTTCTTGTTCGTCGGCGGGATGAGCTTCCCCGTCATGCTGGCGCTGGTCCCGCTGTTCTACGTCCTGGACAATCTGGGGCTGCTGAACACGATCCACGGTCTGATCCTCGTGTACATCGCGTACTCGCTGCCGTTCACCGTGTTCTTCCTGACCTCGTTCTTCCGTACGCTGCCGACCTCGATCGCGGAAGCCGCGATCATCGACGGCGCCTCGCACACCCGTACGTTCTTCCAGGTCATGCTGCCGATGGCCAAGCCCGGTCTGATCAGCGTCGGCATTTTCAATTTCCTGGGCCAGTGGAACCAGTACATGCTGCCCACGGTGCTGAACACCGACCCGGACAAGAGGGTGCTCGCGCAGGGGCTGGTCGAGCTGGCGGCCAGCCAGGGATACAAGAGCGACTATTCCGGTCTCTTCGCCGGTCTGGTGATCGCGATGCTTCCCGTTCTGGCGGCGTACATCATTTTCCAGCGGCAGGTCGTTTCGGGTATGACGGCGGGCGCCCTTAAGTAATCCCGGTCCCTCGCTCTCCGCGTTCGCGCATTCCGTGCGGACGGTGAATGCCCCGGCAGGTACATCCGCCGGGGCATTTCCCCGTTCACCTGGGGTTTCCTCCCGATCCGGCGGCGGGGGGCGTGCCGCGCCCGCCTCCCCGCAGGCCCTGCGGGCTCAGGTCTTGACGGGAGGTACCCCCGAACGTTCAGCTTAGAGTTCACATGTTGGAGAAAAGTCGGGGTCCCGCTGGTGCGGCGCCGACCGGGACGGCCTTCCGTGCCGTCCGCCAAGGGCAGGAGTGGATGAGTCGATGGAGACTCCCGGGTCGCAGACGTCTCTGCATCGGGCCAACCTTGAGCGGGTCGTACGAGCCGTGCGGATGGCCGGGTCGCTCACCCAGGCGGAGATCGCCAGGAGCACCGGCCTCTCCGCGGCCACCGTCTCCAATATCGTCCGTGAGCTGAAGGACGGCGGAACGGTCGAGGTGACCCCCACGTCGGCGGGCGGTCGCCGGGCCCGCAGCGTCTCGCTCAGCGGGGACGCGGGCATCGTCGTCGGGGTCGACTTCGGCCACACCCATCTGCGGGTGGCCGTCGGCAATCTGGCCCACCAGGTGCTGGCGGAGGAGGCCGAGCCGCTGGACGTCGACGCCTCGTCCGCGCAGGGCTTCGGGCGGGCGGAGACGCTGGTCAGGCGTCTGATCGAGAACACCGGGATCAGCCCGGAGAAGGTGATCGGCGTCGGTCTCGGGGTCCCCGGCCCCATCGACGTCGAGTCCGGCACCCTGGGCTCCACCGCGATCCTGCCGGGCTGGACGGGCATCAATCCGAGCCAGGAGCTCGCCGGGCGGCTCGGCGTTCCGGTGTACGTCGACAACGACGCCAACCTCGGGGCGCTGGGAGAGCTGGTCTGGGGGAGCGGACGAGGGGTCCGGGACCTGGCGTACATCAAGGTCGCGAGCGGTGTCGGCGCCGGTCTGGTGATCGACGGGACCATCTACCGGGGCCCCGGCGGCACGGCCGGCGAGATCGGGCACATCACGCTCGACGAGTCGGGACCGGTGTGCCGCTGCGGGAACCGCGGCTGCCTGGAGACCTTCACGGCCGCCCGGTACGTCCTGCCCCTGCTCCAGCCCAGCCACGGGCCCGACCTCACCATGGAGCGGGTGGTCCAGCTGGCCCGCGAGGGCGATCCGGGCTGCCGCCGGGTGGTCGGTGACGTGGGGCGGCACATCGGCAGCGGGGTGGCCAATCTGTGCAACCTGCTCAACCCCAGCCGGGTGGTGCTCGGCGGTTCCCTGGCGGAGGCCGGGGAACTGGTGCTCGGGCCGATCCGCGACTCGGTGTCCCGGTACGCCATCCCCAGCGCGGCGCGGCAGCTCTCGGTGCTGCCCGGGGCGCTCGGCGGGCGGGCGGAGGTGCTGGGCGCGCTGGCCCTGGTGCTCAGCGAGATGGGGGATTCAACCCTTTTGGAGAACACCCTCCCCGCAGCCACTCCTGCCTTCACTTAGATAACGAATGGCACCGTTGTCATCTCGTTAAGGATTTACTCCTTGACGCTGGCGTTGCGGCCGAGTTGACTGCCGTCCACCTCGGCCGCGACGTTGCGGCCACGTCAGGGAGGCAAACCCCCATGAGCGCAATGACGCGACGCATCGTCATCGGCACGGCAGCCATTTCCATGGCCGTCTCCCTCGCCGCCTGCGGCAAGGCGGGCGACGACGCGGAGTCGGGCAGCGGAGGCGACAGCAAGACCATCGGCCTGCTGCTGCCGGAGAACAAGACGACGCGTTACGAAACGTTCGACCGCCCCATCATGGAGGCGAAGATCAAGGAACTGTGCGACGACTGCGAGGTCAAGTACAACAACGCCGCACAGGACACCGAGACGCAGAAGAAGCAGTTCGACGCGCTGGTGACGCAGGGTGTGAAGGTCATCATCCTGGACTCCGTCGACTACAAGGCCACCAAGTCCTGGGTGCAGCAGGCGGAGAAGAAGGGCGTCAAGGTCGTCGCGTACGACCGGCTCGCCGAAGGCCCGATCTCGGCGTACGTCTCGTACGACAACGAGAAGATCGGCCGTCTCCAGGGTGAGGGTCTGGTCAAGGCGCTGGGCGCCAAGGCCAAGGAAAGCAACGTTGTCATGATCAACGGATCGCCGACCGACCCGAACGCGCCGCTCTTCAAGAAGGGCGCCCACAGCGTCCTGGACACCCAGGTCAAGAAGGTCGTCTACGAGCAGGACATCCCGGACTGGTCGTCGGACGAGGCGAACAAGAAGATGGGTGCCGCCATCGACTCGCTGGGCAAGTCGGGCTTCCAGGGCGTCTACTCCGCCAACGACGGCATGGCCGGCGGCATCATCACCGCACTGGCCAAGCAGGGTGTCAAGGTCCCCGTCGGTGGTCAGGACGCCGAACTGGCGGGCCTGCAGCGGATACTGAAGGGCGATCAGTCCTTCACGATCTACAAGCAGATCAAGCCGGAGGCCGAGACGACCGCCGAGGTCGCCGTCAGGCTCCTGAAGGGCGAGAAGATCGACGACCTGACCCCGGTCAAGGTCGACAGCCTCACGGGCGAGTTCAAGGGCATCCCGGCCAAGCTGTACGACGCGCAGGTCGTGACGAAGGAGAACATCGCCTCCACGATCATCGCGGACAAGGTCTACAAGGCCACGGAAATCTGCACGGCCGAGTACAAGGCGGCCTGCGAGGCGGCCGGCATCAAGTAGGGCCGCGGTACGGCCCCGGAGCCGTATCACGGCCCCGGCCGGCCCGAGTACGGCCCCGGAAGCCCGCGGGATCGCGCGACGACCCCCGCGGACACGTGTCTCCGGGCACCCCAGCCGGCCCGGCACCCGCCCCTTCAACGCCCCGCAGGCAGGGGCGGGCGCCGGGCTCCCCTCGTACACCTCCCTGCTCAGCAGCACCATCCCCGCCGGTCAGGCGGCGAAGGAGATGATTCACGTGTCCGCTACGCCCGTGCTGGCGTTGCGCGGAATCTCCAAGCGGTTCGGCGCCGTCCAGGCGCTCACCGACGTGGACCTGGAGATTCACCCCGGCGAAGTGGTCGCCCTCGTCGGCGACAACGGCGCCGGCAAGTCGACGCTCGTCAAGACCATTTCGGGCGTCCACCCGATCGACGAGGGCGCCATCGAGTGGGAAGGGCGGACGGTCCGGATCAACCGGCCCAACGACGCCCAGGAGCTCGGAGTCGCCACCGTCTACCAGGACTTGGCCCTCTGCGACAATCTCGACGTCGTCGCCAATCTCTTCCTCGGCAGCGAACTGCGCGCGTTCTCCGTCCTCGACGAGATCGCCATGGAGAAGCGCGCCAAGGAACTCCTGGACACGCTCTCCATCCGGATTCCGAGCGTCCGGATCCCGGTCGCCTCGCTGTCCGGCGGTCAGCGCCAGGTCGTCGCCATCGCGCGCGCCCTGATCGGCGACCCCAGGGTCGTCATCCTGGACGAGCCGACCGCGGCCCTCGGCGTCGAGCAGACCGCCCAAGTCCTCGACCTCGTCGAGCGGCTGCGCGAGCGCGGCCACGGCGTCATCCTGATCAGCCACAACATGGCCGACGTCCGTGCCGTCGCGGACCGGGTCGCGGTGCTCCGCCTGGGCCGCAACAACGGGGTCTTCGACGTGGCGAGCACCTCCCACGAAGAGATCATCGCCGCCATCACCGGCGCCACGGACAACGCCGTCACGCGTCGCCAGGCACGCACGGCCACGATCACGGCCACGAAGGAGGACGTGAAGTGAGCGACCTCGCCAAGACCCCCGCAACGTCCACGGAGGAGCCCGGGGCGCCGGCCGCCGGCGGGATGACCGCTACGGCGCCCGCCGCCGAGGGGACGGCGGCCCCGGTACCCGCCGTCGACCCCCGGCTGCTCATCCGCGAGGAGGGCATCAAGGGCTACTGGTCGGAGTTCGGCCGCAAGGTGCGCGGTGGTGAACTCGGCTCACTGCCGGTCTTCGTCGGCCTGATCGTCATCGCGGTCGTCTTCCAGTTCCAGAACAGCAACTTCCTCTCCGCCAGCTCCGTAGCCAACATCGCCGTCTACAGCTCCGGCATCGGCATCATGGCCGTCGGCATCGTGTTCGTCCTGCTGCTCGGCGAGATCGACCTCTCGGTCGGCTCCGTCGCGGGCGTCGGCGCGGCCGTCTGGGCCGTGCTCAACGTCAACAACGGCTGGAACGACTGGACGGCGATCCTGGTCGCCGTGCTCTCCGGCACGGCCCTCGGCGCGCTGCACGGCTTCTTCTTCGCCAAGATCGGCGTACCGGCCTTCGTGGTCACCCTGGCGGGCTTCCTCGGCTGGAGCGGTCTCCAGGACTGGATGATGGGCGGGGAGGGCTCGATCAACACGCCGTCCGGCAGTGTCGTCGAGAACCTCACCAACTACTTCTTCGCGGACAAGGCGGCGGGCTACGGTCTGGCGCTGGTCGCCGTCGTCGCGTACGCCGCCTCGCTCCTGGTGGACAGCAGGCGCCGCAAGGCCGCCGGCCTGCCCGCCCGCCCCACCGCCGAGGTCGTGCTGCGCACCGGCGTCGTCGCGGTCCTGTGCTTCGTCGTCGCGTACGTCCTCAACGAGCCGTCCGGCGCCCGCGGCCTGCCGCTCGCCCTGGTGCTCTTCCTCGCCGTCCTGGTGATCGCGGACTTCGTCGCCCGCCGGACGGCCTTCGGCCGCCAGGTCTTCGCGGTCGGCGGCAACCCCGAGGCGGCGCGCCGCGCCGGTATCAACGTCGACCGGATCCGGATCACGGTCTTCGCCGTGTCCGGAACACTGGGCGCCTTCGGCGGACTCTTCATCGCCAGCCTCTCCGGCGGCGCCACCAAGAACGTCGGCGCGGGCAACACCCTGATGCTGGTCATCGCCGCCGCCGTCATCGGCGGCACCAGCCTCTTCGGCGGCCGGGGCAAGGTCTGGTCCGCGCTGCTCGGCATGATCGTCATCCAGTCGATCCAGCAGGGCCTGAACATGATCGGTATGGCCAACGCCGTGCAATACATGATCACCGGAGCGGTCCTGCTGGCCGCCGTGGTGATCGACTCGGTGTCCCGCCGCACCCAGAAGACCGCAGGCCGCGCCTGACGGCTGTCCGGCCGTCCCGCCCGGCCGATATCCCGCCCGGCCTGCACCGGACCGTGCCCGGCGCCCCTGACGGGGCGCCGGGCACGGTCGTGTATCCGCCGCTGGTGTGACAGCACACCCCCGCCCGATGCCCGCGTCGGCGGGCGGAACATTAGACTCATCGGATCGGCACGCTCGACCAGCTCAACGCAAGGAGGCACGGGTGGACCTGCTGACCCGCATCGAGGGACCGCGTGATTTGGACCGGCTCAGCCTCGAACAGCTGGAGCAGCTCGCCGGGGAGATCCGTACGTTCCTCGTCGACGCAGTGTCCAAGACCGGCGGCCACCTCGGGCCCAACCTGGGTGTGGTCGAGCTGACCATCGCCCTGCACCGGGTCTTCGAGTCGCCCCGGGACAAGGTTCTGTTCGACACCGGCCACCAGAGCTATGTGCACAAGCTGCTCACCGGCCGCCAGGACTTCTCGCGGCTCAAGAGCAAGGGGGGCCTGTCCGGCTACCCCTCCCGCGCCGAGTCCGAGCACGACATCATCGAGAACTCGCACGCCTCGACGGTGCTGGGCTGGGCCGACGGCCTCGCCAAGGCCAACGAGGTGCTGGCCAAGGACGACCATGTCGTCGCGGTCATCGGTGACGGCGCGCTCACCGGCGGTATGGCCTGGGAGGCGCTGAACAACATCGCCGCCGCCAAGGACCGCCCGCTCGTCATCGTGGTCAACGACAACGAGCGCTCCTATGCCCCGACCATCGGCGGCCTCGCGAACCACCTCGCCACCCTGCGTACCACCGACGGTTACGAGCGGTTCCTGGCGCGCGGCAAGGACCTCCTGGAGCGCACCCCCGTCCTTGGCCGGCCGCTGTACGAGACCCTGCACGGCGCCAAGAAGGGCCTCAAGGACTTCATCGCCCCGCAGGGCATGTTCGAGGACCTCGGCCTGAAGTACGTCGGCCCCATCGACGGACACGACATCGAGGCCCTGGAGTCCGCGCTCCAGCGCGCCAAGCGCTTCGGCGGCCCGGTCATCGTGCACTGCCTCACCGAGAAGGGCCGCGGCTACACCCCGGCGCTCCAGGACGAGGCCGACCGCTTCCACGCCGTCGGCAAGATCCACCCGGACACGGGTCTGCCCATCTCCACCTCCGGCCTGGACTGGACCTCGGTGTTCGGCGAGGAGATGGTCAAGCTCGGCAAGGAGCGCAAGGACATCGTCGCGATCACCGCGGCCATGCTCCAGCCCGTCGGCCTCGGCAAGTTCGAGGAGGCCTTCCCGGACCGGATCTACGACGTCGGGATCGCCGAGCAGCACGGCGCGGTCTCCGCGGCGGGCCTCGCCACCGGCGGACTGCACCCTGTCTTCGCGGTCTACGCCACCTTCCTGAACCGTGCCTTCGACCAGGTCCTGATGGACGTCGCGCTGCACAAGTGCGGCGTCACCTTCGTCCTGGACCGGGCCGGGGTCACCGGCACGGACGGTGCCTCGCACAACGGCATGTGGGACATGTCGATCCTCCAGTGCGTCCCCACGCTCCGGATCGCCGCCCCGCGCGACGCCGACCAGGTCCGCGCCCAGCTGCGCGAGGCCGTGGACGTCGACGACGCGCCGACCGTGGTCCGGTTCTCCAAGGGCGCGGTCGGCCCGGCCGTCAAGGCCGTCGGCAGGGCCGGCGGCATGGACATCCTGCGCGAGCCCGGCACCTCCCGGCCGGACGTCCTGCTGGTCTCCGTCGGCGCGCTCGCCCCGATGTGCCTGGACATCGCCGATCTGCTGGGCGCCCAGGGCATCACCACCACCGTGGTCGACCCCCGCTGGGTCAAGCCTGTCGACGAGGCGATGGCCCCGCTCGCCGAGCGGCACCGGGTCGTCGTCACCGTCGAGGACAACAGCCGGGCCGGTGGCGTCGGCTCCGCCATCGCCCAGGCCCTGCGCGACGCCGGGGTCGACATCCCCCTGCGGGACTTCGGCATTCCGCCGGTCTTCCTCGACCACGCCTCCCGCAAGGAGGTCATGGCCGAGATCGGGCTGACCGCGCCGGACATCGCCCGCCAGGTCACCGGCCTGGTCGCCAAGCTCGACGGCGGCTACACGAGCCACGCCGCGGAGCCCGCCCGCGACTGACCCGTACGGCCGATGGGCCGGTCGGACCACCCTGTACGAGTGGTCCGACCGGCCCATTCGCGTGAAAGCGGGCCGGTGCCGCGCTGGGCGGCCGGTGGTGTCCCAATCATGGCGTTCACGACGAACGCGTGGAGGTACGCCGGTGAGCGCGCAGCAGGACACACCACCCAGCGGGAACGGGCTGTTCCGTACCAAGACGGTCGAACAGTCCATCCGTGACACCGAAGAACCGGAGCACGCGCTCAAGAAGTCCCTCTCCGCCCTGGACCTCACGGTCTTCGGGGTCGGCGTCATCATCGGCACCGGCATCTTCGTGCTGACCGGCAAGGTGGCCAAGGAGACGGCGGGGCCCGCCACCGCCATCGCCTTCGTGGCCGCGGGCGTCGTGTGCGCCCTCGCCGCGCTCTGTTACGCCGAGTTCGCCTCCACCGTGCCGGTGGCGGGCTCCGCGTACACCTTCTCGTACGCCTCACTGGGCGAACTGGTGGCCTGGATCATCGGCTGGGACCTGGTGCTGGAATTCGCCCTGGGCACGGCGGTGGTCGCCGTCGGCTGGTCCGGCTACGTGCGCTCGCTGCTGGACAACGCCCACTGGAAGCTCCCCGATGTGCTCTCCGGGACCGATGAGGCCGCGGGGTTCGGCTTCGACATCCTGGCCTTCGCCCTCGTACTGCTGCTGACCGTCATTCTGGTGCTCGGCATGAAGCTGTCGGCCCGGGTCACCACGGTCGTGGTCGCGGTCAAGGTGGCCGTGGTCCTGATCGTGATCGTGGCCGGCCTCTTCTTCATCGAGGCCGACAACTACTCGCCCTTCATCCCGAAGGCCGAACCGCAGCCCTCCGGTTCCGGCCTGGACGCCCCGCTGGTCCAGCTGATGTTCGGCTACGCACCCACGAACTTCGGCGTCATGGGCATCTTCACCGCCGCCTCCATCGTCTTCTTCGCCTTCATCGGCTTCGACGTGGTGGCCACCGCGGCGGAGGAGACCAAGGTCCCGCAGCGGGACATGCCGCGCGGCATCCTCGGCTCCCTCATCATCTGCACGGTGCTCTATGTCTCCGTGTCCGTCGTGGTGACCGGCATGCAGCCCTACTCCGAACTCTCGGTGAGCGCCCCGCTCGCGGACGCCTTCAAGGCGGTCGGGCACCCCTTCTACGCCGGGGTGATCAGCTTCGGCGCCGCGGTCGGCCTCACCACGGTCTGCATGATCCTGCTGCTCGGCCAGACCCGGGTGTTCTTCGCGATGAGCCGCGACGGACTGCTCCCGCGGTTCTTCTCCAAGACGCACCCGCGCTTTCGCACCCCGTACCGTCCGACGATCCTGCTCGGCGTGATCATCGCGGTGATCGCCGGGTTCACCAGCATCAACGAACTGGCCACCCTGGTGAACATCGGCACGCTCTTCGCGTTCGTCGTCGTGGCCCTCGGGGTGATCGTCCTGCGCCACACCCGCCCCGACCTGCCCCGCGCCTTCCGTACCCCGTGGGTGCCGCTGCTCCCGATCGCGTCGGTGGCCGCCTCGGTCTGGCTGATGTTCAACCTGCCCGCGGAGACCTGGCTGCGGTTCGGGGCCTGGATGGCGCTCGGGGTGATCTTCTACTTCCTGTACGGGCGCGGCCACAGCCGCGTGACGGCCGGCCGCTGAGGGCGGTCACGGCCGCGCCCGGCCGTCGTGGCGCGGGGCCGGCGGCCGTACCGCGCCCCGGCCCACGCACCGCGCACCGTACGCCTCGACCCGCTCCCGCCGCCGGCGTTCACGACGCCCGGCACGAGTTCGACGGGGCCGGGGAGTCCGGGCAGGCCGTCCGCGGCGTACGGGACCAGGGAGTCCCGCAGCCGCTCCGACGCCCCGCGCCGGTCCCGCCACCAGCCGTCGGGGGCGGAACCGGCCGAAGGTCCCGTCCCCGGCGTCGACGACCACCGGTACCGGTCCGCCCGGCGCCCCGGCAGCGTGTCACCCGCCGGGGCGCCGGGCCCGCTCAGCCCCCGGTGGCGGGCGACTTCTTCGCCGACTCCGGGATGGTGCTGTCCGAACGGATGGCCTTCCACAGCTCACCGGCCTGCGGCTCGGCCGCCACGACCCGGTTGGGGTCCTTCTTGTCGTACGCCACCGGCAGCATGATGGTCTCCATCGTGGCCGGGTCGACACCGTTCATCGAACGGGCGAAGTCCCCGAGCGACTTCAGCGAGGCCAGACCGGAGTCGGTGGTCAGGGACTTGGTGGCCGAGTTGGCGATCTTGTACGACTTCGTCGGACTGCCCAGCAGGTCCTGGGACTTGACCTCGCTCAGCAGGGCCAGCAGGAACTGCTGCTGGAGACCGATGCGGCCGAGGTCGCTGCCGTCGCCGACACCGTGCCGGGTGCGGACGTAGGCGAGGGACTGGGTGCCGTCGAGCTTGTGCGGACCGGCGGTGAGGTGGAGGCCGGAGGACTTGTCGTCGATGTCCTGCGGGACGTCGACGGTGACACCGCCGATGGCGTCGACCAGATCCTTGAACCCGGCGAAGTTGATCTCCAGGTAGTGGTCGATCCGGACGCCGGACATCTTCTCGACGGTCTTGACCACGCACGCCGGACCGAGCTGGGAGTAGACGGAGTTGAACATCACGCGCTTCCCGGACGGCTGCTGGGAGCCGTCGGCCCCGGCGCACTCGGGCCGGGTCACCAGCGTGTCACGCGGGATGGACACCGCGACTGCCTTGGTCCTGCCCTCGGGGATGTGGACCACCATCGCCGTGTCCGAGCGGGCGCCGCTGACGTCGCCGCCGCCGCCCAGCTCCTTGTTCTCCGCCCCGGCCCGCGAGTCGGAGCCGAGGACCAGCAGGTTCTGGCCGGTGGTGGGCAGCTTCTCCGGGCGGTCGTCGCCGAGCGCCTTGTCGATGTCGACGCCCTTGATGTTCCCGTCGAGTTGGCTGTACAGCCAGTAGACGCCGCCACCCCCCGCGAGCAGGAGGACGAGCAGGACACCGAGCGTGATCTTGAGGCCGCGGCGGCGCTTGCGCGGAGCGCGTCTCGACCGGCTTTCCTCGGATACGCGCGATCCGGTGCCGGAGGTCTGGTCTGTCATGGGCTCGTCTGGATCTTCCGTCGGGACACGCCTGAAAGCGCGTGCGGGAGGAGAGGAATGGATGGCGGGCGGGTCCATGCGTGCCGAAGTCGCTCCGTGGGGTACCGCGCTTCTGCTCGGGCATGATGAGTGCCTCAAAGTCACATAGTGCGACAGGAATCACCCGGAAATCGACCCCTGTCGAGTATTATTGTGACACCGGTTGTTGCTGTTATGGCGAAACCGGTCACTCAAACAGAGACACATGGGACTCCGCCCAACGCCGTTCGGCACCGGAGAAAGAATTCAGTGGAGAACGGTCGGGGAACGATGAGTTTGCGTACGGGGCGTAGGCGTGCCGCGGTTCCTTCCGGGAGGACCCCTGCCGGACCGGCCCAGGAGACCGAGGCGGTCCCCGGGCCCCTGGCGGCGGCACCGGCGCGGACGGACTGGCTGATACCCGCGCCGGACGGACGTCTCAGCGCGTTCGCCCCGGCCAGGACCGGCGGCATCGTCCGCTGGACGGAGCGGCCGGCCGGCCGCGGCGGCTGGAACGCTCCCGAACTCCTGCTCCCGGACGCCCGGATACTGCCGTACCTCTGCGCCGCGCACGCTCCGGCCGGCTTCGTCGACCTGTTCGGCCTCCGGCGTACGGGCGACAGTCCCCAGGGACCGGTCGAGATCGTGTACGCCTCCCAGTACCAGGCGGGCCGCCCGATGACCGGCTGGCACTCGATCGGCAACCCGCACGGCAAGGACGCCGCGAAGGCGTCGGCCATCGGCGCACCGGTCGCCGTCGTGGACGGCGCCGACGCCCTCCATGTGTTCGTCCGCAACGCGGACGGGGGCGTGTCCATGCGCAGGCGTGCCGCCGACGGCGGCTGGGGCAAGTGGACGGCCATGCCGTGCAAGCGGGTACGCGAGGGGATCTCCGCCGTCGTCACCCGCTCCGGCCGCGTCGAACTCCTCATGCCCGCCGACAAGGGCGTGTACGTCTGGCGCCAGGAAACGCCGGGGGGCCCGCTGGACCGCGCCCCCAACCTGGTCTTCATCGCCCTGCCCCGGACGGCCTCCGGCATCGAGTCCTACGAGGGCCGGATCACCCACTACTGGCGCGACGAGACCTCCGGCGAGGTCGTCGCCCACCGGCTGCCGGCCGAGGGCGCCCCCGAGACCGCGCCCGCCCCGCTGGACGGCCGCTCGGGTCACGGCCCGCTCGCCCTCACCCGGTGTCTCGTCGACGGCTACGACTGCACCGTGCTGGCCCAGGCGGAGCAGACGGGGACCCTCGCCCTCACCGCCTACCCCACCGAGCTGGAATCCGCCGGTGCCTGGTGGGCGGACACCCGTGAACCCTGCGAGGGCGCCCCCGCGCTGGCCCTGGACCGGGAGGGGCGCCTCGTCGTCGCCGCGATCGGCCCGGACGGTCGGCTGAAGGTCACCAGGCAGCGTGCCGACCAGCAGGGCATGGCGCTGGAGGGCTGGCTCCGGGTGTGAGCCGGTGACGGCCTCCCGCGCCGGGCACTCCCGTACGTCCGCTGTCCCAGTCATGTCCACGCTCCGCCGCTACTCGGCCTTCTCGGACACCCGGACCGACAGCTCGGTCCCGGCCGTGTAGTACGGCTTCACCATGACCGGCTGCCCCTCGCCGGTGGGCACCACGATGTTGGGGTAGGCGAACACGCTCTTCACGTCCACCACGTCCGTCAGGAAGCGGCCCAGCCGCGCCACGACCGGGTCGTGACGCCGGCCCACCCACAGGTCCCACAGCTCGTGCCGGCCCACCAGCTGCTCGGCCAGATCGGACGCGGGCAACGAGAAGGAGAAGTCGGCGCCGCCCGAGGAGAGACCGGGCAGCCAGAACCCCGGCTCCTGCACACCACGCCTGCGCATTAGCAGCAGCGGCTCCGCCGCGCCGAAGTCGGAGCCGTAGAGCAGCCCGCGCAGATGCATGACCCCCTGGTCGACCCAGACCTCGGTCGCCTCGGCGTGCCGCTCGCGGGTCCAGGTCCGCAGCACGAGATGGCCGCTCTCGGACGCGTAGGGCAGCTGCACCACGGTGTACGCGGGCCCGGTGGCCACCGGGCCGAGGCCGCGCAGGTCCAGGGAGCCCGGCCGCACCTTCGCGGGCCGGCCCTCCCCGGTGTCCAGATGCACATCCCAGCGGCCCTCCGCCAGCACCTCCGGGTCCGGGGGGACGAACGCCTCGTACAGATGCGGCCCGAGCCCCTCGGCGGGCAGCAGCGGCAGCCTGACGGGCTGTTCGCCGCGCGCCGCCTTCCGCTTGCGCAGCACCAGTTCGAGGTCCTTGCGTCCCTCCCGTACGCCGGCCAGCCGCAGGACGACCGTCCCGTTGCGCGCCACCTCGCACGAGACGGTCACCTCGGCGGCGGGGCGCCCCAGCCGGCGGTGGCGGCGGGCCGTGCGGATGACGCTCTCGAACCGGCCCGCAGAGACCTCCGGGCCGAACGCGCGGGCGTCCTCGCGGGCCTGACGCCCCATCGCGAGGCGTGCGGGTTCGTCCTCGACCAGGCGCAGCAGCGCGGCGGCGAAGGCGTCGACGTCGTCCACCGGCGTGAGCAGACCGTTGATCCCGTCCCGGACGATCTCCGGCGGCCCGCCCGGACAGGCGGTGGAGACGACGGGCAGCCCGCAGCGCATGGCCTCGGCCAGCGACAGGCCGAAGGACTCCCGGTCCGACGTCCCCGCGGCGATGGCGGCGGCGGCCCACCGGGCCTCCAGCCGGGGCTCCTCCATCATCAGGAACACATGGTTGTACAGGTCCAGTTCGGCGACCAGTCCGCGGAGCTGGCCGTATTCCGGACCGGTCCCGAAGATCCGCAGCTGCCAGTCCGGGTGGTGTTCCACGACCTGTGCGAACGCCTGGACGAGCACGTCGTAGCGCTTCTCCGGGACGAGCCGCCCGGCCGCCATCACCACCCGGGAGTGCCCGTCGGCGGGCCGCACCCGGGGGTCGGGCACACAGTCGGGATGGGCGTGGACCGCGACGTCTCCCGGCAGTCCCGCCCGGGTGACCTCCCGGGCCTCGGCGGCACTGGGCACCACGACCGCGTCGAGCCGCCCCAGCCCCGCCCACGCGCGGCTCTGCTCCTGCGGGGACAGCACGGTGCTCAACTGGTGCAGCTGGCCCAGGCGCAGCGCCCGGGGACGTGCCCAGCGCGAGACATAGGCGGCCAGTTCGAGGCTGGTGCCGACCACCACCTGGGCCTGGCTCGCCCGCAGGTACTCCTCGGCCTTGTCGTCGGTCAGCTCGCTGTAGCGCCAGGACATCTCCTGGGTACGCGGAATGACCCGGGACGGCGTGAGCCGGCGGACATCCTGCTTGTCCGGACGACGGCCCTCGCGCAGATCGAGCAGCGGGACGACGCGTACCCCGTGGGCGGGCGCGATGGCGGGCCGGTCGAGCCAGCGGAACACCGAGACGACGCGGACCTCGTGGGTATCGGCGAGCGCCCCCGCGAGATTGAGCACGGCGCGCGTGGCGCCGTCCGCGGCATACGCGTTCTGAACCAGGAATTCGATCTTCATCGCGGGACCGCGGACTTCTCGTACGGACTCGGAAGCGGAAAGTACGCCTCGAAGAAGGGGTGGATCAGCGCTTCCTGATCGGCCACGTCGTCCTCGGTGGTGAAGGAGTCGTTCACGCAGAAGACCGCCGCGTCACGCCGTTTGAGCAGCCGGTCCAGTTTCCTGGAGAGCTGCACCATCGAGAGGTGGAGATAGGCGTACGGAATGGTGTCGGGCACCCCGCGCCCCGTGAAGTAGGAGTAGTACGGATACATGCAGGTGCCGACGTCGATATCGGTCCGGCTGCGGAAACGCGCGGCGGCGGTCGCCCGGAACACCTCGGCGAACTCGCGTTCCATCTCCTCCAGCACACTGCGCCGCAGCGGTACGGGGGTGTGCTTCATCGCGTCGATGATGGTGCGGCCGAAGCGGTCCTCCAGCAGGGCCCGGACGTTCTTGCGGGCCACCTCGTGCGGCAGGTCCTCCGGCTGGACCGCGCCCATGGGGATGCGGACGCTGTCCGGGTAGTACTTCGAGGCCCCGTTCGCCAGGAAGAACTCGTGCGGGGTGACCGGCCTGCCGACGAACACATCGTCGTTGAAGTGGATGAAGTGCTCCGACAGCCCCGGGACCCGGTGCAACTGGGCGCTGATGGCATGGGAGTTGAAGACCGGCAGCCGGCCGGTCTCGCGGAAGATCTCCCGGTGCGAGACCACCGTGATGCCCTCGGCGTCCGCGTCGAGCCAGTGCGGGACCTGGTCGTCGGTGACCAGGAAGATGTGCCGCACCCAGGGGGCGTACATGTGCAGCGAGCGCATCGAGTAGAGCAGCTCGTCACGGTTGATGTAGCGCCCGGCGCTCGCCGACTCCTCGTGGAACACGTCGCCGGACGCCTCGGCACGGCGGCGCTGCCAGGCGGGGTCGTCGCTGTCCACCCAGGTGTAGACGACATCGATGGGGAACGTGATCTCGTCGGCGCCGGTGCAGACGAACTCCTGGCGGGTCGGCAGCCCGGTCCGTTCCGGCTTCCGGCCCCAGCGGCGCTGCTTCTGCGGGAGGTCCGGCTCCGGCGGCGCCAGCCGGGAGAAGCGGTGCGGCGAGACGAGTGTCATGTCACCCTGCACCGGGAGGAAGCTCGCGCCCCGGTTGATCCGCGGCGGCAGCAGCCGTCCCTCCTCCTCCCGCCAGAACTCGATGTCGCAGCCGTACTCGGTGCCGTACACGAGGTCGCCCGACGGATCGGCCTGGAACCAGATGGCGCGCAGTACGTCGACGGTCTCCAGCCCCTGCCAGGACGACTCGCGGGCGCCGAGGTGGAGCAGTTCGCTGGTGCGCTGGACGGGCACCTTGCGCTGGATGTACCCGGGGCTCCGGCCGAACAGCGAACGCAGCGTCTGGGCGACGCGGCCCCGGTGGACGTCCCGGACACCGATCGCGGACGAGGTGTCCTCGGTCCCGGGCACCACGAAGTGCTCGACGCCCGCCTGGGTCAGCGCCGTGGACACCAGTGACAGATGCTGCGCGCGCACCGCCAGCGGCGTGAGACCGGGCTGCACGTGCGCCAGCCGGCGGTGCATGCCCACGGGAACCTCGTGCAGGCCCGGCGGCAGCGGGCGCTGCTGAGGGTCGACCGTGGCATTGATCGGGTGGATCACCGAATACTCCAGTACATCAGTGCGTCCTCAAGACGCCGGAACGACTCCGTCGGGCCCGGGGCCCCCGCCGGGCGGGGGCCCCGGGCACCGGACGGGGTCAGACGGAGGCCAGTGGCAGGCCGGACGTCAGGTCGATCGCGGTCCGGTTCGCGGCGGCCGCGAGCACGGCCTCGGCCACCGCGACGGTCCCGGTGGCCTGCTCCAGCGTCACGATGTCGGCCTCCTTGCCGAGCACCGCGTCGCGGAAGGTCTCGTGCTCGACGAGCAGCGGCTCGCGCTTGACGATCGCGTACCGTGTCACATCGCCCTCGGAGACGCCCCGGAACTGCCGCAGCCCCTCCCACTCGGTGGGCTGCGAGCCGTTCGCGTAGAACCACAGGTCGGCGGTGAGGGTGTCCGCCACGAAGCAGCCGTGCTCTCCCGTCACGATGGTGACCCGCTCCTTGAGCGGGGACAGCCAGTTGACGAGGTGGCTGGTGACGACCCCGCCCGACAGATGCCCGACGAAGGCCACCATGTCCTCGTGCGGACGGCCGCTGCGCGACACGGTCGCCGCACTCACCGACTCGTAGCGGCTGCTGGTGAGCCAGGCGGTCAGGTCGATGTCGTGCGTGGCCAGGTCGTACACCACGCCGACATCGGCGATGCGGGCCGGGAAGGGGCCCTGACGGCGCGTCACCACCTGGTGCACATCGCCGAGTTCGCCGAGGTCCAGCCGGGTGCGCAACTCGCGCAGCGCGGGGTTGAAGCGCTCGATGTGACCGACCCCGGCCACCAGGCCGCGCTCGCCGAAGGCACGGGTGATCCGCTCGGCGGACTCCACCGAGGGAGCGATCGGCTTCTCGATGAGGGCGTGGATGCCCCGTTCGGCCAGATCGAGCGCGACCTCCTCGTGCAGGGCCGTGGGGCAGGCGACGACCGCGTAGTCGATGCCCTCGGCGGCGAGTTCGGCGACCGACCGCACCACGGGCACGCCCGCGGGGGCGCTGTCCGGGCCGGCCACCGGGTCCGCCGCGGCGACGAGTTCGACGCCGTCCAGGCCGTGCAGCACGCGGGCGTGGTTGCGGCCCATCGAGCCGAGGCCGATCAGTCCGGCCCGCAGCGGCTTCGGGGTGCTCATGCGCGGGCCTCCACGACCTCGTTGACGGTGGCCGTCAGGCGGTCCAGCTCCTGCGGCGTGAGCATCGGGTGCACCGGGATGGACAGCGCCTCCGCGGCGGCCCGCTCGGTCTCGGGCAGCTCACCGACGGCGTAGCCGAGCACCTTCTCGCCCGTCCGGAACGGTGTCAGACGGTGCACCGGAGTGGGGTAGTACACGGCGTTGCCGACGCCCCGCTCCAGCAGCTCGCGGGAGACCGTGTCGCGGTCCTTGCCGCCCTGGCCGTCGACCCGGATCGTGTACTGGTGGTAGACGTGCTCCGCGCCCGGTGCCACCGGCGGGGTCAGGACCCCGCGCAGCCCGGCGTCGAGCGCCGCCGCGTTCGCGCGGCGCTGCCGCGTCCAGGTGCCCAGACTGCGCAGCTGCACGCGGCCGATCGCGGCGGCGACATCGGTCATCCGGACGTTGAAGCCGACGATCTCGTTGGCGTACCGCTGCTCCATGCCCTGGTTGCGCAGCAGGCGCAGGGTCCGCGCGAGGGCCGCGTCGCCCGTGGTGATCATGCCGCCCTCAAGGCTGTGCATGTTCTTGGTCGGGTAGAAGCTGAAGCAGGCCGCCGCGCCGAACGCGCCCACCGGGGTGCCGTCCAGGGAAGCGGCGTGGGCCTGTGCCGCGTCCTCGACGATCGCGAGACCGTGCCGCTCGGCCAGCGCGGTGAGCGGGCCCATCGCGGCCGGGTGCCCGTAGAGGTGTACGGGCATGATCGCCGCGGTGCGCGGGGTGATCGCGGCCTCGGCGGCCTGCGGGGAGAGACAGAAGCTGTCGCGCTCGATGTCCGCGAAGACCGGGGTCGCGCCGACGAGACGGACCGCGTTGGCGGTGGCCGCGAAGGTGAAGGAGGGGACGATCACTTCGTCGCCGGGACCGATGCCGAGCGCCATCAGCGACAGATGCAGCGCGCTGGTACCGGAGTTGACGGCGACGCAGTGCCGGCCGTCGACGAACTCCGAGAACTCCTCCTCGAAGGCGGCGACCTCGGGGCCCTGCGCGACCATACCGCCGCGCAGTACGCGTACGGCGGCCTCGATCTCGTCCTCTCCGATCACCGGAGCTGCTGCGCGGATCATGCGCTGGTCAGTAGTCATCGTTCCACTTCACAAAGGTCGGGGTGCTGGGTGCTGCTCGGACCGCTGCGCCGTCTGCCGGTTCGCGGGAGGCGGCGGGGTGTCCGGTCCGGATCTCTCGTAGGGGCTGGGTACGGGGAAGTAGCTCTCCAGGAACGTCCTGAGCATCGATGTGCGGGCTTCCGCCGTAGCGGGGTCGTCGACCGTGTCGTTGATGCAGAAGGTGTGGTAATCGCGCTGGGCGAGCAGCCGGTTGAGATGCCGCCCGGTGTTGGGCGCGGCCAGGTCCAGATACGTGTAGCGGATCTTGCCGGTCACCGAACGGCTGGTCTGCTGCCCGTAGTAGTGGTGCAGTGAGGAGGTGATCGAGAGATCGCCGGGGCTGCGGAACTGCGAGTGCTGCGTCAGCAGGTGCTCGGCCGCGTAGCGTTCCTCGATCTCCTGGAGGATGTCGCGGCGCAGCGAGTGCGGCACGTGCTTCATCTTCCTGGTCAGGACCCGGTCGAAGGTCCCGGCGATGACGACGCGGTTGTTCTTCGCGGCGACCTCGGACGGGGGGTCCTGCGGCGAGGACGGGGTCATCGGGACCAGCGCGTTCGAGGGGAAGTACTTCGAGAGCCCGTTGGCGTGGAAGAACTCGCCCGGTGTGACGCTGCGGCCGAGGAAGACATCGTCGTTGAAGTACAGGAAGTGGTCGGAGAGCCCGGGGATGTGGTGCAGCTGGCTCTCGATGGCGTGCGAGTTGAAGGTCGGCAGCGCCGACGCGTCGGTGAAGATGTCGCGGTGGTGGACGACCTTGATGCCGGGGTGGTCGCGGTTCAGCCAGGCCGGTGTCTGTCCGTCCGTGACCAGGTAGACGGTGCGCAGCCAGGGCGCGAACTGGTGGAGCGAGCGCAGGGAGTAGCGCAGCTCGTCGCGGCTGGTGAAGCGGGCCGCGCTGATGGCCTGCTCGTGGTAGTCGGTCCGGCCCAGCGCGGTGGCCCGGCGGCGGATCCACTCGGGATCGGCCCCGTCGACCCAGGTGTAGACGGCGTCCACCGGGAAGGTGACCTCGTCCGGCAGGGAGAGCGTGAACTCCGACCGGGTGGCCACCCGAGGCGGGGTGTCCACCGCGCCGCTGACCGGGCCGGAGAAGTGGCTGACCGGGACCTGCACGGGGCTTTCGGCGGCGACCACGGCGGTGGCGGTGAGGTTGGGGACGGGGGCGATCAGCAGCCCGTCCTGCTCGTCCCAGAACTCGACCGCACAGGCGTGATTGGGGCCCAGCGTCCACCGGCCCTGGGGGTCGGTGAGCAGCCACCAGATGCGCAGAACCGTTTCTTCATCGAGCTGCGACCAGGAGCCCCGGTGATCCGCGCGCAGCGGCCGGCCGCCCGCCGGGCCGCCCGCGAGCAGGGCGCCCTCGGCGAGCGCGCTCACCCGCAGCGCCCGTTCGGCCCGGCCGCGCTCGCTCGCGGGGACCGCGACGGCGGTCATCGTGACGGAGTTGCCCCGCACACAGAAGTGCGGGATGCCGTGCCGCTCCAGTACGTCGCAGACGCGCAGGAGGTTGGTGGCGCGGGCGACGGAGGGGGTGAGGCCTTCGGTGATCTCGGCGGCGCGGACCTTGCGTCCGGACCAGACGAGCCGCACCCCGGGCCGCCGCGCCTCCCGGCGCAGGCGCCTGCTGAACCGCAGGCCCAGCTGCTTGCGCAGACCGCGCCAGGCGCTGCCCAGACCCGCGAGACCGTGCTGGAGGAGCAGCCGGCCGTTCGCGGGGAAGATCCTGACGAGCCGTTGTCTGAGCGCGTGGGGGAGGGCGCGCCGGTAGAGACGCACGAGGGTGGACGTCTCGGGATTGCCCATCGCTCGACTACCTCGTGCTTCCCCCGCTCGGCCTCTCGGCGAGCAACCAGTACCTGTGACGGCGACGCGCGGGTTTGCCCGGTCCGGCGGATTGTGGGGGTGGGGCGTCCACCGTTCAGTACAGCCGAGTGAAACAAACGTGTCGCAGGGGTGAAGATTAACAAGAAAATAAGGTTGAGACTGCAAGGAAAAGATTCCGATCCGGCTACGTTTCGGACTTTTCGTCAACGAAAGCGGGCCGTACGAGTAGCTCGTACGGCCCGCTGCGGTCATGCATGTGTGTCTTTGGTGAAGACGTGCTGGGTGTTACGCCGGCACGCTCGCCACACCCTGCGGCAGGAACTTCTTGCCGTTCACCCGCTCCGAGACGCCCGCCCGGTCCAGGTACGGCGTGATGCCGCCCAGATGGAAGGGCCAGCCCGCGCCGGTGATCAGGCACAGGTCGATGTCCTGGGCCTCGGCGACGACGCCCTCGTCCAGCATCAGGCCGATCTCCTGCGCCACCGCGTCCAGGACGCGGTCACGGGTCTGCTCCTCGGACAGGACCACATCGCCCTGCTTCAGGAGTGCGGCGACCTCCGGGTCCAGCTCCGGCTTGCCGGAGTCGTACACGTAGAAGCCCCGCTTGCCCGCCTCGACCACGGCCGCCAGGTTCTCGGAGACGGTGAAGCGGTCCGGGAAGGCGCGGTTCAGGGTCTCGGAGACGTGCAGGCCGATGGCCGGGCCGACCAGCTCCAGGAGCACCAGCGGGGACATCGGCAGGCCGAGCGGCTCGACGGCCCTCTCGGCGACCTCGACCGGGGTGCCCTCGTCGATGACGTTCTGGATCTCGCCCATGAAGCGGGTGAGGATGCGGTTGACGACGAACGCCGGGGCGTCCTTCACCAGGACCGCGGTCTTCTTCAGCTTGCGGGCCACACCGAACGCCGTGGCCAGCGCGGCGTCGTCCGTCCGCTCACCGCGGACGATCTCCAGCAGCGGGAGGATCGCGACCGGGTTGAAGAAGTGGAAGCCGACGACCCGCTCGGGGTGCTTCAGCTTCGACGCCATCTCGGTCACCGACAGCGAGGAGGTGTTGGTGGCGAGGATCGCGTGCGCCGGGGCGACCGCCTCGACCTCCGCGAACACCTGCTGCTTGACGCCGATCTCCTCGAAGACGGCCTCGATGATGAAGTCGGCGTCGGCGAAGCCCTCGGCCTTGTCCAGCACACCGGAGACCAGGCCCTTGAGGCGGTTGGCCTTGTCCTGGTTGACACGGCCCTTGCCGAGCAGCTTGTCGATCTCGGCGTGGACATAGCCCACAC
Source organism: Streptomyces sp. NPDC001787 (assembly GCF_040297465.1). Classification (NCBI taxonomy): domain Bacteria; kingdom Bacillati; phylum Actinomycetota; class Actinomycetes; order Kitasatosporales; family Streptomycetaceae; genus Streptomyces; species Streptomyces sp. NPDC001787. Next base: position 55,373 of record NZ_JBEOZE010000006.1, read on the forward strand.
CCTTGTCGACGCGCGCCTGGTCGATGTCCGTGAGGACGACCGGCACCTCCAGCCGGCGCAGGAACAGCAGGGCGAGCTGCGAGGCCATCAGCCCCGCGCCCACGACACCGACCTTGGTGACCGGGCGGGCCAGCGACTTGTCCGGGGCCCCGGCAGGGCGCTTGGCGCGCTTCTGGACCAGGTTGAAGGCGTAGATGCCGGAGCGCAGCTCGCCGCCCATGATCAGGTCCGCGAGGGCCCGGTCCTCGGCGTCGAAGCCCGCGCCCAGGTCGCCGTCCTTGGCCGCGGCGATGATCTCCAGCGCGCGGTACGCGGCCGGGGCCGCACCGTGCACCTTGGAGTCGGCGATCGCCTTGCCGCGGGCCACGGCCTGGTCCCAGGCCTCCCCGCGGTCGACGTCGGGGCGCTCCACCGTGACCGTGCCGTTGAGCACGTCCGCGGTCCAGATCAGCGACTGCTCCAGGAAGTCCGCGCCCTCGAAGAGCGCGTCGGCGATCCCGAGCTCGAAGACCTGCTTGCCCTTGAGCTGACGGTTCTGGTTCAGCGAGTTCTCGATGATCACCGAAACCGCGCGGTCGGCGCCGATCAGGTTCGGCAGCAGCGCGCAGCCGCCCCAGCCGGGGACCAGCCCGAGGAAGACCTCGGGCAGCGAGAAGGCGGGCAGCGCCTTGGAGACGGTGCGGTACGAGCAGTGCAGGCCGACCTCGACACCGCCGCCCATCGCCGCGCCGTTGTAGTACGCGAACGTCGGGACCGCGAGCGAGGAGAGGCGGCGGAAGACGTCGTGACCGCCCTTGCCGATGGCCAGCGCGTCCTCGTGGCGGCCGAGCAGCTCGACACCCTTGAGGTCGGCGCCGACGGCGAAGATGAACGGCTTGCCGGTGATGCCGACACCGGTGACCGCGCCCTCGGCGGCCTCCTTCTCGACCTGGTCGATGGCGGTGTTCAGGTTCGCCAGCGACTGCGGTCCGAAGGTGGTCGGCTTGGTGTGGTCCAGGCCGTTGTCCAGCGTGATCAGCGCGAACCTGCCCGCGCCCGCGGGAAGGTCGAAGTGGCGTACGTGCGCCTGCGTGACGACCTCACCGGGGAACAGCTCGGCCGCACCCTTCAGAAGCTCGGTGGTGGAGCTCACTTGCTGCCTCCGGCTGCGTTCTCGAAGTTCGGGTTCTCCCAGACGACCGTGGCGCCCATACCGAAGCCGACGCACATGGTGGTCAGGCCGTAGCGGACCTCCGGCTGCTCCTCGAACTGGCGGGCCAGCTGCGTCATCAGACGCACACCCGAGGAGGCCAGCGGGTGACCGTAGGCGATGGCGCCGCCGTACTGGTTGACCCGCGCGTCGTCGTCGGCGATGCCGTAGTGCTCCAGGAAGGCGAGCACCTGCACGGCGAACGCCTCGTTGATCTCGAACAGACCGATGTCGTCGATCGACAGACCGGCCTTGGCCAGCGCCTTCTCGGTCGCCGGGATCGGGCCGTAGCCCATGACCTCCGGCTCCACACCCGCGAAGGCGTAGGACACGAGGCGCATCCTGACCGGGAGGCCGAGCTCGCGGGCGACGTCCTCGGCGGCGATGAGCGAGGCGGTGGCGCCGTCGTTCAGCCCGGCTGCGTTACCGGCCGTCACCCGGCCATGGGCACGGAAGGGGGTCTTCAGACCGGCCAGCGACTCCATCGAGGTGCCCGGACGCATCGGCTCGTCCGCGGTGACCAGGCCCCAGCCCGTCTCCCCGGCCTCGGCGTTGGTGCGGCGCACGGAGACCGGCACCAGGTCCTGCTGGATCTTGCCGTTGGCGTACGCCTTGGCGGCCTTCTCCTGCGAGCGCACCGCGTACTCGTCGGCGCGCCGCTTGGTGATCGTGGGGTACCGGTCGTGCAGGTTCTCCGCGGTCATGCCCATGAACAGGGCGGACTCGTCGACCAGCTTCTCCGATACGAAGCGCGGGTTCGGGTCCACGCCTTCACCCATCGGGTGGCGGCCCATGTGCTCGACACCACCGGCGACGACGACGTCGTACGCGCCGAAGGCGATGGAGCCGGCCGTCGAGGTGACGGCGGTCAGGGCGCCCGCGCACATGCGGTCGATCGAGTAGCCGGGGACGGACTGCGGCAGACCGGCCAGGATTCCGGCGGTCCGGCCCAGCGTCAGGCCCTGGTCGCCGATCTGCGTGGTCGCGGCGATGGCGACCTCGTCGATCCTGGCGGGGTCCAGGTCCGGGTTGCGGCGCAGCAGCTCCCGGATGGCCTTCACGACGAGATCGTCGGCGCGGGTCTCGTGGTAGATGCCCTTCGGGCCCGCTTTGCCGAACGGGGTGCGGACGCCGTCGACGAAGACGACGTCCCGGATGGTACGAGGCACGATGGCTCTCCTCCAGGGTGCGGGATGGCACTGCTGCGGGGCGCGCCCACGGGCGCGCCGCCTGCCATCATGCTACTTGTGGGTAACCAGACTGCCCACCCCTCGTGGCCGGAGCGTCGAAGGTCACACCGGCCGACGGGCGGCCAGGCGCTGCCGGGGGCGTCCACGAGGACCCGGGCGGGCCCGCGAGAGGGGGTCACGGGCGCTCCGCGGGCCCTCGCGGCAGGGTGGCGCAACCTGGCGTGATTTCGCCCCTCCTCGACGGGCATTCGGCGGGCGGATCCGTGCTCAGCGGCGTCGGCGGTGTCCGTTCCGGTGACCGGACCGGCCCCGTTGCCGTCCTGGTCGACCGGGAATCGCCGTACGGGAAGCGCCCCCCGGCCGAGGGCCGGGGGGCGCGGTGGTGCGTGCGGTGTGCGGGGCGGGCGGTCAGCCGGTGGCGTCGAGCGCCCGGAGCAGGACCGGGCCGACCTGTTCGATCTGCCAGTGCCGTGCCCCGTACCCGGCGAGCGCGTCCTCGACGGCGCCCGGGGTGTGAATCCTGGGGGGCTCCCAGCACACCCGGCGCACGGTGTCCGGGGTGATCAGATTCTCCTGGGGCATGTGCAGCCGCTCGGCCAGCTCCGACACCGCCGCGCGGGCCGCCGAGAGCCGGGCCGCCGCCGCCGGGTCCTTGTCCGCCCAGGAACGCGGCGGCGGTGGTCCGGCGAGCTGCTGGCCGGGCTGCGGGAGCTCGGCGTCCGGCAGCGCCTTCGCCCGGTCCACGGCCGCCTGCCACTGCTCCAGCTGGCGCCGGCCCATGCGGTGGCCGAATCCGGGCAGCGCGGTGAGCGCCTGCACATTCACCGGCAGCGCGAGGGCCGCCTCCACGATCGCACCGTCGCCGAGCACCTTGCCGGGTGAGATGTCACGGCGCTGTGCGACCTGGTCACGGGTGTTCCACAGCTCCCGCACCACCGCCATCTGGCGGCGGCGGCGGACCTTGTGCATGCCCGAGGTACGGCGCCAGGGGTCCTTGCGCGGGGGAGCGGGCGGCGCCGAGGCGATCGCGTCGAACTCCTCCCGGGCCCACTCCAGCTTGCCCTGCCGGTCCAGCTCCTCCTCCAGGGCGTCGCGCAGATCGATCAGCAGCTCGACGTCGAGCGCGGCGTAGCGCAGCCAGGGGTCGGGCAGCGGGCGGGTGGACCAGTCGACCGCGGAGTGGCCCTTCTCCAGTGCGTAGCCCAGCACGTTCTCGACCATGGCGCCCAGCCCCACGCGGGGGAAACCCGCGAGGCGCCCGGCGAGCTCGGTGTCGAAGAGCCCGGTGGGGATCATGCCTATTTCGCGCAGGCAGGGCAGGTCCTGGGTGGCGGCGTGCAGGATCCACTCGCTGTCGGCGAGGGCCTCGCCCAGGCCCGACAGGTCCGGGCAGCCGACCGGGTCGATGAGTGCGCTGCCCGCGCCGGCCCGGCGCAGCTGTACGAGGTAGGCGCGCTGGCCGTAGCGGTAGCCGGAGGCGCGCTCGGCATCGACGGCCACGGGGCCGGTGCCCGCGGCGAAGGCCGCGACCACCTCCGCGAGGTCGTCGTCGGACGCCACCACCGGGGGAATGCCCTCGCGCGGTTCGAGCAAGGGGATCGGCGCCGGGGCGACGTCGTCCGGGGGGGCGCCCCCGGTGGTTCGCAGTGAAGTGTCTGCTGCGGTCTCTTGGGCGTCGGTCACCTGTCAAGGGTATCCGTGCAAGCACGGCACCCGTCGACGGAACCTTCCGTCGACGGGTGCCGATGCACGTATTCCAGCCGGGGGCGCATCCGCGCACGTCCCGGCGCGGGGCGGGTCAGTGGATGATGCCCGTTCGCAGGGCGACGGCGACCATTCCTGCGCGGTCTCCGGTGCCGAGCTTGCGGGCGATGCGGGCGAGGTGGGACTTGACGGTGAGGGCGGAGAGGCCCATCGAGACGCCGATGGCCTTGTTGGACTGGCCTTCGGCGACCAGGCGGAGCACCTCCACCTCACGGCCGGACAGTTCGCGGTAGCCGCCCGGGTGGCTCGGGGAACCGGGGGGCCTGCGGTGCATACGGGCGGCATTGGCGCCGATCGGGGCGACGCCGGGGCGGGTGGGGTGGCCGATGTTGGTCCGCGTCCCGGTGACGACGTAGCCCTTCACGCCGCCCGCGAGGGCGTTGCGAACGGCGCCGATGTCATCGGCGGCGGAGAGGGCGAGACCGTTGGGCCAGCCTGCGGCCCGGGTCTCGGAGAGCAGGGTCAGCCCGGAACCGTCGGGCAGGTGGACGTCGGCAATGCAGATGTCGCGCGGGTTGCCGACGCGGGGGCGTGCCTCCGCGATGGACGACGCCTCGATGACGTCACGAACTCCGAGTGCCCACAGATGGCGGGTGACGGTGGAACGGACGCGCGGGTCGGCCACGACGACCATGGCCGTCGGCTTGGTCGGGCGGTAGGCGACCAGGCTTGCGGGCTGCTCTAGGAGAACGGACACCAGGCCTCCTGGGGAGTGGCGGGACGGGCCGGCTCGGGGATGAAGCCGGGGCGAACCGTGCTTGAAGGGTCATTGACCTCTTCGGCAGCAGACCCGTCCTCCTTTAGAGGAAGATCACGATTTGGTGAGTAACAATTCGGGCAAATAAGACATGCGATCGATTGTACGAAAAGAGAGCCGGTGCATGTGCGAGCCGAGTGACGGAGCGTCACGGAACCTGGGGTCCGCGCCGCTGCGGCAGCGTCACCACCGAGGCGTCCGTGGGACCCGAGGGCGGCAGTCCCGCGATCTGACAGAGCAGATCACCCCATGCCATCAGGTGCGCCGCCGCGTCCGGCACCCCGCCGCGGCCCTCGCGCGGGGTCCACGAGGCGCGGATCTCGATCTGCGTCGCGGGGCGGCGCGTGGACAGCGCGCCGAAGTAGTGCGAGCCGGCGCGCGTCACGGTCCCCCCGGCCTCCCCGTACGAAAGGCCCCGCGCGTCGAGCGCACCCGTCAGCCAGGACCAGCACACCTCGGGCAGCAGCGGATCGGCCGCCATCTCCGGCTCCAGCTCCGCGCGAACGAGCGTCACCAGGCGGAACGTGCCCTGCCAGGCGTCGTGCCCCGCCGGATCGTGCAGCAGCACGAGGCGGCCGTCGGCCAGATCGTCCTCGCCGTCGACGACCGCCGCCTCCAGCGCGTACGCGTGCGGGGCCAGCCGCTGGGGCGGCCGGGTCGGCTCCACCTCCAGTTCTGGGCGCAGCCGCGCGGAGCGCAGCCCGTCCACCGCCGACCGGAACGCGGGCGGGACGGAACTCCCCTCCGCACCGTCCTTGCTGTCAGCGCCATCGGAATGATCGGAAAATTGTCCCTGAGCCGGAGCCATGCGGGGAAGAGTAGGCGGAACCGGAGCCCGGCGCAGGGAGGGACACCCGTGCGGGGCCCGGCTCCTTCCGCGTGCGTGCGAAGATTCTGTGTGTGAGTGCCAACGACCGCCCTTCGGGCCAGCAGACGACGACCTCCGCCACCCATGGGTCGGCGTTCCTCAAGGCGTGCCGGCGCGAGCCCGTGCCGCACACCCCGGTCTGGTTCATGCGGCAGGCGGGACGCTCGCTGCCGGAGTACCTGAAGGTCCGTGAGGGCATCGCGATGCTCGACTCCTGCATGATGCCGGAGCTGGTCACCGAGATCACGCTGCAGCCGGTGCGCCGTCACAAGGTCGACGCCGCGATCTACTTCAGCGACATCGTCGTACCGCTCAAGGCCATCGGGATCGACCTCGACATCAAGCCCGGCGTCGGCCCGGTCATCGCCGAGCCGATCCGCACCCGTGCCGACCTCGCCCGGCTGCGCGACCTCACCCCCGAGGACGTCCCGTACGTCACCGAGGCCATCGGGATGCTCACCGCCGAGCTGGGCGCCACCCCGCTCATCGGCTTCGCCGGGGCGCCGTTCACGCTCGCCAGCTACCTCGTGGAGGGCGGCCCGTCCCGCAACCACGAGCGCACCAAGGCCATGATGTACGGCGACCCGCAGCTCTGGGCCGACCTGCTGGACCGCCTCGCGGAGATCACCGGCGCCTTCCTGGACGTCCAGATCCGGGCCGGTGCCTCCGCCGTCCAGCTCTTCGACTCCTGGGTGGGCGCCCTGGCCCCCGCCGACTACCGCCGCTCGGTGCTGCCCGCCTCCGCGAAGGTGTTCGACGCCGTCGCCGGACACGGGGTCCCGCGCATCCACTTCGGTGTCGGCACCGGCGAACTGCTCGGCCTGATGGGCGAGGCGGGCGCGGACGTCGTCGGCGTCGACTGGCGCGTCCCGCTGGACGAGGCCGCGCGCCGCGTCGGTCCGGGCAAGGCGCTCCAGGGCAACCTCGACCCGGCGGTGCTGTTCGCGCCGACCGCCGCGGTCGAGGAGAAGACCCAGGAGGTGCTGGACGCGGCCGCGGGGCTGGAGGGCCACATCTTCAACCTGGGCCACGGTGTGATGCCGACGATGGACCCGGACGCGCTGACCCGTCTCGTGGAGTACGTGCACACGCGGACCGCCCGGTAGGCGCACCGGAGCACGCGAGGCCGGGACCCCTCAGCCGGTCCCGGCCCTGCGGACCGCCGCGCTCGCCCTGCGGGCCGCCACCAGGACCGGGTCCCAGACCGGGGAGAACGGCGGGGCGTACCCCAGGTCGAGCATGGTCATCTGATCGACCGTCATCCCGGCCGTCAGCGCCACCGCCGCGATGTCCACCCGCTTGGCCGCCCCGTCCCGGCCCACGATCTGCACGCCGAGCAGCCGGCCCGTGCGGTACTCCGCGAGCATCTTCACGGTCATCGGCCTGGCCCCCGGGTAATAGCCCGCCCGGCCCGTCGACTCGATCGTCGCCGTGACGTACCGCAGCCCCACCGCCCGCGCGTCCTTCTCGCGCAGCCCGGTCCTGGCGATCTCCAGGTCGCAGACCTTGCTCACCGCCGTACCGACCACGCCCGGGAACGTGCCGTAACCGCCGCCGGCGTTGGACCCGATGATCTGGCCGTGCTTGTTGGCGTGGGTGCCCAGCGCGATGTGCCGGGTGCGGCCCGCCACCAGGTCCAGGACCTCCACGCAGTCGCCGCCCGCCCAGATGTCGTCGTGGCCCACGACCCGCATCGACAGATCCGTCAGCAGCCCGCCGTGCGGGCCGAGCGGCAGCCCCGCCGCCCCGGCCAGCGCGGTCTCCGGCTCGACGCCGATGCCGAGCACCACCACATCCGCCGGGTAGGTCCGCGCGTCCGTCACCACCGCGTCCACCCGGCCGTCCGGGCCCGTGCGGATCCCGGTGACCGCAGCGCCGTTGACCGTCGTGATGCCCAGACCGTCCATCGCCTCATGGACGAGCGCGCCCATGTCCGGGTCGAGCGTCGCCATCGGCTGCTCGCCGCGGTTGAGCACCGTCACCTCGAAGCCCCGGTTCAGCATCGCCTCCGCCATCTCGACGCCGATGTACCCCGCGCCGACGACGACCGCGCGCCGCCCGGTGGCCCGGTCCAGGGAGTCCAGGAGCGCCTGGCCGTCGTCCAGGGTCTGCACCCCGTGCACCCCCGCCGCGTCCATACCGGGCAGCGCCGGGCGCACCGGACGGGCCCCGGTGGCGATCACCAGCTTGTCGTAGCCCGTCCAGTAGGTGTCGCCGCTCTCCCGGTCCAGCGCGCGTACCCGCCGCCCGGCCACGTCGATCTCCGTCACCTCGGTGCGCATCCGCAGATCGATGTCGCGCTCCCGGTGCTCCTGGGGGGTACGGGCGATCAGGTCGTCGCGCCGCTCGACGTCGCCGCCGACCCAGTACGGGATGCCGCAGGCGGAGTACGAGGAGAAGTGGCCGCGCTCGAAGGCGACGATCTCCAGTTCGTCCGGCCCCTTGAGCCTGCGGGCCTGCGACGCGGCGGACATGCCCGCCGCGTCGCCGCCGATGACCACCAGTCGCGCCGCTGCCATGCCGGGTCCCTTTCGCCGTGTCCGGGACCCCACGCTACGGCGCTCAGGGAGCCGGTGCGGACTCCGTCTCCGGCGCCGCGGCCGGCACGGGCCGCGCCGGGCCCGACGGAGCGCTCCGGCGGGCCCGGAGGGCGCGCACCCGCCGCCACACCAGCAGCAGCACCGCGGCGACGGCCAGGAACGGGGCCGCCGCACCGATCGCCATCGCGATCCACCGGAGCATCGTCACGAACGCGTCCCAGCCGCCGCCCAGCGCGTCCAGGAAGCCGGGGCCCTCGTCGTCCGCCTTCCCGGCCGGCCCCTCCGGCTCGTTGAGGTCCAGGGTGATCGTCGCCAGCGAGGTGCGGTCCTCAAGACTCGCCTGCTGGGCGAGCAGCGACTCCAACGCGGCCTGACGGGAGCTCAGTTCGCCCTCCAGCGTGACCACGTCACTCAGCTTCCCGGCCTGGTCCATCAGCTCCCGCACCCGCGCCACGCTCGCCCGCTGGGTGGCGATCCGGCTCTCCACGTCGACCACCTGGTCGGTGACGTCCTTCGCGTTCGACGAGCGGGACAGCAGCTTCCCGGACCCGGCGAGTTCCCGCAGGACCGCCTGGTACCGGTCCTGCGGGACGCGCAGGACGAGGTGTGACACCTCGTGCGTGTCGTCCACCCGCTCGGTGGTCTCGTTCGCCACCAGGCCGCCGCTGTCCTCCGTGGCACCGCGGGCGGCGGCCACGGCCTTCGGCACGCTCTCGACCTCGACGGACAGGGTCGCCGTACGGATCACATGGGTGGCCGAGGCCCTCGCCTTCGGAGCCGCGGAGGCGCCGCCGTCGGACTTCGCCCCGTCCGCCGCCCTGCCGGCTCCGGCCCGCTCCCCGGCGGGCTTGTTGTCCCCGGCCGGTGCGTTCAGCCCCGCCGCGCTGCTGTCGGAGGAACTGCTGTCGCCCGCGCCGCAGCCCCCGACGGCGAGGAGGGCGAGCAGCGCCCCGGTGGCGAGGGCCGCGCGGGAACCGCGGGCGCGTGGACGGGCGGTGCTGTTCGTGTTGTTCATGACGGGTCCCCCCAGGACGTTGGCCAATGGTGCCGGTTCGACGTACGGGACCCATGGGCGGGTTGCCCAACAGCGGTTTCGAAGTGGTCACGGTCATGACTCGGAACGGGTTTGAGAGAGTGGACCCATGCAGCGTTCTCATCAGCGCGTGAACACGCGTACGGGTCATGTCGTCGTCATCGGCGGTGGCATCGCCGGTCTGTCCGCCGCCCACCGGCTGGTGCGGGCCGGTCTGCGGGTCACGCTCCTGGAGGCCACGGAGCGGCTCGGCGGCAAGCTCCTGACCGGAGAGATCGCGGGCACCCGGGTCGATCTCGGCGCGGAGTCGATGCTCGCGCGGCGCCCCGAGGCGGTCGACCTGGCCCGTTCCGTCGGCCTCGGCGACCGGCTCCAGCCGCCCGCCACCGCCGCCGCCTCGGTATGGACGCGCGATGCCCTGCGGCCGATGCCCAAGGGCCATGTCATGGGCGTGCCCGCTGATCCGGCCGCCCTCAGCGGGGTGCTCTCCCCGGAGGGCCTCGCCAGGATCGCCCAGGAGCGCGACCTCACGCCCACCGCCGTCGGCGACGATGTCGCGGTCGGCAGTTACGTCGCCGACCGGCTCGGCCGCGAGGTCGTGGACCGGCTCGTGGAACCGCTGCTCGGCGGGGTGTACGCGGGTGACGCCTACCGCATCTCGATGCGGGCCGCCGTACCCCAGCTCTTCGACGTCGTGAAGGAGGGCGGCTCCCTCCTCGACGGGGTGCGGCGCATCCAGGAGCGGGCCGCCGCCCGGCAGCAGACCGGTCCGGTCTTCCAGGGCATCGACGGCGGCATCGGCACCCTGCCGGACGCCGTCGCCACCGCCGTACGCGAGGGCGGCGGCGAGATCCTCACCGCCACCCCCGTCCTCGGGCTGACCCGTACCGACGCGGGCTGGAACGTCCGTACCGACACCCGGGTGATCGCCGCCGACGGCATCGTCATGGCCGCCCCCGCCTGGTCCGCCTCCACACTCCTCGCCGCCGAGTCCCCGGCCGCCTCCGCCGAGCTGGCGGGGGTCGAGTACGCCTCGATGGCCCTGGTCACCATGGCGTTCCGGAGCTCCGGCACCGAGGCGACGAGCGCCCTGCACGGACGCTCCGGCTTCCTCGTCCCGCCGGTCGACGGCCGCACGATCAAGGCCTCCACCTTCTCCACCAACAAGTGGCAGTGGGTGGCCGACGCCGCGCCCGGCCTCTTCGTCCTGCGTACCTCCGTCGGCCGCTACGGCGAGGAGGACCATCTGCACCGCGAGGACGCCGAACTGGTCGATGTGTCGCTGCGCGACCTCGCCGAGGCGACCGGGCTCACCGCCCGGCCCGTCGACACCGAGGTGACCCGGTGGATCGGCGGACTCCCGCAGTACCCGGTCGGCCACCTCGGCCGGGTCGCCCGCATCCGCGACGAGGTCGCCGCACTGCCGGCGCTGCGGGTCTGCGGAGCGGCGTACGACGGGGTCGGCATCCCGGCCTGCATCGCGAGCGCGCACCGGGCCGCGGACGAGATCGTCCACGACCTGACGGGAGCGGGAGCGGTCGGCGGAGGCCGCGAGGGCGGTCATGGGGGAGACCGGGACCGGGACCTGGACCACGAGGACCGAGAGGGAGATCATCGCCACTCCGACCCTGGTTCGGGGCACTCGGAGCGAGGCGGGACAATAGCCGTATGAGTGCTCCTGAGACTGTGACATCAAGCAAGGGTCCGAACGCCGGCAAGAAGGCCAAGGACCTCAACGAGGTCATCCGCTACACGCTCTGGTCCGTCTTCAAGCTGCGCGACGTGCTGCCGCTGGACCGCGCCGGTTACGCCGACGAGGTCCAGGAGCTGTTCGACCAGCTCGCCGCCAAGGACATCACCGTGCGGGGCACGTACGACGTGTCCGGGCTGCGGGCCGACGCCGACCTCATGATCTGGTGGCACGCCGAGACCGCCGACGAGCTCCAGGAGGCGTACAACCTCTTCCGGCGCACCAAGCTGGGCCGCGCGCTGGAGCCGGTCTGGTCGAACATGGCGCTGCACCGCCCCGCCGAGTTCAACAAGTCGCACATCCCGGCGTTCCTGGCCGACGAGACGCCGCGCAACTACATCAGCGTCTATCCTTTCGTGCGCTCCTACGACTGGTACCTGCTGCCGGACGAGGACCGCCGCCGTATGCTCGCGGACCACGGCAAGATGGCCCGCGGCTACCCCGACGTCCGCGCCAACACCGTCGCCAGCTTCTCGCTCGGCGACTACGAGTGGGTCCTCGCCTTCGAGGCGGACGAGCTGTACCGCATCGTCGACCTGATGCGTCATCTGCGGGCCTCCGAGGCGCGGCTCCACGTCCGCGAAGAGGTGCCGTTCTACACGGGGCGCAGGAAGTCCCTCGCAGACCTGGTGGCCGGGCTCGCATAGCCAGCGTTCCCCGGCCATCCAACCCGGAAGATCAGACGGCGGGCACCGGCACCGTGTGTGCCGCCCGCCGTCCAGCGACACCGGGTTCGGCTCCGGGTTCGCCGCAGGCTCCGGCCTGCGGCGTTCCCGGGACCGGTGAGCCACCGAATGCCCGCGGGCATGACTCGGACCTCCCTGTTCGGCATGCGGACGGCTTGCCGTCCGGCTCAGGAACTGCTGCCGCAGCCCGACCCGCCGGAGCTGCCACAGCTGGAACCGCCGGAACTGCCGCAGCTCGACCCGCCCGAAGCGCCACCGCAGCCGGAACCGGAACTGCAACTGGAACCGGAACTGCAACCGGAACCGGAGCCCCCGCCGCCCCCGGACGATCCCCCGCAGCTCGCACCGCCGGGGCTCGCCCCCGCGCACCACACCGTCGCGGCGTACACGTCCGCCGTGGAGGAGGACGAGGCGTACGGGTCCGCGGACGAAGCGGAACGGAACGCCCTCGACCGGCCGTTCCCGCTGCGGAACCGCGCCGCCGCCGTCAACTGCCCCCGGAGCACGGGGTCGGGCAGCGCGCCCAGCCCCAGCGTGGCCACCAGCTGGGCCGGCGCCATCGCGTAGGCGTGGGCGGTCCGGTACTCCTGGACCGCGTGCCGCCCCTCCCTCGTGATCCGGATCCCGGTGGCCGTCATGACGATCAGGCCCGTCAGGCCGCCGATCACGATCGCGGGCAGCATCTTGATGATGAACGGGAACGGCATGTCCGCGTATCCCTCGTGCAGCGTGTACTGCATGAAGGTCAGGACCAGGGAGAGGGGGAAGGCCACGAGGCAGAACAGCCCCTGGATCAGCGCCCAGCGGCGGCGCGGCCGGGTCTCCTGCGGGGAGACCAGCAGCCCGCGGGCGGCGAGACCGTCGCCGATCTCCTGTACCGCCGGATGCCGCATCACGGCCTCCCGCAGGGTGTGCAGCGCCCCGTTCGGGGCGGCGGCCAGCGCCTGGAGCACGGCCCGCTCCACCGGGTCACGCGCCTCCGGCCGCTGTACGGCGACGATGCCGGGGCCGCCGATGACCAGGCGCCCGTCCGCGTGGAGGCCGGTCAGCGCGGTGTCCACCACCCTGGCCGGGCCGCCGTTGAGGAAGGCCGCCTCATAGAGGTCGTGAACGAGCGGGCGCGTCCGCGCGGTCCGCCTGCCCGCACGGGCCGCGCCGACCTGGATGAGCAGCAGCACCGAGGAGAGGACCACCGCGAACGTCAGCAGAGTCGCGAGAACGTTCATGACGGATCACTTCCCCACGAGGACGGCACGGGCCGCCCGGACGAGACGGGTCGTACGACGCGGGGGCCGCGGGGCCGCCCGGTCCTGCCACCAGTGGGTGAGCCGCCTCCTGGCTGCCGTGTCCTCCGGCAGCCCCGCGATCAGCAGGTGCTCGGCGAAGTCGAGCGCGTCTCGGCGGTATCCGGCGGACAGCGGCCGGGCCATGGCGTACGCGAGGTAGGCGGTCCGGTAGCCGGCGCCGAGGATCTCCGGCAGCTCCGGCGCCACCTTGGCCACCACCCCGGCGCGCTTGGCGGCCAGCGCCCGGCTCTGCACCTCCAGGCGCCGGCGGTCGAAGCCCTCGGGGGCCTCGGTGCCCGCGACGAGCGCGGCGAGCAGCGCGGTCTGGCCGGCGGCGAGACGTTCCCGGACGTCGGCCCGTACCGCCGGGTCCGCGGGGGCTACGAGCCCTGCCGGGGTCTTCGGGACTGCCGGGGACTCCGGGGCTGCCGGGATCCTTGAGGCCTTGGAGGCCTTGGAGGCCGCCGAGTCCAGCGTGGCGCGGATCGTGGTCAGTTCGCCCGCCAGCTCCGCCGCGGGCGGGAAGTCGTCGTCGCGCTCCAGCAGCACACCGGGCGGATCGACCCGCGAGCGCAGCTCGGCCAGCACGTCCAGGACGGGCCGGGTCACGGGATGGGCGTGCGTGTCGTGCCAGACGCCGTCCCGCTCGACGCCTCCGGCCACATGCACGTACGCGATGGCCTCCACCGGCAGTTCGTCGAGTGCCTTGGCGGGATCCTCACCGCGGTTGACGTGGTTGGTGTGCAGATTGGCCACATCGATCAGCAGCCGCACCCCGGTGCGCTCGACCAGTTCCGCCAGGAACTGTCCCTCGGTCAGCTCCTCGCCGGGCCAGGAGACCAGCGCCGCGATGTTCTCCAGGGCCAGCGGCACGGGCAGCGAGTCCTGGGCGATCCGTACGTTCTCGCACAGCACCTCCAGCGCGTCCCAGGTGCGCGGCACCGGCAGCAGATGGCCCGCCTCCAGCCGGGGCGACGCGGTGAGCGGCCCTCCGGCGCGTACGAACGCGATGTGCTCCGTCACCAGCGGCGTACCGAGCAGCTCCGCCCGTGCGGCCAGGTCCGCGAGCCTGCCCGCGTCCGGGCGGTCGGCGCCGCCCAGGCCCAGCGACACACCGTGCGGTACGACGGTGATGCCACGTGCCCGGAGCCGTACCAGCGAGTCCGGCAGATGGTCGGCGCAGAGGTTCTCCGCGACCGCCTCGACCCAGTCGATCCCGGGCAGCGCCTCCACCGCGTCGGCGATCTCCGGCCGCCAGCCGATCCCGATTCCCAGCTTCATGGTGTCCCCCCTCGTCCTCCGTGCAGGAGTCATGGCCCCGGCAGGCGGTGGTGAATCCGAACAGGGGGACGTTCAGAGGTGGACTTGAGGTTCCACCGCGCCTCACCTGCGGTCGCGCACCGCGCACTGCCCTCGGACACTGCCGCCGGTCGGTGGTCGGTGGTCGGTGATCGGTGGTCCTCGTCCTGATCCCCGCCTCGCGGCGCCCCGGTCAGCGGCGCAGCGCCGGGTGGTCGGCGACCACCGTGCAGGACCCCGGGGCGATCTCCGTGAACCCGGCGTCGCGCACCACCGGCAGGCCGCTCACGGTCAGGTCGCGCCAGCGCCCGGGGTCCGCGGTGGCCACGGCGAGCGGGAAACCGGCCTCGCGCCACGCCTTGCGCTCCTGGTCCGACAGCTCCCACCAGGCGAGCTGCGCCCCGTGCCCGGCCTGTGCCATGGTCTTGCCCGCCGACATGTCCAGGTCCGGGTTGAGCCACAGCACCGGACCGGCCGGATCGGGCGCGGCCGGGGGACGCGGGTCGTCCAGGTCGGTGCCCGACACCTGGAGCTTGGCCAGCTCCTTGGGCCAGCCGTCCAGGGGCACCGGCGGAAACACCCGGACCTCGGCGCTCCCGCCCGTCACCGTGATCCCGGGCAGCGCGGACGCCTTGCGCCACTCAGCGCCGCGCGCCCGGCGCACGACCTTGCGGATCCGGGCGTCCTGCCAGTCCCGCATCAGCTGCGCCCACTCGCCCTCGTCCAGGGAGCGTTCGTCGGACAGCATCGTCAGCACCGCGCGGGCGGCGGTCCGCAGGGCGTCGGTACGGGCCGGGGGGTCCGTCTTCTCCAGGTGCAGCACGAGCGGCAGCACGAACTGCGGCGCCTCGTCACGGTGGGTCGGTTCCGTCCGGAACGGGCTGTCCGGTCCGGACCCGGCAGATCCGGACCCGCCGGACGGGGGTGCGGCGGGCCGGGGTGCGGCGGACGGGTTCGCGGGGGTGTCGTTGCTGCTCACCCGTCCAGTCTGCCAGGGCCCTCGGCGGGGTCATGGCGCGGAGAGCAGGCTCCGCAGTACGGGCAGCAGGGGCGTGTCCCCGGGGTCGGAGGCGCACCAGGCGATGTGGCCGTCGGGGCGGACCAGAACGGCGGCCCGCGGCTCCGGCGTACCGCACAGCCGGTCCCACCGCCCCGGGTCGGCCTCCTGCCGTGTGCCGGTGACGAGGGCACGGGCGACGACGGGGATTCCCGCGCGGGCGGCGGTTTCGGCCTGCTGACGCCAGGCCGGGCTGTCCGCCGTGGTGAGCAGGGTGAAGCCGGGGCCGATGAGATCGAGGGTGGAGGCCGTACCCGGTTCACCGCCGGTCAGGCGTACATGCGGTGCGCGCCTGCCCGGGGCGCAGCCCGGGTGGTACCCGGTGGGGTCGAGCGTGCTCGGGCCGGCCGCGTCCGCATCGGGTCCGGCGAGGACGGCGGTGGACCGGTAGTCGGCGGTCAGGAGGAGTTCGTCGTCGATGCGGTACGCGGTGCGGTGGCGGGCGTTGTCGGTGGAGATGTCGATGATCCGGCGCGCGAGGGGGCGGCGTTCGGCTCCGTAACTGTCGAGGAGGGCCTCGGAGGCGTACCCGGCGGTGACCGCCGCGAGCTTCCAGGCGAGGTTGTCCGCGTCGCCGATGCCCGTGTTCATGCCGTGTCCGCCGGTCGGCGGGATCGCGTGTGCCGCGTCGCCCGCGAGGAGCACGTGCGACCGGCGGTAGGTGTCCGCGAGCCGGGCGTCCATCCGCCAGGTCATGGTGTCGCGCACCGTCACGTCCAGGTCCGGGATGCCGGCGGCCTCGCGGACGAGCCGGATCAGGTGGTCCCGGTCGGTGAGGTCCGGTGCCGGTTCGGCGTCCGGGGCGAGGGGGTGCTGGTAGATCCAGTGGCGGTCGTTGTCGACGGCCATGAAGCCGCCACTGCCGGGGGCGGTGAGGAAGTACGAGGCGCTGGCGCGGTCGGCCACCGTCGCACCCAGGGGCGCCTCGAACCGGACGCTCAGAAAGCGGCCCAGGCCCGTGGGGCCCTCCATGGCGATGCCCGCTCCCGTCCGCACGGTGCTGCCCGTCCCGTCGCATCCGACGAGCCAGTCGGCGCGCACGCGGTGCCGGGAGCCGGAGGCGACGTCCTCGACGACGGCGTCGGTGCCTCGGCCGTCGTCGGTGAAGGACACCAGACGCGTGCCGGACCGGACGCGGTCCCCGGCCAGTTCCCGGGCGTGCCGCAGCAGCAGGGGTTCCAGGACGTCCTGGGAGCAGATGAGTCCCGGTGACGGTGTGTGCTCCGGTTCTCCGTCGGACGGCCGGTGCGCGAGCCCGGTACGGACGAAGTCCGGGTCCACGAGATCGCGGCCCCGGTAGAAGAAGACCTGTGAGGCGGGCAGCCCGGCCTCGCGGACGGCGTCCTCCAGGCCCATCCGCCGGAAGATCTCCATGGAACGGGCGGAGATCCCGCGCGCCTTGGGGTGGCGGGAGGTCGTGGGGCGGGCCTCGACCAGGAAGTGGTCGACCCCGTACCGGGACAGCAGGGCCGACAGGGTCAGACCGACCGGACCGCCCCCGGCGATCAGGACAGACGTTCTCGACGGGACGGACATGACCCTCCTGGTGACCACGAACGCCTCAAAGGCCAGAGACGTAACGGCTAAGTTCGATTTAGACGTTACCATTCGTTCATCGGATCGCATGACGAAGCCTGCGTACGCCCGACGTGGGCCCGATGTGTGCCGGATGTGTGCCCGATGTGGGCCAGACGGGGGCCTGATGTATGACGGAGGCGTGATGAGCGATGAGTGACAGCGCACTCGACGACAGCAATCCCCGCGGCCTGTACTTCCTGGTCGACCTGGTCAACACCGTCCAGGGCGGCTCGCGGGCCGGAGCGGCGGAGATCCAGCGGGTGCTGGACCGGCACCGGGGACCGTCCCTGGTGCTGACCGCCGGCCATGTGCGGGACCTGCGGGAGGCGGCCCTGTCCCTCGCCCGCGTCCTGGACACGGACGACGTGGACCGGGCGGCGGAAGCCATCAACACCCTGCTCGACCGCCACCCCGCCCGGCCCCGCCTGGTCCGGCTTCCCGGGCGCCCCTGGTCGCTCCACGCCCAGGCGCCGGCGGACGCGGAACCCGCGTACTGGCTCCTGTCCACCGCCGCGCTCGCCCTCGGGCTCTGGCTCAGTGAGCGCGGCCACTGCGCCTGGGGGCGGTGCGCGGCACCCGGCTGCGACGACTACTTCATCGACACCGGCCGCCGCTCGCCGCAGCGCTACTGCACACCCCGCTGCGGCACCCGCGTGCGCGTCGCCGCGCACCGGGCCCAACGCAACGGGAAGCCGGGGGAGATGGGCCCGGCCGACGGGTGAGGCGCACCGGTGCGCGACGCGTGGGGCCGATCACCCGCTCCCGAGACCCCGGGAACTTCTTGGCGGAATGACATGCTCCGGGTGAGGATGCCTCGTATGAAGAGCGACCTCTTTTCCAGCGAGCACATGGCCCAGCAGGCCACCGCCCCCGGTATGACCCTGCAGAACGCCAAGTCCATCAAGTACGCCGTCAACGGGGAGATGCACGCGCGTCAGGGATCGATGATCGCCTTCCGCGGCAACCTTCAGTTCGAGCGCAAGGGCCAGGGCCTGGGCGGCATGCTCAAGCGCGCGGTCACCGGCGAGGGGCTGCCTCTCATGGCGGTCCGCGGCCAGGGGGAGGCCTGGTTCGCCCACGAGGCGGCCAACTGCTTCATCGTGGACATGGAGCAGGGCGACGTCCTGACCATCAACGGCCGCAACGTCCTGTGCTTCGATCCCACGCTGACGTACGAGATCAAGACCGTGAAGGGCGCCGGGATGACCGGCGGCGGCCTCTTCAACAGCGTCTTCAGCGGCTACGGCAAGCTGGGCCTGATGTGCGAGGGACACCCCATAGTGATCCCCGTCACCGCGCAGCAGCCGGTGTACGTGGACACGGACGCGGTCGTCGGCTGGAGCGAACAGCTCTCCACCTCCCTGCACCGTTCGCAGAGCTTCGGCTCGATGGTGCGCGGCGGTTCCGGCGAGGCCGTCCAGCTGATGCTCCAGGGCGAGGGATTCGTGATCGTGCGGCCCAGCGAGCTGAAGCCCGAGAAGACGGCCAACTGAACCGAGGGGCCCCGGCCGCCGGTACGGCCCCGGGTCTCCGTACCGGCTCTCCCGTCTCACTGCCGCATCAGGTCGGAGACCTTCACGAAGCGGTAGCCGCGCCTGCGCAGTTCCGGGACGACCTGCCGTACCGCCTCCTCGGTGACCGGTGCGGCGCTGCGCGTGCAGTGCATCACCACCAGCGAGCCCGGCCGCACCCCGTCCAGCACCTGGGCGGCCACCGCGTCGGCGTCCGTGGCGAAGGCGTCACCGCTGACGACGTCCCACTGCACCGCCGTCACCTTCGCCGGTGCCAGGGCGCGCAGCGACGCGTCGTCGTAGCAGCCGCCCGGGAAACGGAAGTACGGCACCACATGGCGCGCCCCCGCCTCGCGGAAGGCGGCGAAGGCCCGTTCCACCTCGCCGCGCATCCCGGCCCTGTCCACCACCGGCAGGCCGTAGCAGGGCGTCGTGAAGGCGTAGTGGCTGTACGAGTGGTTGGCGATCTCGAACAGCGGATCCGTACCGATGGACCGCGCCTGCGCCGGGTACTCCTCCGCCCAGCGCCCGGTCATGAAGACGGTCGAGGGGACCTTCAGCCGGCGCAGCAGCGCGATCAGCCGGGGATTGTCGAAGTGCTCGCCCGCCGCCGCCCGCGCTCCCTGATCGGCCGTCATGTCGGCGTCGAAGGTGAGCGCCACCACCTTGCCGCCGGGCCCGCCGGCCGCAGCCCGGGTGAAGACCGGGGTGCGGCCGGCCGGCCCCGGTGCCATCGTCGGCGCCTTCCTCGCGGCCGGGGCGCTCTGCTGGGAGGGGGAGGGGGAGGGGGCGGTCGGGGGAGCGGTGGACGGGGCGCGCGACGGGACCGGCTCCGTGAGGGTGCCTACGGGGGATCCGCACCCGGCGAGCACCCCCAGGAGGGTCAGAGCGGACAAATATGAAACTTTCCGTGCAGATAGGTTCACTGACGGAAAGTAACCGATATGAAGATCAGTAAATGTTCACGGCGCTCCGGATGGTCCGTTCGGCCGACCCCGACCGCTCCGGGGATGGCGCGGGCCGCCCGCACCACCCCCGGAGCGGTTCAGTGGATCAGCGCCATGGGCCGGTCACGGCGAACGTCGTCCCCGGCGTATAGCAGTTGAGGAACATCGTGCCGCCGTCCGGTGAGAACGTGACCCCCGCGAACTCGCCCCACTCCGGCTCCTCGGGCGTCCCGATGTTCTGCCGGCCGCGCGCCATCGCGTACACCTCGCCGCGGCGCGTCACACCGAGCACATGCTGTGCGCCGCCGCCGTCCTCACACACCATCAGCCCTCCGTCGGCGGCCAGGCAGATGTTGTCCGGGGACTCGCCGGGCAGCTGGACATCGGTGTCGGGGCCGAAGACCACGACCAGCGTGAGCCGGCGCTTCCTCGGCTCGTAGCGCCACACCTGGCCGAAGTGGTCGGCGGCCGAGCCCTCCGAGCGGTGGGCGAAACTGGAGACGAAGTAGACGGACGAGCCGCCCCAGTAACAGCCCTCCAGCTTCTGGGCGTGGGTGATGCCCTTCGGCCCGAAGTCCTGGAGCCTGATCGGTGTCCCGGCTGCCAGCGGATCGGGTACGGGAACCCACTCGACCCGGTCGAAGCTCGCACCGGTCTCCTGGACGACGGAGAGGTCGGGCAGGCCCGGTACCCGCATCGCCTCCAGGGCGCCGCCGGCCCGCAGCGAACCGGTACCGCCGAGCGGCTTCTCCGGCAGGAAGCGGTAGAAGAGCCCGAACGGCTTCTCGAACGCGTCCTCCGTCTCGTACACGATCCCGTTCTTCGGATCGACCGCGACGGCCTCGTGCTGGAAGCGGCCCATCGCGGTCAGCGGGACGGCCCCGGTGCGGTGCGGATCGGCGCCGTCCACCTCGAAGATGAAGCCGTGGTCCTTGGTGTAGCCGTTGGTCCCGGCCTTGTCCTCGGTCTCCTCGCAGGTCAGCCAGGTGCGCCAGGGGGTGGGCCCGCCCGCGCAGTTCACCGCCGTACCGGCGATGGCGACGCGTTCACCGAGCACTCTGCCGCGGCCGTCCAGTTCGAGCGCCGTACAGCCGCCCTTGCCCATCGGGTCGTAGGTGAGCCCGTCCACGGTCGGGACGCCGATCTTCCCGGTGACCCGGTTCTCGTGGTTGCGGACGAGATGGACGCGGCCGTGCCGGCCAGCGAAGGCGGCCATCCCGTCGTGGTTGCTGGGTACCGGGCCTTCGCCGGAGCGCAGCGGTTCGCCCTCCCGGGACAGCACCCGGTAGCGGAATCCCTTCGGCAGGTCGAGCAGGCCGTCCGGGTCGGTGACCAGGGGGCCGTAGCCGCTGTGGCCACGGGCGGCGGCGGTGCCCGCGAAGAGTTCGGAGAAGGCCCCGGCGAAGGCGATCGAGGCGGCGGTCGCGCCGCTGCCGGCCAGGACCTGTCGTCGTGTGGCGAGTCGTCGTGGTGCTGAGGACATGAGGCAACTCCCTGTTGGCGGACAGGTGAAGTGACCCGCATGTGTGTACCACGGGTAATGCCGCACGGGAACCACGCGGACCACCGTGGCCTGTGGTGTCGCCGAGTACCGATGTGCCCGCAGGTGCGTGTGAGGTGCGTGGAGGTGCGGGTGATGCGTGGTTGGTGCGCAGGACCGCGTGGCCCCCCGGGACCGCGTGGCCGGTGCCGCAGGACCGAGTGGCCACGACGGACCGCGTGGCCGCAGAGCTGCCTGGCCGCCGGGCCCCGCGCGGCCCCTGGCAGGCCCCGCGCGGCCCCGGGAGCGGTGCCGCCGCCGGGGCAGGCCTCCCGGCCCCGGCGGCGGACACCGGCTGCCGGGCCCGGGAGGCCCCGGGGTCAGGCCAGGGAGGCCGTGAGGGTGATCGTCGTGCCCGTCAGCGCCTGGCTGACCGGGCAGTTCGCCTTGGCGTCCTCGGCCGCCTTCACGAAGCCCTCCTCGTCGAGACCGGGTACCTCGCCCTCGACGGTGAGGTGGATACCGGTGATACCGGTGCCGGGCTGGAAGGTGACCTCGGCCTTGGTGTTCAGCCGGGTCGGCGGGGTGCCGGCCTTGGCCAGACCGTTGGACAGCGCCATCGAGAAGCAGCTGGAGTGCGCGGCCGCGATCAGCTCCTCGGGGCTCGTCCTGCCGTTCGCCTTCTCCGCGCGTGAGGGCCAGGAGACCTCGTACTCGCCGATGCCGGAGGAGTCGAAGGTGACGACGCCCTTGCCCTCGATCAGGTTGCCTTCCCAGACCGTGTGCGCCTGACGCGTGGTAGCCATGCTGGATCCCTTCAAACGGTGTGCGCGGTTGTACGGGGTGTACGAGGCACGCCCTCGTGCCTCACGGTTGTTACGCCGTTACGCTCCCCGAACCTACTGCGCCACCAGCCCCTTCGCGTCACGTGCCAGCGCCGTCAGCCGGGAGATGGCTCGGAAGTACTTCTTCCGGTACCCGCCGTTCAGCATTTCTTCGCTGAACAGCCGGTCGAACGGCAGTCCGGAGGCGAGCACCGGAACCTCCCGGTCGTACAGCCGGTCCGCGAGCACCACCAGACGCAGCGCGGTCGACTGGTCGGGCACCGGCTGCACATCGGTGAGGCAGACCGCGGAGATCCCGTCGGTCAGTGCGCCGTACCGGCTCGGATGGACCCGCGCCAGATGGTCCAGGAGCCCGGGGAAGTCGTCGAGGGAGGCGCCCGGCGCGGCGTACGCGGCAGCGGTGACCTGCTCGTCGGTGTACGGCGGCGGGGCGTCGGGCAGCCCCCGGTGCCGGTAGTCCTCGCCGTCGATGCGCAGCGGGCGGAAGTGCGAGGACAGCCCCTGGATCTCGCGCAGGAAGTCGGCGGCGGCGAACCGGCCCTCGCCGAGCTTGCCCGGCAGCGTGTTGGAGGTCGCGGCCAGCGCGACCCCCGCCTCCACCAGCCTGCTGAGCAGCGAGGACACCAGCACCGTGTCGCCCGGGTCGTCCAGCTCGAACTCGTCGATGCACAGCAGCCGGTGCCCGCTGAGCGTTCGCACGGTCTGCTGGAAGCCCAGCGCGCCGACCAGGTTCGTCAGCTCCACGAACGTACCGAAGGCCTTGAGCGAGGGAGCCGCGGGCGTGGCGTGCCAGAGGGAGGCCAGCAGATGGGTCTTGCCGACGCCGTAGCCGCCGTCGAGGTACACCCCGCGTGGCCCGGTCGGCGCAACAGGCTTCTTGCTGAACCACTTGCGCTTCCCCGCGCCCGTGGCGTGCGCCCCGCCGAGCCCGGCGGCGAACTCGGCGAGCACCGTGACCGCCTCGGTCTGGCTCGGCTGGTTCGGGTCGGGTACGTACGTATCGAAGCGCACCGAGTCGAAGCGCGGCGGCGGCACCATCTCGGCGACCAGCCGGTCGGCGGGGACGTGCGGCTCGCGGGCGCACAGGGACAGCGGGGCCGTTTCAGCTATGGGGCTCTGCCCCGGAACGGCGGTGGAGGACGACACAACTCTCCACCTTAAGCGCCATGCCAGACTGCACGGTATGCGAAGCCTGTTCCCTGTGACGGACCTGACAACCAGCGAGAACGCCGGGACCGGCGCCCGGCCCGACGGCGAGTGGAGCCTGGACGAGCTGGCCGACGCCTACGCCTACCCCCGGGGGGACGTCCCCTGGCTGCGAGCCAACATGGTTTCCACGCTCGACGGTGCCGCCCAGCACGACGGCCGTTCGCAGGGCATCTCCTGCGCCTCCGACATGCGGATCTTCGGCACCCTGCGGGGTCTCGCCGACGTGGTGATCGCGGGTGCGGAGACCGTACGGCTGGAGGGCTACCGGCCCGCCCGCGCCCGGGAGGCCTTCGCGGCGCGCCGGGCAGCCGCCGGGCAGGGGCCCGCGCCCGCGATCGCCGTGGTGAGCGGAAGCCTGGACCTGGACTTCTCGCTGCCGCTCTTCACCGAGCCGCTGGTGCCGACCCTGGTGGTGACCGGTGCGGGGGCGCCGCCGGCCAGGATCGACGCGGCCCGCGGGGCGGGCGCCGAGGTGGTGATCGCGGGGGAGGGGACCCGGGTGGATCCCGCCAGGGCCGTACGCGAGCTCGCGGACCGCGGCCTGACCCGGCTGCTGACGGAGGGCGGGCCCCGGCTGCTCGGGCAGTTCGTGGCGGCCGGCGTGCTGGACGAACTGTGTCTGACGGTCTCCCCGATGCTGACCGCGGGGGATGCCCAGCGGATCGCGGGCGGCCCCTCGGTAGCGGTGCCGGAACGATTCGCCTTGGCGTCCGTGCTGGAGGAGGCCGGGTTCCTGTTCACTCGATACCGTCGGATCTGATACTTAACGGAATTTCCCGTTCCGGTTAGCTTCGGATGGGCACACTTAATCCAGCAGACCCCGTGCTGACGCGGGGAAGGATGGTTTCAGCAGCGGCCGACGACGGTCGATGAGATGGAGCGGAAGGGCGCCTGACGTGTTCACCAGCGTTTTGATGATCGAGAAGCCCCTCACCCCCGAGGACGTGGACTTCGTCACCACCCTGCACGGCGACGAGCAGATCTCGTTCGTGGTCCTGATGCAGCCGCGCGGCGACCAGGCCGATGTACTGCTGCGCGCGATCGACGACGTGGCCATGGGGGAGCTGAAGGACGCGGCCCGTGAGGGCGAGGAACCGGAAGGCAAGGACGCCCTGGAACCCGCCGAACTGGCGCTGGAATACTCGCTGCGGGCCCTGCGCGAGGCCGGATCCGAAGCGGTCGGACAGGTGATCGAGGACCACCCCCTGAACAAGCTGAAGTCCGTGGTGGAGGACGCGAGAGCGGACGAGGTCATCGTGCTGACCGCCCCGCACTACGTGGAGGAGTTCTTCCACCGGGACTGGGCCTCCCGGGCCCGTCACAAGGTCGGCGTACCGGTGCTCAAGCTCTTCGCGCACAGCGAATAGGCTGGGGGACCGTCACTCGGCCGGGTTCGCACCGAACCGGCGCCGACTCGTACCGACCCTGGGAGACACGCGCATGGCACCCGGTATTCCTGCCGCCATGGAACGGCCGCACTTCATCGGCATCGGCGGCGCCGGAATGTCGGGCATCGCGAAGATCCTGGCCCAGCGGGGAGCTGCGGTGGCGGGCAGCGACGCCAAGGAGTCACCCACCGCCGAGGCACTGCGCGCGCTGGGGGCGACCGTCCACATCGGGCACGCCGCCGCCCACCTGGCGGACGACGCGTCCTGCGTGGTCGTCTCCAGCGCCATCCGGGCCGACAACCCCGAGCTGGTCCGCGCGGCCGAGCTGGACATCCCGGTGGTGCACCGCTCCGACGCCCTGGCCGCCCTGATGACGGGCCTCAGGGCCATCGCGGTGGCGGGCACCCACGGCAAGACGACCGCCACGTCGATGCTCGCCGTCGCCCTGTCCGAGCTGTCCCTCGACCCCTCGTACGCCATCGGCGGCGACCTGGAGGGCCCCGGCACCAACGCCACCCACGGCAGCGGGAACATCTTCGTCGCCGAGGCGGACGAGAGCGACCGCAGCTTCCAGAAGTACGACCCCGAGGTCGCCATCGTCCTCAACGTCGAGCTGGACCACCACGCGAACTACGCCTCGATGGACGAGATCTACGAGTCCTTCGAGACCTTCGTCGGCAAGGTCGTCCCCGGCGGCACCCTGGTGATCGCCGCCGACCAGCCCGGCGCGGTCGAGCTCACCCGGCGGGTCCGCGACCTCTCCTCGCTCAACGTCGTCACCTACGGGGAGTCCGAGACCGCCGACGTACGCGTCCACAAGGTCACCCCGCGCGGGCTGACCAGCGAGGTCACGGTCGTCCTGAACGGGAAGTTCCTCACGTTCACCGTCTCCGTACCCGGCCGCCACTACGCCCACAACGCCGTCGCCGCGCTGGCCGCCGGAGTCGCACTGGGCATCCCCGCCCACAACCTCGCGTCCGCGCTCGGCAAGTACACCGGGGTCAAGCGCCGCCTCCAGCTCAAGGGCGAGGCCGCGGGCGTCCAGGTCATCGACAGCTACGCGCACCACCCCACCGAGATGACCGCCGACCTGGAAGCCATGCGGGGCGCCGCGTCGGACGCCCGCCTCCTGGTCGTCTTCCAGCCCCACCTCTTCTCCCGCACCCAGGAGCTGGGCACGGAGATGGGCCAGGCGCTGGCGCTGGCCGACGCCTCCGTGGTCCTGGACATCTACCCGGCCCGCGAGGACCCGATCCCCGGCATCACCAGCACCCTGATCATCGACGCCGCCAGGGCAGCGGGCGCCGACGTCGCCGCCGCCCATGACAAGGCCACGGTCCCCGAGGTCATCGCGGGAATGGCCAAGCCCGGCGATCTCGTTCTCACCATGGGGGCGGGCGATGTCACGGACCTCGGCCCGCGGATTCTGGACCACCTGTCGAGCTGAGGAGACAGACGTGCCGTACGACGTCGAGAAGCCGGACGAGCAATGGCGGGCGGAACTCTCGCCCTCCGAGTACGCGGTGCTGCGCCAGGCCGGCACCGAGCCCGCCTTCGTGGGTGAGTACACCGACACCAAGACGGCGGGCGTCTACTCCTGCCGGGCCTGCGGAGCGGAGCTGTTCCGCTCCGACACCAAATTCGAGTCGCACTGCGGCTGGCCGTCCTTCTACGACCCGAAGGACACGGACGCGGTCGAGCTGATCCAGGACCGCAGCCACGGCATGGTCCGCACCGAGGTGCGCTGCGCCCGCTGCGGCTCCCACCTCGGACACGTCTTCGAGGGCGAGGGCTACCCCACTCCCACGGACCAGCGCTACTGCATCAACTCGATCTCGCTCACCCTGGCGCCGGACGAGAGCTGACGCCTTCGGGCAGCCGGAACCGCCGAGGCGGGGTCACTCCTCCTCGGCGGTCTCCGCCGTCTCGGAACGCAGCAGCGGGTGGATGACGCCGGGGAACACCCGCGCCCGGACGACCTCCTGCGCCGACCCGCCCTGCACCACCGTCTCGGCCACGCCCCACGGGCGGCCCGCCAGGTGCACGGTCAGGGTGTACGAGGACGAGCAGCCGGTGCACTCGTAGCGGTCCGCCCAGGCCTCCACGTCCGTGACACTGCCCGGATACCGCTTCACATGCAGATGCCACGCATGGCAGTGGCCGCACTTCTCGCCCGGCTCACAGGTCCCCCCGCACGGACACGGCACGTCCAGGGACTCCGCCGGACGCCAGCGCTGCACGAGCACCGCTTCACGGGTGGCGCCCATGTCCTTCATGGCCTTGAGATTGCGGGCGGCGACGTTGTACGACTCGCCGGTGGCGGCCATCCGGTCCCGGATCACGTCCTTGCGTCCGCGGTTGGTCGTCATGCTGCTCCTCCTGGGGTTCACGCAGCCCGCCAGGAGGCCCACGAGATCGGTACTCCTAAAGGTACCCGCACCAGCAGCGGGGCCTGTCCGGGAGTGAGGCCCCGTCCCTCCGGGACGGGGCCTCAGGGGTGCCCACGTCCGGGCAGTGAGCCCCGGCGCGCGCATCTGGCGGCGGATCCCTCCGCCGTCACACGGTCACCGCCCACAGTGTGCCGCCGCCGTCGAGGAACACGACCGAGTTGCCGCTCGCGACGGGATCGCTCAGGGAGGTGCTGTCGAACCGGCCTGTCCAGAGCGTGCGACCGCGCTCCACTCCGACGATTCGCGCACTGGTCCAGTGCTGGAACAGCAGCGCCCGCTCGGTCCCGGAGAGCAGGGCGTATCTTGCGGTGGTCCGCGCTCCCGGCGCTTCGGCGTGCCAGCGTTCCGCGCCGTCGGCGGCGGCCAGGCACACCGGTCCCGACTTCGTTCGCAGGACGAACCCGCCCGCCACACTCGTCGTCGCGTGGGCCTTCATGCCAACCTCTTGGTACGTACTGCCGTAGGTCCAGATCCGCTCGCCGGTGAGTCCGTTCAGCGCGGTCGGCTTCCGCCGGGTTCCCGCGGCCAGCGGAAGGAGGACCGTGGTGCCCGACACCAGCTCGCCGAGCGGCTGGAAGGTGTCGGTGGTGAGGGTATCCGGCAGGGTCTGCCGGAAGGGGCTCCGCCACATCACCTCGCCCGTGGCAGCCCTGCGGCAGACGAGGTCGACAGCGGCGGTACCGCCGCCCTCGTAGAAGAGCAGGCCCTCACCCACGGGCCGCGCCAGGCCGCCGTTCGGCTGGAGGCCGGGGCGCGTCCACATCTTCCCGCCCGTCCTGCCGAGAACCGCGGTTCCGTTGCCGCAGAGGATCAGGTCGCCTGCCAGGACCCACGTGGCGTCGTACGGGGAGGACACGTCGATCCCCCATTGCTGGTGGCCGGTGCGGGGATCGATTCCGGTCACCAGACCGTCCTCTCCGGTGATCAGCAAGCCGCTGGGGCGGTGCACATCCAGCCCCATGGCGCTGTGGGAGACCGACTTCCGCCACCGGCGATCGCCGGTGACGGCGTCGAAGGCGTGCACCTGTCCGCCTTTGTTGCCGGGGTCCTGGGTCAGGGCGAGCAGCGTGCCGCCGACGACCGTGAAACGTGTTTCCCTGGCCCAGGCCGCGTTGAGGGACACCTTCCACAGACGCTTACCGGTGGCCAGGTCGAACGTGTGGAGCGCGGCCGTCTCCTTGTAGTAGTGGCCGGTGGCCACGTGGCACCGGCCCTCGGCCAGGACGATGTCCGGGCCGTCGGAATTGATCAGGTCGACGTCCGCGATCTTCTGCGACCAGGCGACCGGGTCCCGCTCGGGTTCGCCGGTCAGGTACATGGCCGCTGCCGCTCCGGTGACCGTGACCGCGGCGAGGCCCGCACCGCTCATGAGCAGGCCGCGCCGGCTCATGCCCCTTCCGCCGGACGGTCCGGCCGGCGCCTGAGCCGTGGGTGCCGCAGCGAAACTGTCGGACACGGAGGCAGCCGAAGGCGGTGGGATCGCCCCGTGCGCCCCTCGGTCGGCAACGGTGGGGGTGTAGTGACGGCCCGCGGGCTGGACCGGCCGCGTACCACCGAGGCGCCGCAGCTCGTCGGCAAGAACGGCGGCCGATTCGTATCGCTCACCCGGGTCCTTGGCCAGCAGCCGGCCGACCAGGCGGTCCCACGCAGCGGGGACACCGGGCACGACGCTGCTCGGCGCCGGTGGCGGATCGTGCAGGTGCGCCGTGACATACCCGAGGGTGTCCGGAGCGTCGAACGGCAGCCGGCCGGTGAGCAGTTCGAACAGCACACATCCGAGGGAGTACAGGTCGCTGCGCTGCTCGGGGCGCCCGCGCGCCTGCTCCGGCGCCATGTACGCGGCCGTGCCCACCATGAACCCCGTGTCGGTCAGCCGGTCACCGGTGGCCGAGGCGTCGGCGGCGCGGGCGATCCCGAAGTCGAGCACCTTCAGGTTGCCCGAGGCGGCGACGAAGAGATTCGCGGGCTTGATGTCGCGGTGGAGGATGCCGGCGGCATGCGCCTCACCCAGGGCGTCGCACACCTGCGCCCCCCAACGCGCCACATCCTCCTCGCCGGCAGGTCCGCGCCGGACGACGGCGTCCAGGCCCTCGCCGCGGAGCAGTTCCATCACGAGGAACGGCGTCGTGCCCTGGCCGGTCGCCGCCTCGCCGAGGTCGTGGACGGTCACGATATGGGGATGCTGAAGCGCGGCGGTGATCCGCGCCTCCCGCAGAAACCGGGCGCGCGCCTCGTCGGCCCGACTGCCGCCGCCCGCGAGGACCGAGATCACCTTGACAGCGACCGGCCGCCGCAGACTGGCGTCCTGCGCCTCCCACACCTCCCCCATCCCGCCGCGCCCCAGCGGGCGCACCAGACGGTAGCGGTCGGCAAGTATCAGATCCCGGTCGTCCACAGCCCCAAATCCCCCGGCGGTAAGCGGTTTTCACTCGGCAGCGTCGATCGTAGACCCGGTCGGCACGCCCCTGAGCCCGCCGAGTTCCGGCGAGAACGAGAACCCCACCGGGCGGGCACGCGCGAGACGCATGCCCGGAACCCCCGACTACGCTGCGGGGTTCACCGGGTTCACCGGGTTCACCGGGCTCGCACCGGGGGTTCGGCCCAAGGGCCGGGTCAGGTGCACTTGAGTTCTTTCTGGGCGAATGCCGTGAACTTCTTCAGGAGCTTCGGAAGCGTTCCGCGCTCTTCCTTGTCGCGGGATGCGCGTACGTCGATGCGCAGTTCCAGGAACTTCCCGGCGGAAGGGCCTGAATTAGCAGTGGGTTTGCATGCGAAGTAGGTAGCTGCGCCATTGTCCCAGACAATGCCCTTCTTCCCGACGCCGATGGGGTCGGGTTTCGCTGAATCCCATGAACTCCACTCGATGAGCGTCTCATCCTCGTGGAGTTCTGCGTAGGCGCTGAAACCCTGGTTGCCGTCGACGTACAAATTGCAGCTCACCTGGCGTGCGCGATCGGCGAAGTAGAAGATGTCGGATGTCTGGGTGGCCGTCTCTCCAGTGGGAAGGAGCGGTGACAATTCTTGAGGAGTCAGAAATCCCCAGCAGAACTCTTTCGGGAGTTGGGGGGCGGGCTCAGTCTCAACTTCGGAGCATCCTGCTGTCCCCGTAGCCAGGATCACGGAAGCAGCGGCAGTTGACGCGGTCTTTATGAACTCACGCATGGACGGTATGTCTTTTCCGATAGGTTCGAGGCCATCAGGTCGCGGTCGATAGGAAGCAGGAGAGGACGGCGCCCCTGCCGTCCCTTCTTTGGAGGCGGCATCACTGGCATCCAAGCTTTGGTCCCGCGAACGCCACCAGGGTGCGCAGCAGTTCTGGCAGGATGCGGCGAATCTCCTTCTCCGGATTTTCCGTACTGAATGTGGTGAGGCGAAACTCGATGAACGAGCCGCGCCCGGAAGCGTCCTTGGGGGGTTCGCAGACGAAGTACGTAGCAGCTCCGTTGGGCCAGATGAGGCCCTTCTTTCCCACGTCGATCGTGTCGGGATTTTTCCCGGCGATGGAATCCCACTTGACCCACTTCTCATAGCTTCTATTCCAGGCCAGCACCTGGAATGAAGGCAGGCCATCGATACTGATGGTGCACAGTGTTGAGGAACCTGGGGGCATGGGCTTCGGGAGAGCAGTCGGTTTCGTCAGCTCCAGGGCTTTCTTTCCGGTAGGGAGGAGGGGCGCTACGTCCTGTGAGCCGAGGGCGCCCCAGCAGATATTCTTGGGTAGTTCCGGAACGGAACTCTTCTCGCCAGAGGAGCAGCTGGTCAGGGCTGTTGCCGCGATGACGGTGGTCGTGGCTGCTGCGGCGATACTTTTGATTCTGAGCACTATTAATCCCCTAGGTCCGAGAGCGTTTCATTTCTTTCGTGAACGCCGAGAATTTTTCCAGAAGTTTCAGCAGACTGCCGCGCTTGATTTCTTCGCGGGACATTCTTAGGCAGGCGGCATGATCCTTATGGATGGTGAATGGACCGCACGTTCCTAAGGGTGGGTCGAGGCCGCCAGATCGCGTCCGACGGTGTGGGCGCTCGCGGTCTCGGTGGAGGCGGAACCCTTGTACTCGTTGTACTGCTCGGGTGTCAGGCCCGCTGCCTTCGCGCCTGTGACAACAGCGTTTGCTGCTGCCGCCTTGGCCGACCTTTCACCTGTTGCGTATTCGGCGCCTGATTCGAGGCCGGCCTCGTCCAATGAATCCAGCTCTGCGCTCTCCACCACGGAGTCGGCGATGTCTTCCTGGATCCAGGTCAGCACGTCGCCACCCACAGGAACCATCTCGATATACTTGCCCCCCACGAGGTCAATGACGCGATTTGTCCACTTGGCGTTGTCTTCGACACCCTTGCTGTACTCAGACTGCTCGTGCGTCTTCAGCTCGTGAATCGCGTGTGTCCTCGCCTCGGTCATCATTCCCGCGATCTCTCCACCTGGATGGACCGCATTCCTCACCGCTTCCCCCATGTCGGCATGCTTCTCGGGATGCTGGAACGCGTCGCTCACCAGTGCCGTCGTGTACGCCTGCTGGGCGTGTGAGATCGCGCCGTACGCCTGGGGGTCCTGGCCGACCGATCCGAGGAAGCGGGCCATCAGGGCCTTGTCGAATTCGGCCGGGACTCCGAACGGCTTGATCTGGCCCGCCGCGTTCTCGGCGGTGGCCTGGAGGTCCGGCATGTATTCGGCGGCCATGGCGCCGAATCGCGGGGCGAGGGCGCTCAGGGGGCCGGGTGGGTCGCCGGCCTTGGCCGAGACCAGTTCAGGGTTGGTGCCGATCTTCTCGACGACCTTTTCCATCACCTGGCTCATGTCCTTGGTGTGCCGCACCGGCGGTGCGTCGTCGTCGCCGGGTACGCGGCCCGTGACGGCTGCTTCCAGGGCACTGCCGATGGCGGTCTGACCGGGGGTGCTCTCGCCGCCGACCGCGGTGTCGTACCAGTCCGCCGTCGGCTTCTTGTCGAGCATGTAGTCGACCACGCTCTGCGCCTTCTTGCCCTCGGTCTCCTTGTCCGCGAGGGTGACGATGCCGTCCTTGTCGGTGTCGTCGCGCATGTTCTCGTTGAAGAGTTCCGACGAGGCCCCGGGGTTGTTGCTGAGGGCTTCCATCAGGCCGGTGATCGGATTGAAGCCCCTGCCGCCCTCGCTGCCGAGGTTGAGGGACATCTTCTGGTCGTAGGGCAGACTCCCGGACCAGATCTGCGGGTTCTTCTTGTCCATGGCGATCATGTCGCGGCCGACCGAGGTCAGGAACTGCTTGTCGTACGTGCCCTCCCGCAGCAGCGATCCCAGGGCCTGGTAGCCGTACACCTTGGCGTTGCCCGCGAAGCTCGAAACGTCGATCTCCTTGCGGCCCGCCTTCATGAGCTGGGTGGTCCAGGTGGCATCCAGATGGTTCGGGACCGATGGTGTGGTGGCGAGGCCGAGCATCGATCCCATGTCGCTCTGGATGTTGCGCACCATCGCTGCCCGGTCCTGGCCGGCGGGGCCGAGGGACGTGGAGTCCAGCGACATCCGTGTGTACGCCTCAAGGGTCCCTTCCGCGCCCAGCTTCCGGTAGAAGCCGGTGGCGAACTCCGGGTCGTCGCGGTTGTCGTCGATGACCTCTTCGAGCTTCCGCAGCGCCTCGACGTTGCGGGCGGTGCCGCCTTCCCCTGTCGCCTGCTTCAGCAGCGCGGCGGCGCGGTCGACCTGCTCCGCGTCCAGGCTGGTGTACTTCGGCGAGCTGAAGTTGTGTTCGTCCTTCACGTTGGCCTCAAGGGCCAGCTTCAGGGACTCGTCCGCGTCGGAGCAGTCCTCGACGATGTGGTCGATCTTCTTCTGCAGGCTCGTGACAGCGGTCTTCTGCCTGCGCAGGGCCTCCGGATAGTCCGGATCGTGGCGCGCCGCCGTGTCGGTCTCCAGGTCGTACCGGGGCGACACCTTGCCCGTCGCGCTCACGACGACACCTGTGGCGGGAGCCTCGTCGTCCCTGAGCCGGATCAGCTCGTCCTTGGCGAACTTGAACGATGTGTGTGCGTCCGCAAGGAGCGACCTGATGCCCCGTGCCTGGGCCGCCGCGTCCTCGAACTCCGTGGCGGTCTTGGTGATGAAGGACTTGGTGACGCCCGCGTTGACGCCCTCCCACTCCGCCTTGTCCGCCTTGGCCTTCATTCCGGTTCGGGCGTCTTCGGCGAGCTTTTCCAGCTTGGAAAGCATTTCCGCCCAGTCATCGACAGCCGCCTTGAGCTTTTCGACCGGCGCGTTGACGACGTCGTCGTATTGCAGCACGTATCCCCCCGGCGGCCTGCTTGATGGTCAATGGGTGCGTGGCCGCCACGCGTCACACTAGCGACGCGCGGTACCTGGGATACGCAATTGCAATGTCACAGCCACTGTCCCGGCGATTCCGGCTGGAATCAGCCCCTGCGGACGCGTCCCGCGATGCGACGGCCGAGCCGTCCGAGGGTGCTGGACCGGTTCCAGTCGCGGAACGCGTCCGCCCGGCCGCTGCTGCCCGCGCGTCCGACGGCCGCCTCGATCTCCGATACTCCGGCCGTGGACAGCGCACGAACCGCGGGGCGCAGCACCTCGTCCAGGAGGGCCTTCGCGGTCGTGGTCCAGGAGCGGCCCGCGTGCGGGTGGGAGGTCCAGACGTTGAAGCAGTCGGCCGCGTACGCGGGGTCGGCCCTCAGCCGCGCTCCGACGGTTGCCCCTCGGGCGGCCCGGTCGTAGGCGGCGATGAGGTCGCCGTCGTTGCTGTGGACGAAGGCGTACAGCTCCGCCTCGGGCCGGTCCGAGGCCAGGAGACGGTGTACCAGGGCCCCGAACGCGTTCTCCCGGACCGCGGGTTCCACCGGTTCCGCGAGCGCGCAGAGCGAACGCGCCCGCTCGGCCCAGCCGGGATCGGCGGTGCCGGAGCGCACCTCGCGCCCGAAGTCCAGGAGAAGCAGCGCACCGCGCACCCGGCCCTGGATCTCCTGGGGGAAGGCGCGCAACAGGTCATGGGCGAACGCGGCGGCGTCCTCCTCGTCGGCGGGCGCCCCCAGCACCGCGTCGACCAGGCACGACCACGTACCGGCCGCGCGGTGGGAGTCCGAGGTGGCCGCGTCCAGCAACAGCCGGGCCTCACCGATCGTCGGCGCCCGGTCCCCCCACACCAGCCCCGCGGCGGTCCGCAGCACCAACGGCTCGGCGAACGGCGACATACCGGCCGCCCGCAGCACCCGGTGCCACACGGCCGCCCGGTCCCCGCCGAGGGTCGCTCGGGCCCCGCCCGCCTCGGCGCACATCCGCAGGTGCGGCAACGCCTGCGAACCCGTGAACGGCAGCGCCACCCGCTCCAGCAGCCGTTCCACCGCCCCCGGGTCGTCCGGCGCGATCCGGTCCAGGGCGCCGAGCAACGCCGTACGGACGTCGAACTGCTCGTCCAGCAGCTCCAGCAGGGTGGGCGCGAACTCCTGGGACCGCTCATCGGCCAGCAACGCGGGAGCCAGCCTGCGTACGACGGTGGGCAGCAGCTCCGCACAGTCCACGTCGAGCAGCCGCGCGACCCGCAGCAACTGCACGGTCCGGGTCACATCGCCGTCGGCACCCGTACCGGCAGCGGACAGTTCGGCCAGGATCTCCGGACCGAGCGCGGTGGCGATGGCCTCACCCTCCGGCCCGGAGAAGGCGGCCCGGCGGGGAAGCTCCAGCGAGCCGTTGCCGCCGCGCACCGCCTCGGTGACCAGCATCGCGGCCAGGGGAGCGGTCGTGGTGACCGGGGCACGGCCGTCGAGTGCGCCGAACAGCCGTCCCGCCGCGTCGAATTCGGGCCCGGTACGGTCATCGATCCCGGGCGAGGTCAGGGCGTCCACGAGCTGCCGCGTCCGTTTGGCGTCCAGCGCGTAGGGCCTCTCGGCGGCCCAGTCGGCGGCGGCAGCCCGCTCGTTCGAGCCGAGCGCTATGCCCGCGCACAGAGCGATCACGGCGGGCGGACCGGCGGCGAAGGGCTCCCCGGGCAGCTCGCTCGCCTCCCGGAACAGCTCAGGCGCCCGGCTCCGCCAGATCCGGGCGGCGGTCTCCGCCCAGGCATCGTCCGTGACCACCGGCGGGCGCGACCCGAAGCACGTGTGGACCCGCAATCCGCCGGCCTCCAACCCCCGTGCGTCCTCCGGCAGTACGCCCATGACGTGATGCGGGGAGGCACTCGGACGCCTGGTGTACGTGGTGTACGTCAGCCGCTCGGCGCTCTCACCCGGCAGTACGGCCCCGGCCAGCGCGACCCACCGCGCGACATCGGCACTCTGCCGCTCCACGAGGACGACCGGCGGCGATCCCGGGCCCTCCTCGCTCACCCGGCGCAGATCGGCGAAGACGGCGGCCAGCCAGGGACTGCGGGAGACGGCGAAGTCGTCCAGCCCCTCGCGCACCGGGCCGGGGCCGGGCGGCAGAGCACTGAGCGGGTCGGGTATCGCGCCGCCGGGCGTCACGGACACCCAGCGCGGGGACCGCCACGCCTCGATGGGCAGCCGGTCACCTGGCAACCGCGCCCCGGCGGGCAGATGCACCGCGTGCGCGTGGAACCGCACGGGAACGGAGCCCGTACCCCGTACCGCCACCGTCCGGCAGACCAGCCGGCCTCCGTCGGACAGCGGGGTGCAGCTGAAGGCCTGGGGCAGCGAGCGAAGTTCGTCATCGGTCGGCAGGTAGGGCGCCTCGCCCGGAAGCTCGTACCCGAGGTACGGCTCGATCTCCGTGAGCAGCGCCGCCGGAATGCCGGACCCCACGGAGGTGAACCGGCCGCTCGCCCCCTCGTCCCCCGGCGCGGCGGAGGTGTAGTGCAACTGTTCAAGGCTCATCTGTCGGCCCTCATCGTCCCTGCCGCGACCGGTCCCCGTACCCACCCATCCCGCGACCGGGTCGGGGGGAAGTCCGCAGCCGCGTGGGGGCGACGCTATCAAGGGAACGGGGCAGCCGACTTCCGCCGCTGCCCCGGAACCCGCTCGCCCACCGGGCCGTGGACCAGCGTGGATCAGCCCTGCGTGGCGTACGTGAGGAAGGTCGTCCAGGTGGGGGAGGAGAGGGCGAGCTGCGGGCCCTCGGTGACCTTCGAGTCCCGGACGTGCACGGTGCCGGGGCAGGCGGCCACCTCTACGCAGTCGTCACCGGAACCGCCGCTGTAGCTGGACTTGCGCCAGGAGAGGGCGACCTCTACGCAGGAATCGCCGGAACCGCCGCTGTAACTGCTCTTGAACCAGGCCAGGTCTGTCGTGCTCATAGCGCTCCTCGCATCTGCCGCAACAGGCTCAGGGAGTACTCCAGGGAGTGAGCCTGTGAACGCATCCTGGCATACCGCATCAGGTAGATGCTGACCACTTTGGTATCGGACATGAGCTGCCCGCTCTCCTGGCCTTCGGAGTAGCCGAACCAGCGGTTGTCCGGACTCTCGCAGAGCCGCATGGGTCCATCCAGACCCGCGTGGCTGTGCCGCACCAGGGGCATCAGCTGAATCTCGACGTGGCGCAGTTCGGCGAGGTCGATGACGTGGTCGATGAGTTCACGGGTGACGTCCAGTCCGCCCGTCTGCCGCCGGAACAGATGCTCCTCGACGATGAAGCTGTAGGCGGTGTTGGGCCGCTCGTGCAGCAGGCGCTGCCGTTGCGTCCTCGCTGCCATCTGGGCCTCGATCTGTTCGTCGTCCAGTGGCGGGAGCTGGTTGACGAACAGTGTCCGGGCGTACGCCTCCGTCTGCAACAGTCCCGGGATCAAGCGGCATTCATACGTGTTGAGGCTGACCGCCTCCGCCTCCAGCCGTGCCCACACGCGGAACCAGCTCGCCAGCCCCGGACGCCGTGACAGATGTTTGGCCGCGCCCCTGATCGCGCCGAACGCGTCCAGGACCGATTCCGCGCGGTCCACGAACGCGGGTGGCGGGAAGCGGCGGCCCTGTTCGATGGAGGCGATGGTCGGCACCGAATACCTCACCAAGGGCGCGAACTGTTCCTGTGTCAGTCCGGCCCGCTTCCGGAAGGCCTTGACGACCTCCCCGAAGGCCTTGAGGGCCTCGGTGACTTCAGGCTCCCCGCCTCCCCCCGAGGCCCCGCCGGTCATTCCACCCGTACCGCCCGCGACGTCTGTCATACGTGTTCACCTCTCGCGCCTGTCCCCAACCGCACCCAACTCGATTGATCCATCGTCACGTTGCGTGATCCGTACTGTCCACCGTGTGCACCCGTACGCTGACGGAGCGTACGGGTTCCTGATCTGGGCAGAGCGGGTACGGGATGTCATGGTCATGGGGTTCTCGTCAGAGCGCGCAGGTGTCCGACCAGGGCATGGACATCCCGGGCGGCGACGGCTTCGGCGGCCGGGTCGGGGACGGGCCCGGGGGCGCTCTCCGGGCCGCCGGAGGGGGCGGAGCGGCAGGCGCGGCAGAGGCCGTCGGGGAGGGCTTCGGGTCGGCCGGGTACTCCGCACTCGGTGCACTCGACCATGGTCCGGCGTACCGCTTCCAGCGCCGGTGCCGGGGAGGTGGTGGCGGCCATGGCGGTCGCGGGCAGGCGCGGCGGCATCTTGTCGTGCAGGCGGCGGCGCACGAAGCCTCGCGGGACATTGACCACGTCGGGGAGCCCGGAGGTGAGGGCGTGGATGAGGTGATCCGTACTCACGCCTCGCGCCAGCCAGGCGGCGGCCGGTTCCTCCAGCGCCGCGCAGTCGGCGGCGGAGAGAGCGAGCCGGGGTTCGGTCCGGCCGAGCAGGGCGAGGGCGACGTACGCGGGCGAGGGGGATTCCGGGGCGGGGGAGGGGGAGGGGGAGTTGGGGGCCGGTGAGTCGTCGGTCGGAGCTTCGGCTGCGGGCGGGGTTTTCTGCGTGGGAGGTGCTTCGTGTGCGGGAGGGTGGGGTGGCGGCGTCTCGTCGGCCCGTGTTTCCCCGCCCGGCGGCTCCTCGGCCCGTGTTTCCTCGACCGGCACCCAATGCGGCGGGGGAGCGGCTGCGGGAACGGCCTCGGGCGTGCACTCCGTGGAGAGGTACGCGGTCCACCACTCGTTGTCGCGGGCGGTGCGGGACCAGAAGGTGCGGAAGACCCAGCGGACCTGCTCGCCCTCACCCACCGGACGCCGGACCCTGCGCAGGTGGCCCGCGACCGAGAGCGCCGTGAGCGCGGTGCCGACCGCCTGCTGGCCGTAGAGGGGGAGCTGTTTGGCGAGGCTCTTGACGTTCATCGCGGCGCCGTCCGGCAGCCGGTCGACGAAGGCGGCGATGTAGCGCTCCCGCTCCGGCAGTAACAGGAAGTCATCGGCGCGGCGGGGCGCCTGGCCGGGGGTGGATCGCTTGCCGTAACCGGGCTTGGCCATCAGGTTCGAGGGCGAGGACGCGGGGTTCGGGGGCGAGGATGCGGGCGCGGGCAGCACGGCGCTAAAGTTCTCGGAAGCCACGAGATCACTTTCTCTGATCTTGGGGTGAGACCCCGGCCCGGTGCGCTAACACCGTGTCGGGGTTGTTTGGTTGTGTCGGCACCGTAAGCAGTCGCGATGAGGCTCCGCAAGTTGGTCCCGATTAGTCGTACTTGCTCGCCGTGACGGGTGGGGAGGGAGGGGGGTATCTCCCCAACCCCCTTTCTCTTACCTTCGGTTGAAGAAGGGTCTCGAATCCCGAACCCCGAGTCCCGGCGCCCGGATCCCGGGTCTCAAGCTTCGGGGGAAGCGCTGGAATTCGTACACACGAAAGAGTGAGGGCGTTGTCCCGAGGCTCGTGCCCCGAGCCTCGGAACCCGATACGCGGGCCCCGAGCCTCGGGCCCGGTACCCGGTGCAGGGCACGACACAACCACCTTATGGTTACGGTCTGTTGCGCCTACTGCTCACCCTGCGTACTCGTACGCGGATCTTGCGTACGCCCTGCCGATCTGGTGAGGCGGTACGCGCCGGCGTCACGCTCGTCGCATGGAAGCAACCTCCACCACCCCCCACCCGGTGACCGCCCGCGAGTTCACCCAGCGGTTCAGCTCCACTCCGCGAGGCGCCCGCCTGGCCCGGCGCCTGGCGCTTGAGGCACTGGACAGCTGGGGCATCCCGTACGCCGGTGACGTATCCGATACGGCGGCCCTGCTGATCGCCGAGCTGGCCGCCAACGCCGCGACGCACGGCCGCGTGCCCGGCCGTGACTTCGAGGTGACGCTGACCCTCACCCCGTCCGGGCCCGCCCGCAGCACCCTGCGGATCGAGGTCTCCGACACCCGGGGCGAACACCGTCCGCCCGGCCCCGGACACCTCGCGCCGCCCTCGGCCGACGCGGACTCGGGCCGAGGGCTGATCCTGGTCGAGGCGCTGGCCGACCGGTGGGAGGTGATCGACCGCCCGCCTCCCGGCAAGACGGTCCGCGCGGAACTGGACCTGCTGTACTGACGCCCGTTCCCTGTGGCCCCTGACCGTGCGTGGCCCCGGCGCGCGGCGCGCCCAGGTGTTCGCGTCGGCACGGACCGGGCCGGTAGCCGGACAATGAACCCATGACGCATGCCCAAGTTCCCTTCGGCGTATGGGAGCCCGCCCCCTTGTCCGACGTCGCCGCGAGCTTTTTCGGACTCAAGGACACCCGGTTCCCGTGGTGGGTGGCCGGAGGGCTGGCGATCGAGCTCGCGGTGGGCCGTCGGATCCGGGCCCATGGCGACATCGATGTTCTTGTGCTGCGGCGCGACCAGCTCGCGGTTCAGCGGGTTCTGGCCGGATGGGAATGGTGGGCAGCCGACCCACCGGGGATGCTGCGCCCATGGGCTGAGGGTGAGTACCTGCCTCTCGGCGTTCACGACATCTGGTGCAGGCCCGGACCTGGTGCCCCCTGGCGCGTTCAGGTCATGCTCGACGAGGCCCGTGGCGAGGAATGGGTGTCGAGGCGCGACTCCCGGGTACGCAGGCCGCTCGGCGCCCTGGGGCTGACCTCGGGCGACGGGATCCCCTTTCTGGCCCCTGAAGTGCAGCTCTACTACAAGGCCGGAACGCCGCGCCCCAAGGACGAGGTGGACTTCGACGCGGCGCTTCCGGTGCTGGTGGACCGGCAGCGGCGGTGGCTCGTCGACGCGATCACCACGACGTACGGACCTCACCCCTGGGCCGAGCGGCTGCTGGGGTGATCCGCAGGGGGACGCGGCGCCGGCAGCTCCCTCCCCAGCCGTGCGAGCGGTGAGAAGGCCATGAACAGCGGCGACAGGCACAGCCCGATCCCGGTCAGCAGCAGGCCGGTGCGCAGCCCCCACTCGGAGGCCAGGAAGCCGCCGAGCAGTGAGCCGAGCGGGGTCAGCCCCATCCCGACGAAATCGATCGTCGCCACCACCCGTCCCTGCATCCGTACGGGCGTGAGCGACTGCCGCACGGCCGTGACCGTGACATCGAGCAGCTGGCTGAAGACGCCGAACACGAAGTTGACCGCCATGAGCAGAGGGACCGTGGCGGGAGCCGAACCGCTCAGCGCGGGCACGCACAGCATCACCCCGTCGGCGAGCACGGCCGAGGAGACCAGCACCACGCCGTGGCCGAACCTCCTGGGCAGTGCGGCGGACAGGACCGAACCCACCACTGCCCCCGGTCCCATCGCCGCGAGCACCAGGCCGACCGCCCCGCCCGACAGGTGCAGCGTGTGTGACAGGAAGAGCAGATACACCGTCATCATGCCCGCGAAGGAGAACTGGAAGAGCGCGGAGCACACGCCCACGGATCGCAGCGAGGGGTTGCCGGCCACGAATCGCAGACCCTCGCGGATCTGCCGCCAGATGCCGTCGGGGCGTTCGCCGTGGGTGGGGCGCTCGAAGTGCCGAGGCGGGGGCTCGGCGCACCGGATGCGCCTGAGCGACAGGAACGACAGAGCGAAGAAGAACGTGCTCGCCGCGACGGCGACCGGCGCCGACAGCAGCGACACCATGGTTCCGCCGAGGGCCGGGCCGCCGATCTGCGCCGCGGACCTGCTGCCCTCCAGCGCACTGTTGGCCTGCAACAACCGGTCGCGTTCCACCAGCCGTACGAGAGAGGCCTGGTAGGCCACATCGAAGAACACCGTGAGCACTCCGACGAGGAACGCGACGACGAGCAGCACCGGCATGCCGAGCGGCACCGGAGAGCCGAGCAGGCCGAGGACATGGGCGGTCGGGACGGCGGCGAGCAGCGCCGCCCGCCCGAAGTCGGCCAGCACCATCACCTGGTACGACCGCCACCGGTCCACCCACGCCCCGACGAGGAGCGAGAGCAGCAGGATCGGCACCTGCTGCGCCGCACGCAGGGCGCCCAGCTGCCCCGCGTCCGCGTTGAGTGTCACCACGGCGGTCAGCGGCAGGGTGATCTGAGCGGCTTGCGCCCCGAGCTGTGAGGCGGTCTGGCCCACCCAGAGCCTGCGGAAATCGGCGTCACGCCACAGGCCGGGGCGAGCAGGAGGAACGGACGGCACGGGAACCCCTTGAGCTGCTGAGAGCTGGACGAAGAAGCCCGCCACTCGGCGCTCACGCGGGAAGGGCCCGCGCGCACCGGTATGTGGGACGGGGAAAGGTTCGCTGTGCCGCAGATCAAGGGCAGCACGCGATGACAGGCCGGTCGCGGCCTACAGCGTCAACGCGCGCTCGGGTAACCGGGCAATTCCCGCTCCTCCACCTTTGGGCTCCTCCGCCTTTCGGCTTCTCTGCCTTCGGCTTCTCCGGCTTTGGGTTTCTCAGTCTCTCCGTGCTTCATCAGTCACTCGGTGCTGGGAGGCTAACCGTCAGTCGTCCGGCGACGGAAGCGGTTATGCGAACGGCGGCCCGTCACACGTGAAATTGCACGTGTGACGGGCCGCCGTGCCATGGCCCCGGTTGCTCGACGCCTACGTCAGCGGCTCGACCCAGACATTGCGGTAGCGCACCTTGCTGCCGTGGTCCTGGAGGCGGATCGCCCCCGCCGTCGCGGCCTCGGGTGCGCCGCCGCCCGTCGGACCGTCGACCGCCACGTCGTCGTGGACCTTCCTGCCGTTCCACACCACGGTGACCCGGGCGTCGGCGGTCTTCCTGCCGTCGGCGTCGAAACGGGCCGCGCGGAAGGTGATGTCGTACGTCTGCCAGGTCTCCGGCGCCGTCGCGGCGTTGATGTCCGGTGCCTTCTTCGTATAGATCGCCCCGGCCTCGTTGTCGGCGAGTGTCGCGTCACCGTACGAATCGAGGATCTGGACCTCGTAACGCTCCTGGAGATACACGCCGCTGTTGGCACGGTTCTGGCCGGTCACGTCCGGCGGGAGGTTCGGGAGCCAGAACTCGACGTGCGCCCTGAAGTCCTGGAAGCCCTGCTTGGTGCGGAGATCGCCGCCGGAGACCTCCATCGACCCGTCACCGGTCACCGGCCACTGCGGCGTCCGTCCGTCGGGGTGCTGCCAGGCCGCCTGGCCCGATCCGTCGAACAGGGGGATGCGGGCGCCCTTGGGGTGGACGGTGATCAGGTCGAGATTGACATGGCCGGTGTCGCCGCTGTCGTACCGGTAGGTGATGGTGTTCCTTCCGGCGCGCAGGCTCAGCGGTTCGGTCCGGGTGGACCAGCTGTTCCAGTCGACGGTGGGCGGCAGGCTCGTCTGCCGGACCCTGGTGCCGTTGACGTAGACGCTCACGCTCTTGGTGCCGGTGAAGGGGTTCGGCCCGTTGGAGTAGCGCAGGCCGACATCGTACGTTCCCGACTTCGGCGCCTCCACCTCGAAGCCGGCGGTCGCGCCCTCGGCGGCGAACCTGTCGACGAAGCCGCCGCCCGAGTAGCCGGGGTGGTCGGTGTTGAAGCCCGCGCCGCCGTTCAGCGCCGCCTCCTCCGCCTCGTACTGCGTGGCCGGAGGCTGCTTCCCGGGCAGGGAGTTGAGCGTGTACCACGCCTCGGTGCTCCACAGGGACTCGCCGCTCGCGGAGCTGAAGGGGCGCGGCGAGCGGACGTGCACCACACGGTTGGACTTCAGGCCGGGGATGTCCAGGGTGACCTTCCTGCGGTCCGGCGACAGTGTGGCCGACCGTACGGACAGGGTCTCCTCGTCGACCTTCGGGCCGCCGTAGCCGGGCGTCGGGGCGTAGGTCCACTGGTTGACGCGATAGCTCTCGGCGAGCTTGGCCGCCGTTCCGTCCGACAGAGGCTGGGTGTACTCCAGCTCGAACCCGCCCGGCTTCGCCCGCATCGCCAGGATGTCGAACGCCTTGTCACCGCTGGGCGAGAGCTTCTGGAGTCCGTAGGTGAGCTTGCCTTCCTGACCCCAGTTGCCGCCCGCGCCCAGGCCACCCGCGTAGATCGCGCCGTCCGGCCCCATGCTGATCCGGTTCACCCCGGCTTCCAGGCCCTGGGTGAAGCGGAAGACCGCGCCCTGGTACTCGCCCTTGACCTTCTCCAGGTACGCGCGCTGGATCCCGCCGTATGTCACATCGCCGAACAGCATCTGCCCGGCGAAGCGGCCCTCGGTCAGCTGGAGCGGGGTGCTGGGCGAGTTCGCTATCTCGTTCTGCGGCAGCCACAGCACGGGCTTGGTGACCGGATTCGCGTCGTACGGGCCGTCCGGGTTCGTGTAGTGGTTGAAGAAGCGGTTCTGCTTGATGTGGAGCAGCTTCGACGAGGGCAGCCAGCCGCCCTGGTTGTCCAGGACGAACATGTCGCCCTTCGGGCCCCAGCCGATGCCGTTCGGGGTACGCAGACCACCGGCGATATATGACACCTCACCGGTCTTCCGGTTCACCTTGACCGTGGAGCCCCGGTTCTTCGCGGGCTGTGGATCGGTGGTCGCGCCGCCGTAGTTGATCGCGACGGACAGGTTCAGATAGAAGAAGCCCTTCCTGTAGAGCAGGCCGAAGGCGAACTCGTGGAAGTTGCCGCCGTAGGGCCAGGTGGCGACGGTCCTCCGTTCGTCGATGACGTCGTCGCCGTCGGTGTCCGTCAGCTCGGTCAGCTCATGCTTCTGCGACACGTACAGCTTTCCGTCGACGGCCTTGATGCCCATCGGTTCCTTGAGGCCGCCGATGATCTTCTTGGTGGTCACCTTGCCGGGATCGGTGTTTCCCCGTACATGGTCCAGGAGGTGTACCTCGCCCTCCGTCTTGGTGCTGCCGCCCCAGGTGGTCACGGCCAGCCGGCCGTCCGGCAGCCAGTCCATCGCGGTGACCTGCGGCTCGAAGCCCGGGGGGCGGAGATCGGTGAGCGCGTAGTCCGGGTGCACGGCGTTGAGCGGCAGTCCGTCGCCCGGTGAGTCGAGGACACCCTCGCACTCCTTGCGGCCCGGCGCCGTCACCCGTACGACGTCGGCGTCCGTGCTCAGCACCGCGTTCGGGACGACCGCGAAGTCCGAGGCGCCCGGGGGCCGCCACGCCAGGGTGATCTGCTGGCCGCCGGTGCGGTCGAAGTGATCGATGCGCAGGGAGTGGTAGCCCGCGTCCAGGGTGACCGTGCCGTCCTTGGGGTCCGCACCGTGCAGACCGTCGTGGTCGATGACCGGACTGCCGTCGATCAGCAGCCGTGATCCGTCGTCACTGGTCAGCCGGAAGGTGTACGCGCCGGTCCGCGGGACGTCGATGTTCCCGCTCACCTGGCTGACGAAGTGGTCCTCGAAGCCGAAGTCCCCCGCCGCACTCCAGTCGATGGCGGGCATCAGCCTGTCGACGTTCGGGGTCTGCCCGGTCTTGATGTCGCACAACTTGCTGAGCGGCACCTGCACATCGAAGACGCGCAGCGTGACTCCGGGCTCCTGCGGGGGGAGCTCGGCCGTCCGGCCGGGCGGTTCCCCGGCAGCCGCGACGGGCGAGGCGGAGAACGTGCCGACCAGGAACGAGGCGACGAGCAGACCCGCCAGACGGGTACGACAGCGTCGGTACAGCCGTGGATTCATTCTTCCTCCTGGCTCCTCATGGCGAGGAGCACCTAGCGGCGGTGGGTGCGAGCCACCCGCGCCGGGGGGCGAACGTTCGACTGGAG
Source organism: Streptomyces sp. NPDC001787 (assembly GCF_040297465.1). Taxonomy (NCBI): domain Bacteria; kingdom Bacillati; phylum Actinomycetota; class Actinomycetes; order Kitasatosporales; family Streptomycetaceae; genus Streptomyces; species Streptomyces sp. NPDC001787. Next base: position 100,079 of record NZ_JBEOZE010000006.1, read on the forward strand.
TGGTTCAGCAGCGCTTTACCTGAGCGAAACTCCGACGGTTGCGCCGGACAGAGTAGGAGGCTTCTGCTCATGCCGTCCATACTTTGTCATCGCGGTGTTCAAAGTCCGTGAGGGGCAAGTGCCGGGAACCGTACGGAAGTTCGAGGTGGTTCTGGCGTCCGACGGTTACGCGTTCATCCCGGAGGGGCAGCCGCTCGTGCTCGCCGCGCACAAGCCGGCGTTCCTGAGGGGCGACGGCGGCACGCGGACACGGTTCCGGCCACCGGTACTGTCATGTTCCCGCCACATATGTCTCCCCGAGTACTGATGCTGCAACAGTTCGGTACTGTCCCGCCCCGGGTCGTTGCCCGATCGTATGATCGCTGCGGCGTCGATGAGATGAGGGTGATAACTCGTGGCATTTCAGGGGCCGTTGAACAAATTCCGGTACGGTGCCCCGCTGCTGCTCCTGCCACTTCTCCTGGCAGGCTGTTCCAGTGGCGGCGCGGAGGGGGACACCCGGGGGAAGGGGACACCGGGGAGGGGCGGCCCCGGCACCGAAGCCTCCGTCTCACCCGCCTCATCCGCATCCGCCTCCTCACCCGCGTCCGCATCGGCGTCCCTCGACGCCGACCCGGCCCGCCTGCCGAAGACCCGAAGTGCCGCGCTCGCCTTCATCGGCGAGGTCATCGCCGATCCCGACAGTTTCGGCCCCGAGGTGGTGAAGCGGAGTCCGTACGAGAGCGGCCCGGACACCTGGCCCGTCCTGGGCGCCGACTGCGCCTGGGAGCAGCGCAAGCCCGCCGACAGCGTTCTGGCCACCCTCACCCGCTCCTTCGAACTGCCCGCCGTCAAGGGCAAGGGGCCGCTACGGCTGGGGGCCGTCGTCACCGTGCACCGGACCCGCGAGGACGCGCGGTGGGAGATGGCCGAGTCGCTGGAGGAGACGATGCGCTGTCCCACGCAGCAGCTGCGGGAGGGGGAAGTCGTCGGCTCGATGGTCTCCGGTGCGCTTCTCCAGGGTGAGAGCACCCAGAAGAACTCCGAGGACGCGCTGACCGAGTTCGGACAGTTCCAGAGCGCGGAGCTCGGTGGCCCGTACCACTACACCTGGCAGCAGGCGCAGACCCTCCAGTTCACCGTGGCGGTGACCGGCAAGGGCGCGAAGGGGCGTACCGAGAAGGAGATCGACAACCTGATGGTCGAGGGCCTGGCCACCATGCTGGTCCGGCTCGAATCCGCCGTCGAGAATCAGAGCTGAGGCATATCTGATGGACGAACTGAGGCCGTCGGACCCGTCATGGATCGGTGGGCACCGACTCCTGGGCCGCCTCGGGGCGGGCGGCATGGGCGTCGTCTACCTGGGGCGCACCGACGCGGGGGCGCTCGCCGCCATCAAGGTGATCCTGCCCGAGTACGCGCAGGACGACGACTTCCGGACCCGGTTCCGCCGCGAGGTCGAGGCCGCGCGCAGCGTGCACAGCCCCTGGGCCGTCCCGGTCGCCGGCGCGGAGACCGAGGGCGAACGCCCCTGGCTGGCAACGGCGTTCGTGCCAGGGCCCGCGCTCTCCGACGCGGTGGCGCGGCGCGGCCCGCTGCCCGCCCGCAGCGTCATGGTGCTCGGCCGGCTCCTCTCCCGCGCCCTGACGTCCGTACACACGGCCGGACTCGTCCACCGTGACGTGAAACCCGGCAACGTCCTGCTCACCACGGACGGCCCCCGCCTCATCGACTTCGGGATCGCCCGCGCCACCGACGCCACCGCGCTGACCAGCACCGATCTCATCGTCGGCAGCCCCGGCTTCCTCTCGCCCGAGCAGGCTTCCGGCGGCGGTACGGCAGCCGGGCCCGCGAGCGACATCTTCTCGCTGGGCTGCCTCCTCGCCTACGCCGCCACCGGACGGCCCCCGTTCGGCAGCGGGGCCGTGCAGGCGCTGCTCTACCGCACCGTGCACGACGAACCGGACCTCGACGGGGTCGATGACGCCGGACTGCGCGCGCTGCTGACCGCCTGCCTGGCCAAGGACCCGGGGGAGCGGCCGACGGCCGCCGAGATCGACGGGCGCATCACCGAGGACGTACCGGGCAGGCCGGTGGAGTGGCTGCCCGAGGACGTCGTACGGCTGATCGCCGACCGCTCCGCCGCGATGCTGGCGCTTCCGGACATCGACGTCACCGCGGCCGAGGAGCCCGCCACGCCCCTGGAGCCCGCGCTGTCCGACGCTCCTGCAGAGCCCGGTGAGCCCGGTGAGTCCGGCGCCCCGGCGGCCCGTTCCGGCAGGCGGCGTTTCCTCCTCCTCGCCGCCGGCGGGGCGGTGGCCCTCGCAGGCGGGACCTTCGCCGCCGTGCGGCTGGCGGGCGAGGACGCCGACAGCGACGGACAGGGCGCCTTTGGCGGGCGGCGCTGGATCATCGGTGTGCACGCCGATCTGAGCGGGCCTCACATGGCGTTGGGGAAGGCGCAGGAGAGGGGCGTCCGGCTGGCGGTCGACCGGTTCAACTCCCGTAAGGACAAGCCCTTCACGCTCACGGTGAAGGCCCTCGACGACCGGGGGGAGCCCGACCGCTCCGTACAGGTGGCCGAGCGCTTCGCCCGTGATCGCGATGTCCTCGCCGTCATCGGCCCGACGGACGACGCCACGACCAGCGCGTCGCTGTCCGCCTACGACGAGGCGATGCTCGCGGTGATCACGCTGTCGTCACTGGCGATGACCTACGGCTCCCTGTCCAAGAAGTCCTTCTTCCAGGCCTCCCCCTCGTGGGGTGTCCTCTCCATGCCGATCGTCAACCGCCTGCTCCTGCGCCCCGGCGTCGAACGCCTCGGGGTGCTCCTGGACCGGGCCGGCGGGCAGTCCGCCTACCAGATGGGGTACACGGCCAACCTGCTGACGCCGTCGATGACCAGCGGGACCACCTATCCGCGCGTGGTGCCGGCCGGGATCACGGACATGGGACCGGTGATCACCGACATGCTCACCCACAGGAGCGATGCGTTCTTCTACGCGGGTGACGCGGCCGGAGCCGCGCGTACGGCCCTCGCCCTCGCCGGCACCCCGTTCAAGGGGCCGCGCATCGGCCAGCACACCGTCATGGGACCGGACTTCCTCGCGAAGGCCGGAGACGCCGCCACGGGCTGGGAGTTCATCACCCCGTACACGGACGCGACCGCGCCCGCCGCCAAGGCGTTCGCCGCCGCGCACCGCGAACGGTTCGGCTCCGCGCCCGCCGCCTGGGCCGCCGAGGCGTACGACGTGACCGGGCTCGTCGCCCAGGCACTGGCCGCCCTCGTCAAGGGGGACAAGGACGACGCCACGGGGAAGCCCGGGGGCGCCGAGGGGAAGAACGGGTCGGCGTCACCGGAGAACAGCGCGTCGCCAGGATCCGCACCCTCCCAGGACACCGGGAGCGTCCGGCCCACCGCGCGCTCCGGACGCGTCGTGCGGCCGGGCCGGGCCGCGATCGTCGCCGAGATCGCCGCCTCGACCTACAAGGGGATCTCCCGCACCTACGCCTTCGACGAGGAACGGTCGCTGGTGGGCCATGACGCCCACCTCTACCGTGTCGAGAACGGCCGCTACCGCTATCTTGGCCCGGCCCCGAAGCCCGCCTCCTGACATGCGGCCGCTCACCTCCGAGGACCCCCGCACCATCGGTGACTACCGCACCCTGGTCCGGCTCGGCGTGGGCGGCATGGGCGTGGTGTACCTGGCGAGGTCCCCGGGCGGGGCACTGGCCGCCGTGAAGGTGATCCGTGCCGAGCACGCCGCCGACCCCGGCTTCCGGGCCCGCTTCCGCCGCGAGGCCGAGGCCGCCGCGCGGATCACCGGGCCGTGGGTGGTCCCGGTCGTCGGCGCCGACACGGAAGCCCGGGAACCGTGGCTGGCCACCGGATTCGTGCCCGGCCCCTCGCTCGCCGAGGTGATCGCGGTACAGGGCACCCTGCCCGCCGTCACCGTGCGGGCGCTCGGTGCCCGGCTCGCGGCGGCCCTCGTAGCGGTGCACGGGGCGGGGCTGATCCACCGGGACGTCAAACCCGGCAACGTTCTCCTCGCCCTGGACGGGCCCCGGCTCATCGACTTCGGCATCGCGCGGCAGGAAGGCGCCACCGTGCTCACCGCCACCGACGCGGTCATCGGCACGCCCGGCTACCTCGCGCCCGAGCAGGCGTCCGCCGGGCCCGTCGGACCCGCGTGCGACGTCTTCTCGCTGGGCTGCGTGCTCGTGTACGCGGCGACCGGGCGGCGCCCGTTCGGAGACGGCGCCGGGCCGGGCGTGCTGTTCCGTACGGTGCACGAGGAGCCGGACCTGGAGGGGCTGCCGCCCGGACTGCGGGCCCTGACCGCCGCGTGTCTGGCCAAGGACCCGGCGGCGCGGCCGACCGCCGAGCAGGTGTACCGGGCGCTGGCCGACGAGGCGCACACCGACCCGGCGGCTGATCCGGACCGGTGGATGCCCGCCGGACTCCCCGCGCTGATCGCCGAACGGTCGGCCGCGGCCCTCGCGCTGCCCGACCCCGAAACGCCGTTCGGTCCTGGGACCCCGGCCGGTCCCGGGACACGACAGCGCGGGCCGGAATCGGCCGGGGACCCCGGGGCGGACCCCGGATCCCGGCAGGCCGGGCGCCCCGGCCCCTCCCGGCGGCGCCTGCTGACCGCCTCGGCGGCCGGGGGCGTACTCCTCGCGGGCGGCGGCACCGCGGCGTGGCTCGCCGGGCGGCGCGACAAGGGGAACGGCACCGCGACAGGCGGCGGGAGCCGCCCCACGTACACGATCGGGCTGCACGCCGACCTCACCGGACCCGGCCGCGCCACCGGCCTCGCCCACCGGCGGGGCGTCCAGCTCGCCGTCACCGACCACAACTCCCGTACCGACGCGCCCTTCCGCCTCGCCCTGCGCACCGAGGACGACGCCGGGGACGCGGCCGGCGCGCGGCGGGCCGCCGGCCGGCTGACCGCCGACCCCCGTGTCCTGGCCGTCATCGGGCCCACCGGCGGCGTGATCGCCGAGGACATCGTCGCCCGGTACGGGAAGGCCGGGATGGCCGTGGTCATCGTCGCGGCGGGCTCCACCGCCGCCGACTTCGTCGATCACCAGGTCCTGTGCGTCACCCGGGCCCTGGACGACGACCTCAGCGTGGGACTCATCAGTTACCTGGTCCACACGCGGCCCTCCGAGCGGACCCATCTCATCGCGGACGACGCCGATCCGCGGCGCAGTTGGGCCATCCTCAACGACTTGACCGAGGTACGGTTCGGCGGAGCCGCCGCCACCACCCACACCGTCGCCGCCGGGCAGGACTTCGGCCCGGTGGCGCGGGCGGTCGTCGGCGCGCGGGCGGACGCCGTGGTGTACGCGGGCGGTTCGTCCTCCCGGGGAGCGCGCTGCGCCATCGCCCTCGCCGCCGCCGGGTTCACCGGCGCCCGACTCAGCGCCGGAACCGTTCTCTCACCCGGCTTCCTGAAGGAGGCGGGGAAGGCGGCCGAAGGATGGGTCTTCGCCGAGGCGTACGCCGATCCGCTGTCCCTGACCTCCACGAAGAAGTTCACCGCCGCGCACCGCGCACGTTTCGGGGCGCCGCCCGCCACCTGGTCGGCCGAGGCGTACGACGCGGTCGGGCTGATCGCCGTGGCGGCCGAGACCACCAGCGCCGCCGGAGCGGACCGGGGCGGGATCGCCCAGCGGCTGTTCCGCACCCGCTACCGGGGCATCGTCCGTGACCTGTCCTTCTACGACTCCCGGCTGGTGCGGTTCGACAACGGGATCTTCCTCTACCGCACCGAGAACGGCAGGCCCACGTTCCTGGGCCCCTACGGCGAGGTGTGAAGCGGAGCTGCGACCGCGCTTAAGAAATCCTCGATGGACCTGGGACCGCATGGTGCGGCAGATTTCTCCATGACGGCTGCAGGCCGGTGCGCGCCCTTCCACCTGGGGTTTTCCGCAACCCTGCCGCTGCGCCGTCCCACTCGACTCCCCGGGCCGCAGGCTTCCTGAAGGCTGCCCCGGCCCGGGGCATCCACCACCCGCGTACCACGTGCAGGGAGCCGCAGCCGTGAAGGCACTCGTGAAGCAGAAGGCCGAGCCGGGCCTGTGGCTGATGGACGTCCCCGAGCCGGAGATCGGCCCCACCGACGTACTCATCAAGGTCCTGCGTACCGGAATCTGCGGCACCGACCTGCACATCCGGGCCTACGACGGCTGGGCACAGCAGGCGGTGCGCACCCCGCTCATCCTCGGTCACGAGTTCGTCGGTGAGGTCGCGGAACTCGGCGCCGATGTCGTCGACATCAAGGTCGGCGACCTGGTCAGCGGCGAGGGCCACCTGGTCTGCGGGAAGTGCCGCAACTGCCTCGCCGGACGCCGTCACCTCTGCCGCTCCACCCTCGGCCTCGGCGTCGGCCGCGACGGGGCGTTCGCCGAGTACGTCGCCCTGCCCGCCTCCAACGTCTGGGTGCACCGGGTCCCCGTCGACCTGGACGTCGCCGCGATCTTCGACCCGTTCGGCAACGCCGTGCACACCGCGCTGTCCTTCCCGCTGGTCGGCGAGGACGTCCTGATCACCGGCGCGGGTCCGATCGGAATCATGGCCGCGGCCGTCGCCCGGCACGCCGGCGCCCGCAACGTCGTCATCACCGATGTCAGCGAGGCCCGCCTGGAGCTGGCCCGCAAGGTCGGTGTCAGCCTGGCCCTCAACGTCGGCGAGGAGACCATCGCCGACGGGCAGCGGCACCTGGGACTGCGGGAAGGCTTCGACATCGGCCTGGAGATGTCCGGCCGGCCCGAGGCGATGCGCGACATGATCGCGAACATGACGAACGGCGGCCGGATCGCGATGCTCGGCCTGCCGTCCGAGGAGTTCGCCGTCGACTGGGCCCGCGTCGTCACCTCGATGATCACGATCAAGGGCATCTACGGCCGCGAGATGTACGAGACCTGGTACGCCATGTCCGTACTGCTGGAGGGCGGCCTCGACCTCGCGCCCGTCATCACCGGACGGTACGGCCACCGCGACTTCGAAGCGGCCTTCGACGACGCGGCCAGCGGCCGCGGCGGCAAGGTCATCCTCGACTGGACCTCCTGAACCCTAAGGACTCACGCATGTTCGACTCCGTACGCGACGACCTGCGCACCACGCTCGAAGAGATCGAGGCCGCCGGGCTGCACAAGCCCGAGCGCGTGATCGGCACCCCGCAGTCCGCCACCGTGTCCGTCACCTCCGGCGGACGCCCCGGCGAGGTGCTCAACTTCTGCGCCAACAACTACCTGGGCCTCGCCGACCACCCCGAGGTCGTCGCCGCCGCCCATGAGGCGCTGGACCGCTGGGGCTACGGGCTCGCCTCCGTCCGCTTCATCTGCGGCACCCAGGAGGTCCACAAGGAGCTCGAAGCACGGCTGTCGTCGTTCCTCGGCCAGGAGGACACGATCCTCTACTCCTCCTGCTTCGACGCCAACGGCGGCGTGTTCGAGACCCTGCTCGGCCCCGAGGACGCGGTCATCTCCGACGCCCTCAACCACGCCTCGATCATCGACGGCATCCGCCTCTCCAAGGCCAAGCGCTTCCGCTACGCCAACCGCGACATGGCCGACCTGGAGCAGCAGCTCAAGGAGGCCTCCGGAGCCCGGCGCCGGCTCGTCGTCACCGACGGCGTGTTCTCCATGGACGGCTACGTCGCCCCGCTGCGCGAGATCTGCGACCTGGCCGACCGCTACGACGCGATGGTCATGGTCGACGACTCGCACGCCGTCGGCTTCGTCGGCCCCGGCGGACGCGGCACCCCCGAGCTGCACGGCGTCATGGACCGGGTCGACATCATCACCGGCACCCTCGGCAAGGCACTCGGCGGTGCCTCCGGCGGCTATGTCGCGGCCCGCGCCGAGATCGTCGCACTGCTGCGCCAGCGCTCGCGCCCGTACCTCTTCTCCAACTCCCTCGCCCCGGTCATCGCCGCCGCCTCCCTCAAGGTCATCGACCTGCTGGAGTCCGCCGGAGACCTGCGCGAGCAGCTGAACGCCAACACCGCGCTCTTCCGTACCCGGATGACCGAGGAAGGCTTCGACATCCTGCCCGGTGACCACGCCATCGCCCCCGTCATGATCGGGGACGCGGCGAAGGCAGGCAGGATGGCGGAACTGCTCCTGGAGCGCGGTGTGTACGTGATCGGGTTCTCCTACCCCGTGGTGCCGCAGGGCGCTGCCCGCATCCGCGTCCAGCTCTCCGCCGCCCACTCCACGGACGATGTGAACCGTGCCGTGGACGCCTTCGTCGACGCGCGGGCGGCGCTGGACTCGTAGGGACAGCCCGACTCGTAAGGACTGCCCCCGACTCGTAGGTACGGCCCCGACTCGAAGGGACGGGCCGGCGCGCGGCGACCGCCCGGCTCGTGGGTCCCGCTCGGCCCGCGGCTGCCGGCCGGCTCCCGGGGGTCCACCCGGCCGAGGTTCCCCCCGACGCGCTCCGCGTCGGGGGGAACCCTCGCGAGCTGGGACAATAGGCGCATGATCGATGCACGGCGGCTGCGAATCCTGCGTGCGGTGGCGGACCACCGTACGGTGACCGCCGCCGCCGCCGCGTTGTACCTGACACCCTCCGCCGTCTCCCAGCAGCTCGCCGCGCTGGAGCAGGAGACGGGCCACCACCTCGTCGAGCGCGGCGCGCGCGGCGCCCGGCTGACGGCGGCGGGGGAGATCCTGCTGACCCACACCAATGTGGTGCTGGCCCAGCTGGAGCGGGCCGAGGCGGAGCTCGCCGCGTACAGCGCGGGTGTCGCCGGTACGGTCACGGTCGCCGCGTTCGCCACCGGCATCGGCCTGGTCCTGGCGCCCGCGCTCCGCGAACTGTCCCGCACCGCCCCCGGCGTCCGGATCCGCGTGCAGGACGCGGAGGGCGACGCGAGCGTGCCGATGGTGCTGGACCGGCAGGTCGATGTGGCGGTCGCCGTCGAGTACCGGGGCGCGCCCGCCGAGAACGACCGGCGGCTGACGCGGGTGCCGCTCTACTCGGAGCCGTTCGACGCGGTGCTCCCGGTCGGGCACCGGCTGGCCGGTCAGGAACAGGTGGCGGTCGCCGACCTCGCCAAGGACCCGTGGATCGGCCCGTACCCCGGCAACCCCTGCCACGACGTGGTGGTCCTGGCCTGCGAGCTGGCCGGTTTCGAACCGAGTCTCGAACACTCCTCGGACGACTTCCGCGCCGTGATCGCGCTGGCCGGGGCGGGCGCCGGGGTGGCGCTCGTACCGAGGTCGGCGCTGCGCGGGACGGAGCTGAGCGGGGTGGTCGTCCGTCCGGTGGAGGGCAGCGCCCCGACACGGCGCGTCTTCGCGGCGGTACGGCAGGGGGCCGAGGGGCATCCGCTCATCCGGCCGGTGCTGGACGCGCTGGGGGCGGTGGCGGGGCGGGACGCGTAGCCGCGTTCTGCCCGGTCCTGCCACCGCCCCGTACTTCGCGCGTCGTCCTGCCACCGTCCCGTATACCTTGCGCGCCGTCCTGCCCGGTCCCGTACTCCGCGCGCACCGCGCCCGTGGCCCTGCGCCCGCGCGCTTGGCGCGCCGCGTGCTTCGCGCGCCCCGGCTCAGCCCGTTCAGCCCTTGCGCCGCTTGAGGACGAAGCGGCCCCCGGAGGTTCCCGGCAGCACCGTCGCCGCCAGCGCGGACACGGTCACCGCCGCCGCCAGCAGCCCGTACTGCACCGGTGGCATGTAGGGCGCCGTACCCGTCGCCGACACCGCGAACGCGGTGAGCGGGACCGCCGCGACCACCGTGCCGATCACCAGACCCGCGACCGTCACCAGTCCGGTCTCCAGCACCAGCATCCGCCGCAGCTGCCCGCGCCCCGTGCCGACCATCCGGAGCAGCCGGAACTCACCGCGCCGGCCGGTCGTGATCAGGGCGAGGGTGCTGATCACGGAGAGCAGCGCGAAGCCGCCGACCACTCCCACCCCGATGATGATCATGGCGTTGTCCTCGTCCGACACGGGCGGGGCGATCCGTATGTCGTCGGCCGTCGCGGGCCGGACCTGTACCCCGCCGTAGGGGGCCAGCGCCTTCCGTACGTCCGCCGCCGAAGCGGCCCCGGAACCGGATTCCGTCCCGGCACCCCGTTCCTTCCCGGCGCCCTGTGCGGTCCCGATCAGCACACTCTGATCCAGGGCCGCCGTGACATGCGGCGCCAAGGCTTCGCGCGGGAGCAGGAACTCCCCCAGACCCAGGGCCCGTTCGTACAACGCGACCACCTTCGGCCGCACCCGCGTACCGTCACCCAGCCGCAGCTCCACCGTGTCACCGGGGCCCACGCCCAGGTCGTCCGCGCGGTCCGCGCCGACCGCGACCGTCCCCCGGCCCGTGAGCCGGTCCAGGTCGCCCGCCGTCACCCGCGGGTCGAGCGTGCCGGACAACTGGGACGCCGTCACCCCCAGTACCGGGAAGCGGTCCAGCTTCGGCTCGCCGACCTCGCGGTGGGCGAGGACGACGCTGGAGCGCAGCACGCCCGTCGCCGCCGTGACACCGGGTACCTCGCGCACCGCCTCCGCCGCCCCGGCCGGCAGCCCGGCGCCCGGGGCCGTCGCCACCAGGTCCGCCTTCAGCGCGGCCGACGCCTGCCGGTCCGAGGCCCGCTCCATCGTCGAACCGGCCGCCAGCTGTACGCAGACGAACGCGACCACCAGCACGATCGGCGTGAGCGCGGCACCGAGCCGCCGGGTGTGCGCGGAGGCGGTCCGCGCGGCCAGGAATCCGGAGACCCGGCCCATCCGGCGCACCGGTGCGCCGAGCACCCGCATCGCGATCCGCGCGATCCACGGCCCCAGCAGCGCCACCGCGATGACCAGCGAGGTCGCCGCGCCCGACGCCGCGGCAGCTGCCGCCTGGCCGCCCTGCGACGTGGCGACACCGGCCGAACTGAGACCCGCGCAGACGAGGATCAGCCCGGTCACGGTACGGAACCGGCCCGGCTCGCTCGGCTCCGGAGCGTTCGCCGCCCCCAGGGCCGCGGCGGGCCGCAGCTGGGTGATGCCCCGGGCCGACAGCATCGCCACCGGACGTACGAGCAGCGCGAGGAGCAGCGCGGCGGCCCCGCCCGCCGCGAACGGCAGCCACAGGGGCACCGGCAGCGGCAGCGCGTCCGTCGTCAGCAGCGACCGCAACGCGAGCCCCAGCGGAACGGCCCCGATGCCGCCCAGCACCGCCGCCGCGGCGGACACCCGGCCCGCCTCCCGGCCGATCGCGGACCGGAGCTGGCGGGGGGTCGCCCCGACCGCCCGCAGCAGGGCCAGTTCCCCGGACCGCTGACGGACGGCCTGGGACAGCGTGGAGCCGATGACCAGGAGCGCCACCATCAGCACGCTGCCGCCGATCGATCCCAGCAGGGCCAGCTGATCGCCCCGCCCGCCGAGCGCGTCCGGCCGCTCGGCCTCGCCCCGCTCCGCCCCGGTCAGCACCCGCAGTCCGCGGTCCGACCCGGCCGTGGCGCGCTCGGGCAGCACCTTGGCCACCGAGTCCCGCAGCGCGTCGGCGGAGACGCCCTCCCGCGCCATGATCCCGATCGCGTCCACGGTGTCGGGGTGCCCGGCCAGGCCGGTCAGCCGCTGCTCGGTGAAGAACACGGCCGGGGCGCCGTCGCCCCGGTGCCCGGTGTCCGCGATGCCGGTGAGGGTGTAGGACCCGGTGGTGCCGTCGGCCCGGAGCGTGACCCGGTCGCCCGGCCTGCTCCCGGCGGGCGCCACTGCCGTGTCCAGGACGACTTCGCCCCCGGACTTCGGGGCCCGGCCCTCGGTCAGTTCGTACGGGGTCAGCACAGCGGACGGCCAGGAGCGGCCGACCGCGGGAGCTCCGCCGCCGCCCACGGTCACCGGCACGGAGTCGTCCGCGACGGCCCGCGCGACGCCTTCGGCGCCGGCCGCCCTCGCCAGCACGGAACGGTCGAGCCGGACCCGTTCCGGAAGGTGGGCCGACACGGTCCGCGGTTCGCTGCCCCAGGGTTTCGCGGTGTAGGAGATCTTCTGGTCGGCCGCCACCACCGCGTCGGCGCCCGCGTACCGCTCGACCGGCGGCTGGGCCACCAGCAGCGAACCGAGCACGAACGCGAACGCGCCGATCAGCGCCGCCGCGGCGGCCGTCGCCGTGATCACCGCGGCCCACGCCCGGCGATGGGCGGGCAGCGAGCGCCGGGCGAGGAACGCGGACGCCCGCCGCGAGCCGTGCCGCACGGACGCGGGCTCGCGCGTGCCCTTCCTTCCGCCGCGCCGCCCGGCGGCGGGCCCGTGGGAGCCCGAGCCGCCCGCGTGCCCCGCACCGGACCGGTGCGGACCTTCCGCCGCCGGGCCGGGGTGCCCGGCGGCGGAAGACCCGTCAGGGCCCGTCCGGCCCGTGTCGTGCACGGCGCTCCTTGTCCTCGTGTCCCGCACGGCTCGCCTCATCGCAGCCGCCCGCCGTCCATCGTCAGGACGTTGTCCGCCCAGCTCGCCGCGACCGGGTCATGGGTGACCATGACGACCGTCCGGCCGTCGATCCGCACCGCGTCCCGCAGGAGTCCCAGCACCAGCGTCGCCGACTCCGGGTCCAGCGACGCCGTGGGCTCGTCCGCGAAGATCACATCCGGCTCGGTCACCAACGCGCGGGCCACCGCCACCCGTTGCTGCTGCCCGCCGGAGAGCGTCGAGGGACCGTCGCCGCCGCGCCCCGCCAGCCCGACCCGGGCCAGCAGGTGCCGGCCGCGGGCCAGGACCTCAGCACCGGCCGGGTCCGCGCCCGCCAGTACCAGCGGCAGCACCACGTTCTCCTCGATGGAGAGCGAGGACACCAGGTTGAGCGCGTGCGACTGGAACACGAATCCGATCCGGTCCCGGCGCAGCCGGGTCAGCGCGGCCTCGGACAGCGAGCCGAGATCGGTGCCGCCGATCCGCACCGTTCCCGAGGTCGGCCGGTCCAGCCCCGCCGCGCACTGGAGGAAGGTGCTCTTGCCCGATCCGGAAGGACCCACCACAGCGGTGAAGCTCCCGGCCGGGACCACACAGCTGACCGTGTCCAGAGCGGTCGCCTCATCGCCGCTGCCACGTCGCCCGTAGCGCCGGCTCACCGACTCCAGACTGAGCGCGGCCGCCTGTGCCGTCATGACCGTGTTCACCGTTGCCCTCACCGGACCTTTCCTCTCCTCGTACCGTTGACCTGCAAAAATGCTACGAGGGGGAAGATCCTCGGACGAGGGTGCGCGCTCCCGGCCGGGGGTACAGCCTGCTCCACCACGGGCCGGGGGGAGCGCACCCGTCCGGTGGCGGACCAACCCCCGTAATGTGACATGTCATGAGCCCCGATCCCGGCCCGTTGACGGCCGCCATCCGTCGCGCGTGGGAAGCGTCGCAGTACCTCTTCCTCGGCATCTCCGTAGCCCTGCTCACCTATCTGAGCGGCTTCCTGGTGGTGGCCGTCCTGATGTTCGCGGTCGTCGTCATCGGGCTGCCCGCGCTGCCGGAGGCCGCCAAACTGCTGCGCGCGTTCGCGGAGTTCGAGCGCCGCAGGGCATCCGCCCGGCTCGGAGTCCCGTTCCGGCCGACGCGGTATCTGCCGCTGGACAGCGGGGAGTTGTCCGAACGGGTCAGACGCGTCCTCACCGACCCCACGACCTGGCGCGACGTGCTGTGGCTGCCGGTGCAGACCCTCTTCGGCATGGGGCTGGGCTACCTCACGATGGTGCTGTGGCCGATCGGCCTCCTCGTGGACGGGGCCGCGCTGCCGCTCGTGCGTCTCCTGGACCGGCGTAGCGCGGACGAGTACGGCACACCCCTGCCCGAGCGGCGCGGCTGGGTGCTGCGCTGGATCCCCGTGTTCGCGGATCTGTCGGCGAACTGGACCCTGTCCCTGCTCTCCTCCCGGCCGTCCGCCGCGCTCGCCGAGCGGATCGAGCAGCTCACCGAGAGCCGGGCCGGAGCGGTCGCGGCGCACGGTGCCGAGCTGCGCCGTATCGAACGGGATCTGCACGACGGCGCACAGGCCAGGATCGTCGCCCTGTCGATGCGGATCGGCCTGGCCAAGCAGCTCATCGACCGCGATCCCGACGCCGCGCGGGCCCGCCTGGGCGAGGCGCAGGACGGCGCCGACGAGGCGCTCGCCGAGCTCCGGCACGTGGTGCGCGGCATCCACCCGCCCATCCTGACGGACCGCGGACTGGCCGGTGCGGTACGGGCGCTGGCCGCCGATGTGGCGGTACCCGTGACGGCCGACCTGGACGGCGTCGAGGACGGCCGGCGGCTGCCCGCCGCGATCGAGGCGGCGGCGTACTTCGTGGTCGCCGAGGCGTTCACCAACATCAGCAAGCACAGCGGTGCCACCTCGGCGCGTGTCCGGATCGACCGGGGCCCCGACATCCTGCGGGTGGTGATCGGCGACGATGGGCACGGCGGCGCGGACGAACGCGCCGGCAGCGGGCTGGTGGGGATCCGGCGGCGGGTCGCCGCGCTGGACGGCACCACCCGGATCAGCAGCCCCACCGGGGGGCCTACGGACATCGAAGTGGAGCTGCCGTGCGGATCGTGATCGCCGAGGACAACGCCCTGTTGCGGGAGGGCCTGATCCTGCTCCTCACCAGCTCGGGCCATGACGTGGTGGGCGACGCCGCCGCCGGCCCCGAAGTGCTGCCCGCACTGCTCGAACACCGGCCGGACGTGGCGGTGCTCGATGTACGGCTGCCGCCCACCTTCCGTGACGAGGGCCTGCGCGCCGCCCTCGCCGCCCGCGCCGAACTGCCGGAGCTGCCGATCCTGGTCCTCTCGCAGTACGTCGAGGAGACCTACGCCGCCGAGCTGCTCGCCCAGGGCGCCCAGGGCATCGGCTATCTGCTCAAGGACCGGGTGGGACGCGTCGACCAGTTCCTCGAAGCCCTGGAGCGGGTGGCCGCCGGAGGCACGGCCCTCGACCCGGAAGTGGTCTCCCAGCTGCTCACCCGGAAGTCCTCGGCGGGCCCTCTCCAGAGCCTCACCGCGCGGGAGCGCGAAGTCCTGGAGCACATGGCCCAGGGCCAGGCCAACGCCACCATCGCCGCCGAACTGGTCGTCTCCGAGCGTGCGGTGAGCAAGCACATCGGCTCGATCTTCGCCAAGCTCGGCCTGGAACCGGACGACGGCTCGGTGCACCGGCGGGTGCTGGCGGTCCTGGCGTACCTGGAGAGCAAAGGAGCGAACTGACGGGGCGGGGCGCCGGCCGGCGGGGCGGGTGACGCCGGGGCGCACCGGGCGGCGGGGCCGTACGACGGTGCGGCGCGCCATGCGACAGTGCGGCGCGCCGGGCGGCCGGCGCCGACGACGCCGGGGCGCGTTCTTGGGCTCGCGCCGCCCGGCACAGCGGCTCACGCGGGCTGCAACAGGTCCCACCGGTTGCCGTACAGGTCCTCGAAGACCGCCACCGAGCCGTACACCTCGTGCCGGGGCTCTTCCAGGAACCGCACCCCGGCCGCCCGCATCCGCTCGTGGTCGCCCGCGAAGTCCTCGGTGTGCAGGAAGAATCCGACCCGGCCACCCGTCTGCGCCCCCACGCTCGCGCCCTGGGCCTCGTCCTTGGCGAGGGCCAGGAGCAGGCCCGTACCCGGGGCGGTGCCGCGCGGGCGCACCACGACCCAGCGGGAGCCGTCGCCCCGGTCCGTGTCCTCGGCCAGTTCGAAGCCGAGGGCGTCGCGGTAGAAGGCGATGGCCTCGTCGTAGTTATGGACGACCAGCGTGACCAGGGCGATGAGGGACATGTGCGGGTCCTTCCGGGGAAGCGGCACGGCGGTCAGGGCTGACCGCTGAGTGGGCCGACACGACGGTTATACGTAACACTAACGCCCCTCCGTCCCGCCCCCGCACAATGCCCCGCATGGACACGAGCGACCTCACCGACCTCACCGGGCTCACGGACCGCGCCCGGCGCCTCGCCGCTCCCGGCCACCGCCGCATCCTCGGCATCACCGGCCCGCCCGGAGCCGGGAAGTCCACCCTGGCGGCCCGGCTCGTCGACGCCCTCGAAGGACGCGCCGTGCTCGTTCCCATGGACGGCTTCCACCTCGCGGGCGCCGAACTGGACCGCCTGGGCCGCGCGGACCGCAAGGGCGCCCCCGACACCTTCGACGCCGCCGGGTACGCGGCGCTCCTGCGACGCCTGCGCGACCCCCACCACGCCGCACCCGTCTACGCCCCCGCGTTCGACCGCGCCCTGGAGGAACCCATCGCCGGATCCCTGCCCGTCCCCCCGGGCGTCCCGCTGGTGGTCACCGAGGGGAACTACCTCCTCCACGACGACGCGGCCTGGGCGCCGGTGCGCGGGCTGCTCGACGAGGTGTGGTTCCTGGACCTCGACCCGGAGGCGCGGGTGCGCAGGCTCGTCGACCGGCATGTGTGGTTCGGCAAGTCCCGCCCGTACGCCGAGCGCTGGGTGGCGGAGTCCGACGAGGCGAACGCCCGGCTGATCGCCAGGGGCCGGGACCGGGCCGACCTATTGGTACGCGGCTGAGCCGGCGGCGCGCGAGCCCGCCGCGCTCGCGCTCGCGGCCCACGGTCGGTCACGCACCGCCGTACCCGGTCGGCGACGCACCGCCCTACCCGGCCGGCCGCGCACCCGCCGGCCTTCCCGGCCGGCCGCGCACCGCCGCACCCGACCTCCGCTAGCGCCGTTTCCGGCGTACGGGCAGGATGCTGTGTGCCGTGTCGCCCGCCAGGAGGTCTGCCATGTCCAGCCCGAACCAGCCCGTCCCCTTCACCGCCGACGACTACCGGGCCCGGATGACCCGCGCCGCCGAGGCGGCCGAGGCCGCCGGTCTCGCCGGTCTCCTCGTGGCACCCGGTCCCGACCTCGTACACCTGACCGGCTACCAGCCCGTCAGCACCGAGCGCCTCACCCTCCTCGTCCTCAAGGCCGGCGAGGACCCCGTCCTGGTCGTCCCGACCCTGGAGGCACCGGACGCCGAGCACGCGGTGGGCGCTCCGGCCCTCACCCTGCGGGACTGGACCGACGGCAAGGACCCGTACGCGGTGACCGCGCCGCTGCTGGACGCCGGGGGGCGGTTCGGGATCAGCGACAACGCCTGGGCGATGCATCTGCTGGGTCTCCAGCAGATCCTGCCCGCCACCTCCTACACCTCCCTCACCGAGGCCCTGCCGATGCTCCGGGCGGTCAAGGACGCGCACGAGCTGGACCGCCTCGCGGCAGCGGGCGCCGCCGCCGACGCCACGTACGGCGAGATCCTGAAGGTGCGCTTCTCCGGCCGCCGGGAGACCGACGTGGCGGCCGATCTGTCCGCACTCCTCAAGCAGTTCGGGCACTCCCAGGTCGACTTCACCGTCGTCGGCTCCGGTCCCAACGGCGCCAACCCGCACCACGAGGCGGGCGACCGCACCATCGAGCGCGGTGACATGGTGGTCCTCGACTTCGGTGGCCTCAAGCACGGTTACGGCTCGGACACCTCCCGTACGGTCCATGTCGGCGAACCCACCGCCGAGGAGCAGCGCGTGCACGACATCGTCCGGGAGGCGCAGAAGGCGGGCTGCGCCGCGGTCCGGCCCGGTGCCGCGTGCCAGGACATCGACCGCGCGGCGCGCGCCGTGATCACCGAATTCGGCTACGGCGAACGCTTCATCCACCGCACCGGCCACGGCATCGGGGTCACCACCCACGAGCCGCCCTACATGATCGAGGGCGAGGAGCGGGCGCTGGTCCCGGGCATGTGCTTCTCCGTGGAGCCCGGCATCTACCTCCCCGGCCGGTTCGGAGTCCGGATCGAGGACATCGTGACGGTCACCGAGGACGGCGGACGGCGGCTGAACACCACCTCCAGGGAGCTGGCGATCGTCGAGTAGGGCCCGCGTGGTCAGGCGACGCGCGCGCAGATGTCGTTCTGCGTGCCGTACGTCATGTCCACGGTCCTGTACCCGGTCGCGCTGATGTCCATGGTGTACTTCCCGTCGACGATGTACAGGCCACGCGGCAGGTTGCCACCGCCCGCTCCCACCCCGACCAGAACGGGGCCGAGCGCTGACCAGAACTGGGAGCCGTCGGTGCGGTGGTCGACGACGGCCGTGCCGCTCACGTCCGCGTCGTAGGAGGCACCGGACACGGTGTTGGTGACCCGGACGACCAAGTCGCCCTTGTACGCGACCCGCTTCACGGAACCGTCCGGGTAGGTGTCCAGCACGCGCCGCACCACTTCATCGACGACGGGCTCGCCGTGCACGGGGAAGTCGCACCGGACGCCTGCGGAAACGTCCCACGGCGCGGAGGGCGAGGGTTCCCAGCCCCTGCCGGTGCCGGTGCCATTGCCGGGGCCGGCGGGCGCGGCCGAGACGGGCACCGCGCCGAGGAGCACGGCGGCAACGGCCAGCGGGACAACGGTGGTTCGGCGCACGGCTTCTCCCTGAAGAGGCTGGTACGAGTGGGGCGTCCATCAGCACTGCCACGGGCGGGTGATCGGACAGGAGCCCGTCCCACCACTCTGTCCCTCGCGCCGCGGAAAGGCCACCGTCGAAACGGGATGGGGGAAACCGGAGGCACGGGCGCACAACTCGCGCCGACGGCCGGCGCGATGAGCACAACCGGGACCGGGACGGCCCTGCGCGGAACGGCGCGACCCGGCCGCCCTTGATCATCGGTCCGTCGCCGGGGGCGTACGGAAACCCGGGCCCGGGCGGCCGTGTCCGCGAGCGTTTCTCGTGATCATTTCCGGGTCCGCTGGCCTCCGGGGACCGGCCGGAGGGCCGTACGAGGCCGCTGCCGAAAGTGAGAAAGGCCACACCTCAACCAGGGGTCCCACGCACGCTAAGCTCGGCATAGACCCGCCCTGAACTGGGATTTTGCGTCGCCCACAGAGATGTGAGCGTCGCGGGTCGAGCTTTTCTGGAGGTTCCGCATGACCGATCTGGCATTTCGCTCCGCAGGCCAGCTCGCTGCCGCCGTCGCGGCAAAGGAGGTATCGAGCGTCGAGTTGCTCGACCACTACCTCGACCGGGTGGAGCAACTCGATCCGAAGGTGAACGCCGTCGTCGCCCGGGACGATGAAGGGGCGCGGGCCGCGGCGCTGGAGGCCGACCGCGCGGTCGCCCGCGGCGAGCAGCTCGGCCGCCTGCACGGTGTCCCCGTGACGATCAAGGACAGTCTCGAAGTCGCGGGCATGCGGACCACCGGGGGTTCGGCCCGCTGGGGGGAGCATGTCTCGACGAGCGACGCGGAGTCGGTCGCACGGCTCAAGAGCGCCGGAGCGATCGTGTTCGGCAAGTCCAACATGCCGCCGGACGCCCGGGACTGGCAGACCTACAACGACGTCTACGGCACCACGAACAACCCGTGGGACCCGACCCGCGGACCCGGCGGTTCGTCCGGTGGATCCGCCGCGGCACTCGCCGCGGGGCTGACCGGCCTGGAGCTCGGCGGCGACTCGGCGGGCTCGATTCGGGTGCCCGCCCACTTCTGCGGCGTCTACGGACTGCGCACGTCGTTCGGGATCGTGCCGAGGTACGGAAGCGTCTCGGGACACGCTCCCGGAACGCTGGCGGACTTCGACATGGCGGTGCTCGGCCCGCTCGGCAGGCACGCCGACGACCTCGACCTCGGCCTCGACATCCTCGCGGGAGCGGACCACGACCGCGCCCCGGCGTGGCGGCTGGAGCTGCCCGCCGCCAGGTCGACCACGCTGCGGGGCTTCCGGGTCGCGGCATGGCTCGAAGACCCGTTCTGCCCCGTCGACAGCGAGCTGACCGCGATCATGCGGGCGACGCTGGAAGCGGTGCGGGCCGAGGGCGCCGTCGTGGTCGAGGGAGAGGGGCCGGTCGGGCTCGAAGAGACGATGTCCCTCTACGAGCCGTTGCTGATGGCGCAGAGCGGGCTGGTCGAGTCGGACGAGTCGTATGCCGGGCTCGCTGACCTCGCCGCCGCCGAGGGGGCCGCGGGCGGGTTCGCGTCGGACCTGACGGTCAGTTTCCGTGAGTGGCACGCGCTCGACGAACGTCGGCAGCACTCCCGGCGCCGCTGGGCCGAGTTCTTCCGCGATGTCGATGTGCTCCTCTGCCCGGTGACCCCCACGGCCGCCTTCCCCCACGACCAGCAGCCCGATCCCACCTGGTCGGTCCGGACACTGCGGGTCGACGGCGCCGACCGGCCGTACCGCGACATGCTCACATGGATGGCGCCGTCGGCGGTCAACCATCTGCCCGCCGCGGTGGCGCCTGTCGGGGCGACCCGGGACGGTCTCCCGGTCGGCATCCAGGTGATCGCGCCCTACCTGCACGACCGCACCGCGGTCCAGTTCGTGCGGTGCCTGGAGAAGGTGATCGGCGGATTCCGCCGCCCGCCGGGCTTCTGAGCGCCGTCACCGCGCCGCCGGTCCGCGGGGCTGTGACATATCACCCTGCGCGGCTGTCCTGATGCCCGCGCACCGGGGTCCCGTACCCCGGTGCGCGGGGGTGTCGTCCTCCGGCCAGGGCTTCGGACGGGCGCGTCGCCGGGGTCACCCGCGTCGCGCCCGTCCGGCTCTCCTCAGTCGTCCGCCAGTACCACGCACGACTCCGGCGGCAGATGCAGCAGCCCATCGGCTTCCGGCGCGCGGACCGGCTCCCACGCCGCCAGCACCCTGCCGCCGGGGCGCCGGTTCCGGCCGCCGCCCAGGGGGATCGTGGCGGGGCCGGCGGCGAGGTTCACCGCGATCCGGAGATCGCCCCTGCGGTACGCCAGCCAGCGGGCGTCCTCGTCGTACGCGGCCTTGACCGTGGCGAGGTCGGGGTCGTGGAGGTCGGGCATCGCCCGGCGCAGCGCGATCAGTTCGCGGTACCAGGCGTGCAGCCGGGCGTGCGGCTCGCGCTCCGGCTCGCTCCAGTCGAGACAGGAGCGGTCGCGGGTCGCCGGGTCCTGCGGGTCGGGAATCTCCTCCCCGGCCCAGCCGTGCGAGGCGAACTCCCGCCGCCTGCCGTCGCGTACGGCCTCCGCGAGCGCGGGGTCGGTGTGGTCGGTGAAGAACTGCCACGGCGTCAGGGCACCCCACTCCTCGCCCATGAACACCATGGGGGTGAAGGGGCCGGTGAGCACCAGGGCCGCGGCGCAGGCCCGGAGGCCGGGGGAGAGCGTGGCGGCCAGCCGGTCCCCGAGGGCCCGGTTGCCGATCTGATCGTGGGTCTGGGCGTACCCGACGAAGCGGTGGGCCGCGCTCCGGGTGACGTCGACGGGGCGTCCGTGCGTACGGCCCCGGAAGCTGGAGTACGTCCCGTTGTGGAAGAAGCCGCTGGTCACCGTTTTGGCCAGGGCGGCGAGCGGGGCCTCGGCGAAATCGGCGTAATAGCCCTGGGACTCGCCGGTCAGCGCGGTGTGCAGGGCGTGGTGGAAGTCGTCGTTCCACTGGGCGTGCAGCCCGAGGCCGCCGGCCTCGCGCGGGGTGGTGGTGCGCGGGTCGCAGAGGTCCGACTCCGCGATCAGGGTGAGCGGTCGGCCGGTCTCCGCCGCGAGCGCGTCGACGGCCGCGGAGAGTTCCTCCAGGAAGGTGAGCGCGCGGGTGTCGGCGAGGGCGTGGACCGCGTCCAGCCGCAGTCCGTCGAGGCGGTAGTCGCGCAGCCAGGCGAGCGCGCTGCCCAGCAGGTACGCGCGGACCTCGTCCGAACCCGGGGCGTCCAGGTTGACCGCCGCGCCCCAGGGGGTGTGATGGGTGTCGGTGAAGTACGGGCCGAAGGCCGGGAGGTGGTTGCCGGACGGGCCGAGGTGGTTGTGGACCACGTCCAGGACGACCGCGAGCCCCAGACCGTGCGCCGTATCGACAAAGCGCTTCAGTCCGGTCGGGCCGCCGTACGGTTCGTGCACGGCCCACGGCGACACCCCCTCGTACCCCCAGCCGTGGGTGCCGGGGAAGGGGCAGACGGGCATCAGCGACACATGGGTCACCCCCAGCTCCGCGAGGTGGCCGAGCCGTTCGGCGGCGGCGTCGAAGGTGCCCGCTCCGGTGTACGTCCCGATGTGCAGCTCGTACAGGACGCCGCCGGGCAGTCCGCGTCCCGCCCACGGGTTCCGCCAGACGTACGCCTCCTGGTCGACGACCGCGCTCTCGCCGTCCGGGCCGTCCGGCTGGCGGCGGGAACGCGGATCGGGCCGTACGGGGCCGTCGTCCACGGCGAACCCGTAGCGGTCGCCGTCCACCGCGTCGGCCTCGGCGCACCACCACCCCGGACGCGACGGATCGCGCACCATCGCCCGCCGCGCGCCGGTATCCGCTGCCGCGCCGGCCCGAGCGCCGCCATCCGCTGCCGCGCCGCTGCCCGCCCCCGCACCTGTTCCGGCCGTCGCGCTCGACAGCCGCAGGACGACCGATTCCGCCTCCGGGGCCCACACCTCGAACTGCATTCACCACTCCTCGTTCATGAACAGGTCGCCCGAAGGCGGGCTCCATGATCGGTGGAAGTCGCGTTTACGGCCCCGGAACACTAGAGCGAGCCCGTTACTGGCGATTAGGGTCTGGGTCTGATCATTGCCCTGCCTGGTTCTGCTCATACGTACGGCTGCTGGAGGCCGAGATGACCGTGCCGATGTTCCCCCCGGGCTTCCTCTGGGGAGCCTCCGCCTCCGCCTTCCAGACCGAGGGGGCCGCCGACACCGACGGCAAGGGCCCCTCCGGCTGGGACGCCTTCGCCGCGCAGCCGGGCCGGATCAAGGACGGCGCCGACACCACGCGAGGCACAGGCTTCCACGAGCGCTACCGCGAGGACGTGGCCCTGCTCGCCGGACTCGGGGCGGACGCCTTCCGCTTCTCCATCAGCTGGCCGCGCGTGGTGCCCGGGGGCAGTGGTGCGGTCAACCCCGAGGGGCTCGACTTCTACGACCGGCTCGTCGACGAACTCTGCGCCCACGGCATCACCCCCGCCCCCACCCTCTACCACTGGGACACCCCGCTGCCCCTGGACGAGGCGGGCGGCTGGCTCGACCGGGACACGGCCTACCGCTTCGCCGAGTACGCGGGCATCGTCGCCGAACGCCTCGCCGACCGCGTCCCCATGTGGATCACCATCAACGAACCCGCGGAAGTCACTCTGCTGGGCTACGCGCTCGGTGAGCACGCCCCCGGGCGCGCCCTCCTCTTCGACGCCCTGCCCGCGGCCCACCACCAGTTGCTCGCCCATGGCCTCGCCGTACGCGCCCTGCGCGCGGCGGGTGCCGACAACATCGGCGTCGCGCTCTCGCACGCCCCGGTCTGGACGGCAGGGGACAGCGAGGAGGACCGCTTCGGCGCGGAGCTCTACGACACGCTCACCAACTGGCTGTTCGCGGACCCGATCCTCACCGGCCGCTACCCCGACGAGAACTTCGCGGCGCTGATGCCGGGCCCGGTGGCGGACGACCTGAAGGTCATCTCGGCTCCCCTCGACTGGTACGGCGTCAACTACTACAACCCCATCCTCGTCGGCGCCCCCAAGCCGGAGGCCCTCGAATCCTTCTCCGGCTTCGACATGCCCGCCGAACTCCCCTTCGGCATACGCGAGATCGAGGGCTACGAGAAGACCGACTTCGGCTGGCCGGTCGTTCCCGAAGGCCTCGGCGAGACGCTCACCCTGCTGCGCGAGCGCTTCGGGGACCGCCTTCCGCCGGTCCACATCACCGAGAACGGCTGCGCGATCGACGAGCCCGTCGCCGACCACCGCCGTATCGCCTATCTCGAAGGACACCTCACCGCACTGCGCGCCGCCATCGACGAGGGGATCGATGTGCGCGGCTACTTCACCTGGTCGCTCACCGACAACATCGAGTGGATCGAGGGCGCCGCCAAGCGCTTCGGGCTCGTCCACGTCGACTACGAGACGATGCGCCGGACACCGAAGGAGTCCTACGGCTGGTACCGCGACCTGATCCGCGCGCAGAAGACGCGGCACCAGCGGTAGCCCCCGCCGCCGGGCAGCCGCCTCGCGGATGCGCGGCCATCGGCGGGGGCCGGTCAGGTGCCGGTCAGGCGACTGGCGCGAACATGGCGAGATGCTCGCGCAGGAAGGCGTCCAGTGTCCGGGCGGGCCGGCCGAGAACGGTTTCCACGGTGTCGTTCGGGGACTCCGGGCGAGCGATGGCCAGTTGCTGGATCTCCACCACATGGCTCGCGAGCCAGTCCGGCATGTGCGCGGTCCGCACGAGATGGCCGTGGAAGTCGTCCGGTGACAGGTCGACGCAGCGGACGGGCCGGCCCGTCCGCTCGGTGAGGAGCAGGGCGAGTTCCGGATGGCTGAAGGCCTGCGGGCCGGTCAGTGTGTACGTGGCGCCGCCGAGGCCGGGGCGGAGGAGGGTCTCCGCGGCGACATCGGCGATGTCCCGGACGTCGATGTAGTTGCAGGGCACGTCGCGCATCGCCCCGACGAGCACGCCCTCGGCGACCGCCGGAGCGTTCAGGAGCAGGTTCTGCATGAACCCGTAGGGCCGAAGCAGCGTGGGCACCATGCCGGTTGCCGCGAGGTGTGCCTCGACCCGCCAGTGCCCGCGTGAGATGGCGACCGTCGAGTCGGGTTCGACCGCGGGGGAGGAGAGCTTGACGAGGTGCCGTACCCCGCACGCGGCGGCGGCGTCTATCGCGTTGATCTCCAGCGCGACCTGGTGCGGGCTGTTGGCCATGGCGAGGAACAGCTGCGAGGAGCCTTCGAACGCGGTGCGCAGCGCGCGGGGATCCGCGGCGTCCGCACCGACGATCTCGACCCGCTCTTCCCCGCTCATCGCGGCGCGCAGTCTGTCCGGAGTACGGCTGACGGCGCGGCAGGGGACGTCCAGTTCGATCAGACGACGGAGCAGCGCGCCGCCGGTGGTGCCGGTCGCGCCCATGATGGTGATCACGGTGTGCCTTTCGTGGTTGTGACGGGTTCGGGGAAACGGGTGGAGGACGGCCGGGTCACTTCTGCCGCGGGGATGCCGTACCGCGCCATCGCCACGTGATGATCGTGGCCGCGAGGGCGGCCGACAGCGGCAGGTCGATCCGCAGCCGCTCGATCCAGCCGGTGTCGGGCACCGGGGTGTGTGCGGGCAGCCAGCCGGCCGCGAACCACCCGGCCGGTCCCGCGATTCCGGCAGCGGCGATGCCGAGCCCGATGGTGATCGCGGGACGCGGCACCGATGTCGTCCACCGGCGCGGGCGGCCCCCGCGGTGCAACCACCCGCCGACGACGAAGGCCACCGCGGCCGATGTGGCCCCGATGGAGGTGAAGGCGGCCACCGTCAGTCCGGGCCGGCCGCCGAGGACTCCACCGAGCCCGGCCATGAGGGCGGGGGCCAGGTAGGCGACGGCGACTTCCTTCCGGAGTGTGAACGGGCGTGCCGTGGGACCGCGCTCGGCGGTCTTGGTGCGGGTAGGGCTCACAGGCACTCCTCGAATGATTGTTAGGGGCCTAACTATGTGGGCATGGGGAGGTTGCCGCCCGGTCGGGCGACTGCTTCTCGCTTCTCGTGCGGCGCGGGGCGCTACTCGGCGGTCAGTGCGCCGATCCCCTGTGTGATCCGTTCCAGCAGGTCCAGGAACAGTCCGCGCTCGTCGGCGGTCAGTCCGCCGACCAGTGCCTGAAGGCGCGCGAAGTGGTCCGCGGCCATGTCGCGCAGTCGCTGTGCGCCGCGCGCCGTAAGGACGACCACCGCGCCCCGCCCGTCCTCCGCGGACGCGCGACGGGCTACGAGGCCTTCACGTTCGAGCCCGTCCACCAGGCCGGTCACCGTGGCGCGCGAGACGCCGAGGCTCTTCGCGAGACGCGACGGCGACTTCTCCCCGTCGCTGTCCTCAAGGTCCACCAGGAGGCGGTAGCGCCCGGTCGAGAGTCCGAAACGGGAGAAGTGCACTTCGGACGCGCGGTCCAGTCGTACCCCCGCGGCCATCAGGCGCACCGCCACGAGCACCGCCTGGGGGTCGGCGTCGAGTCCGTACCGTGCGATCTGGTGCCGTGCCTGATCGAGTGTCGGCACGGCGCCAGGGTTCGCGTCCTCGTTGCTCATGAAACTAATATGGCAGCTAACTACAGGCCGGTCAAGCCGTGTGGAGCCGCGACGGCGGCTGCCTCACCGGCTCCGCACGGGGTGACAGGATCACCCGCGGCCGGTCTGCCGGTGAGGCCGCCGTGCTCACGCCAGGTGGATGAGTTCCTGGGTGATGCGATGTCCGGCACGGGCGAACGCCACGGCCATCGGGACGTTCCCCCGGTCGGTCGCGCCCGCTACGTACTCGGCGCCCTGTTCGGCCAGGAAGTGCGTGCACTCCACGAGCAGGTCGTAGCCGTAGCCGTGGCCACGTGCCTCGGGGACGACCCCGATGAAGCCGATGCACGGACCCGACGGGTTGTGCGCGGGCACATGGATGCCCGCCACCGCGCCGTCCGGCGTGTACGCCAACTGCCACCAGGAACGCGGCGAGGGGCACCAGTGGAAGAAGTCCAGCTCCTCCTGGGCCGCCGCCTCCAGGCCGCCGGGCCCCTCGATCGCCTTGCGGGCGTGGGCGTCCAGGGTGACCGAGTGGACCCGGCGCAGGACGTCCAGGATGACGGCGTCGTCGGGCTCCGGGCGGAAGGTGAGCCGGCCGGGGCGCGCGGGCAGCCCGTCGTCCGGGGTCCAGCGGTAGCGGTAGCGCTCGACGAGCGGTCGCAGCCCGGCCGCGGTGGCGGCGGCGATCCGGGACCGCGCGGCGGCCGTGATCTCGGGGACCTCCCGCCAGTCCGCGGGCAGGATGAGTTCGTACTCGAGGTGGAAGGGGGCGCGGCGCAGGAGTTCGGCGCCCGCCTCGTCCTCCCCGTCCGCGAAGTCGAACCAGTTCAGCAGGATGGGCTCGCTGTCATCGGGCCCGCCCCACCAGGCGGCCCTGGCGACCACGGTGCCCTCGCGCAGGGCGACCCAGGTCCACTCGGGGCGGTAGTCGCCGCCGGCCGCGACGGTGGCGTAGCGGTGGCCGAACGCGGCCCGGCCGACGAGGGCGCGGTCCTGAAGGGAGTCGAAGAGCTGGGCGTCGCTCGCACCGAGCGCGCGGATGACCAGATCGGTCATGGATTGTCCTCCGGGGACTGAACAGCGCGCTCCCGGTCAGACGGAGTCCGACACCGCCCTGCGGACGGGACGGGAGCGCGGGAATGAGGTGCTGCGGATGGTGGTGCTGTCGCTCGTACGCACTTCTCTCGCCTCCTTCCACGACTCGCTCGGCCGGTTCGGTGTTTCGCGAGCACACTAACCCGGCCCCGGTCGGCCCGTCCATCGGATTTGACGGGACGCCGGAACCACGGGCCTCGCTCCCGGACGGTCGGGTGACGGGACATCCCCGGACGGTTCAGTCCCAGACCATGTTGAACGCGCGCTCGAAGTTCACGTACCCCAGGCGCTCGAAGGCCTTCGCCATCGGGACGTTGCCGAGGTCGGTCGCCGCCCTGATCCGCTCCACGCCCTGTCCGGCGAGCACCCGGGTGCCCTCGGCGAGGATGTCGTCGATGTAGCCCTGCCCGCGGTGTGCCGGCAGGACGCCGATGTACGCGATGATCGGGTTGTAGTTGTTGCGGGCCGGGACGACGAAGCCGACCGGTTCACCGGAGGGCAGTTCGGCCGTCCGCCACCATTCCCGCGGGCTCGTGTAGCCCGCAAGTTCCTCGTCGAAGTGCTTCTCCGCCGCCTCCCGGGCGCTCAGCCCGGACGCCAGGTCCGCCTGCCCGTGCGCGTCCAGGGTGCCCTCCATCACCGGTGTCATCAGGGCGACCAGATCCTCGCGCCCGGTGACCGGCCGGAACACCAGCCGGCCGCTGTCCTCGGGGACCGCCGTCCCGGCCCGCCACTCCAGACGCAGCCGCTCCACCAGCATCCGGGCACCCGTGCGTTCCATCACCTGGATCCGGGCCTCGACGCTCTCGCGCGCCACCGGGTCCTCGCGCCAGTCCGGCGGCACGAACCTGCCGTACTCGGGGCGTGCCGCGCCCCCGGGCAGCACCGCCGCGACGGCCGTCTCCAGCAGCCGGACCCCTGTCCCGACGCGCTCGGGTACGGGCAGGGTGTCGTCCAGGTCGAAGAAGTCCAGTGCCAGCGGCTGCCCGCCCTTCTCGGCGGTCCACCAGGCGGCCCTGGCCACGACGCGCTCGCCGCGCAGCGCCACCCACATCCACTCCGGGCGGCGCAGGCCGCTCGCCAGGTCGTCCGCCAACTCGTGGTCCAGGACGTACGGCAGACGGCAGAAGAGTCCCAGCTCCTGCGGTCCGGCCAGCGGACGAACGGTCAAATCCTGTGGTGCAAGGGTCACGAAGTCTCCTCATGGCGGATAGGCCGCAGACACTAACAACGGCCCCGGCCGAGGAGCGCCGCAGGTCAGCACGGGCGGAAAGAGGGGTTCTTCTGGACACCCCGGGGCGGTCGGCCCGACAATCGTCCCTGTGACGTCCCCCTTCGAGTTCCACACGTATCCCGCGCGGCTGTCGGACGCCCAGCGCGACCGTGTCCTCGGCGTGCTCAGAGAAGGGGCCGCGCAGGGCAAGCTCTCCCACGACACCTTCCTGCGACGCATGGAACTGGCCCTCGTCGCACGCCGTCCCGAGGAACTGGCGGCGCTCACCTCCGACCTGGACTCCGGCGGGCGCTGGACCCGGAGCCTGGCGCGTGCCGTGGGCGGCCTGTCGGCCTTCCCCGGGCGGATGCGCCGGGCCTGGCAGACCGAACGGCTGCCGAAGCTCCTGCTGCCGGCCCCCGGCCCCTACCCGCTCCTCATCGGCCGCGACCCGGGCAACGGCCTGCGGCTCAACCACGAGACCGTGTCCCGGCTGCACGCCGAACTCACCGTGCAGGGCAGCCGATGGGTGCTGCGCGACCTCGGTTCGACGAACGGCACCTGTGTCAACGGCCAGCGGGTCGTCGGATCGGTCCCGGTCCGTGACGGGGACCAGGTCAGCTTCGGCCGGATGAGCTTCCGGCTGACCGCCCAGGCGCTCCGTCCGCCCGCCTGACCCGCGAACCCCGCCTGACCCGCGAACCCCGCCTGCCTCTCGAATCCCGCCGTTCGCCGGCCTCGCCCCTCGAATCCCGCCGGGTGCCCCGCCGTGCGCGGCCGTCACCCGAACGGCCGCACGCCGACTGCGGTGAGCCCCCGGTGGTGGTGGGCTGAAGGCACCCGCGTCGGACAGCGACGCACCGACCCCGGGGGTGCGGATGCCGGTCGACGGACCCGAGCGCGTACCCGCGGCCCCCGCCCCGCGAAGAGGGACGGGCGGGCAGCCCGGCCTCCTGGAGCCCGGTGCGGCCACCGACCCCTGCCGGCTCCGGCTCTACCGCCGCCTGCGCGATGCCTACCCGCTCTGTTACGACGAGGGCCTGGGCGCCTGGCTGCTCAGCAGGTACGCCGATGTGGCCGTCGCGCTCACCGACCCCCGGTTCGCCGGCTACCCGCACGACGGCGCACCGCGCGGCGACCCCGCCCCGCTCGGGCTCTGCCGGGGCAGCCTCCGCTGTACGGCGCGGGACGAAGGGCCGCGGGGGCCCGAGTTCCAGCCCCGCCCCGCAGGCTCCGAAGGAGCCGTTCACATGGTGGCCCCCGCCCGCCGCAAGGCCGTCGAGCGGACCGCCTATGTGCTGGCCCGCCGCATAGCCGGGCGCCAACAGGCGGACCTGGTCGAGGAGTTCTGCCGCTGGCTTCCGGCCGGTGCCGCAGCCGCCGCGGCCGGACTCTCCTCCCCGGACCTCGACCGGCTGCCACGTGCCGCCCTCCATCCGCGGCTCATCCACTCCGCCGCCGGTCCCACCGACTGCGCGGGGCACACGGCTCTGCGGGAGACGGCCCTCGCGTCGTTCCTGGCCAACCTGCTCGACGACGGCGACCTGCTGGCTGCCGTACGCACCGAACCAGGGCTCATCGCGCGGGCCTGGACCGAGACGCTGCGCCACGACCCGCCCGTCCAGATCGTCCTGCGCCGCACCCTGACCGAAGTCCCCGTCAGCGGCGGCACGCTCCCCGCAGGGGTACCCGTCGCCTGTCTGACCGGCGCGGCGGGACGCGACCCGGACCGCTTCACCGATCCCGACCGCTTCGACCCCCTCCGTCCCGATCCCGGCCGTCTCATCACCGGCCCCGCGGGCTGCCCCGCCGTACTGCTCGGCGGGCTGGAGGCCGAGTACGGGCTTCGCGCCCTGCTGGAGGCCATGCCCCGCATCCGCTGGGCGGACGGCTTCCGTCCGGTCGGCACCGGGCTGCTCACGCGTGGTCCGCGGACTCTTCTCGTACGGCCTTCCTGAGCAGGGCCACCGGCCGTTCGGCGAACAGCTCCTCCACCGCGACCGTGCCGCCCGAGAACTCCCGTCCCGGCGCCAGGACGTCCTGCCAGGGTCCGGTGTCCGGCAGCGGAAGCACCGTGCCGCGCCAGCCGCCCTCCTCCGCCAGCCGCAGGGACAGCCGGGTCACCGCCGTGACCACCTCGCCCGACCGGCAGAACGCCAGACAGTGCCCGGCCGCCGCGCCGCTAGCGACCAGCGGGGTGTAGGTCCCCGACTCCCCGAACACCTCCGGCCGCGCCCGCCGCAGCCGCAGTGCGGCCATCGTGAGCGCCGCCTTCTCGCCGGCCCCGAACGAGCCGTACCCACCCGCCGAGCCGTACTCACCCCCCGAGCCGTCGACCCCGGCCGAGCCGTCGGTGCCGGCCGATCCGGCAGCGGGCCGACGGAACGGCCGCCGGTTGTCCGGGTCGACCAGCGCGATGTACTCGTGCTCCGTGCCCTGATACAGATCGGGCACCCCCGGCATCGTCAGATGCACCAGAGCCGCGCCCAGCACATTGGCCCGCACGAACGGGACGAGCGTCCCCGCGAACCGTGTCACCAGCGTCCGCGCCGCACCGGTGGCGCTGCCCGGACCGGCCGCGACGAAGTCCGTCACCGCCCGCTCGTACCCCGGATCGGGTTCGGTCCAGCTGGTGAAGAGCCCCGCCTCCCGTACGGCTTTGAGCAGTGCGGGTTCGAGCCGCCCCGCCATCTCCGTGCCGGGCAGCGCCGCGCAGCCGTACGAGGACTGCCAGGACTGCCAGGCCAGCTGCGGGTCCGGTGCCGTCACCGCCGTCGCCCGGGTCAGCTGCTCCACCAGCGAGGACCATCGTTCGGGGCACTCCGAGAGCACCGCGATCCGGGCCCGTACATCAGCACTGCGCTTGGTGTCGTGCGTGGTCAGTACCGTGCCGGCGGCCGGCCAGTCCCGGGCCAGCCGTGCGCAGAACATGTGGAACTCCTCAGGTGGCACGGCGGGCCTGCCGGGGTCGCCGCCCACCTCGGTCGCGGAGACCAACGGCACATAGCGGTAGAACGCGGTGTCCTCGACCGACTTGGCGTGCAGCGCCGACGCCGTCTGCGCGAACCTGGCACAGAACGCGGCCTGTTCCGGCCCGTCGCCGAGCCGCCCCAGCGCCAGGTCCCGCACGACGTCGACGGCCGCCGCCTCCTCCGGTACGGAGAACACCGCCCTCGCGTCCCGTACCGCCTCCTGCGGCAGCGCCGACGCGGCGGCGTCCGTGAGCGGCCCGCCGGCCGTGACGTACGGACGGTAGACCGGGATCCGGACGAGCAGTTCGCGTACGGCGGTGTGCAGTGCCCACGGGGCGTGGTCGCACAGGACGGGATCCGCGGCGCACACCCGGACCGCCAGCCGGGTCAGCCACGCGGTCTCGGCGGCGAGTTCATGGGTCACCACGCGGTACGCGGCCCGGCGCACGGTCGCCGCCCAGTAGCCGCCCCGGTCTCCGGGCGGGCCCGCGAAGTCCCGGTAGCGGCCGAGCAGCTCCGCCGCGCCCGCGGGGTCGGTGAACAGCCCGTCGATCCGGTGGAGCGCGTCGTACCCCGTCGTCCCGGCGACCGCCCAGCCCGCGGGCAGCGGTTCCGGTCCGGTGAGGATCTTCTCCACCACCGTCCACCGGCCGCCGGTGGCCCGGTCGAGCCGCTCCAGATAGGCCGCCGGGTCGGCGAGACCGTCCGGGTGGTCGACACGCAGCCCGTCGACGACACCGTCCCGGAGCAGTTCGAGCACCTTGCCGTGGGTGGCGTCGAAGACCTCGGGGTGCTCGACGCGGATCCCGATCAGCTCCGGGACGGTGAAGAAGCGCCGGTAGTTCAGTTCGGTACGGGCCAGCCGCCACCAGCCGAGCCGGTAGTGCTGGGCGTCCAGCAGCTCGCGCAGCGGCAGCGCGGCCGTACCCTCGCGCAGCGGGAACACCTGTTCGTCGTAGTGCAGCACGTCGCCCTCCACCGAGAACCGGTCGAGCTGATCGCCGAGGCGCCCCGCGAGGACCGGCAGCAGGACCCTGCCGCCGTGCTCCGCCCAGTCGATGTCGAACCAGCGGGCGTAGGGGGACTCCGGGCCCTCGCGGAGCACTTCCCACAGCGCCCGGTTGTGGCGGGGCGCGGTCGCCATGTGATTGGGCACGATGTCCAGGACCAGCCCGAGCCCGTGCTCGCGTGCCGTCGCGGCGAGCCGCCGCAGCCCCTCCTCACCGCCCAGCTCGGCCCGGACCCGGCTGTGGTCCACGACGTCGTAGCCGTGCCGGGAACCGGGAACGGCCTCCAGGACGGGCGAGAGATGCAGATGGGAGACGCCGAGCGCGGCGAGGTAGGGCACCGCGTCCCCGGCTGCCGAGAAGGGGAAGTCCGGCTGGAGCTGGAGGCGGTACGTGGCGGTGGGCGTCATGCGAACGTACGTACCCAGCGGGCGGCGGTGTGTGTCACGGCGGCCGTGAGCATCACCCGTTCTTGTCGCGGGAGGCACGGGGGTGACGCCGGGCGCAGGCCACGCTCGCCGGGCTCACGCCGGGCTCACGCCGGGCGCTTCAGCACCGCCAGACTCCGACCGATCAGCGTCACCCGCTCACCCGCCGACACCTTGGGCCCGTTCCCCGGCGGCACACCGTCCGGCCGTGCGGTGTCGACCACCACCTGCCACTGCCGCCCGTGGTTCACCGGAACGGCGAAGTCCAGGGTCTCGGCGCCCGCGTTGAACATCAGCAGGAACGAGTCGTCGGAAATCCGCTCGCCGCGCGGTCCGGGCTCCGAGATCGCGTGCCCGTTCAGAAAGACCGTCATGGCACGGGCGTGGGCCGCCTGCCAGTCCCGCTGGGTCATCTTCTCGCCCTCGGGGGTGAACCAGGCGATGTCGGAGAGCTCGTCATGGGTGCCTTCCACGGGCCGTCCGTGGAAGAAGCGGCGGCGGCGGAAGACCGGATGGTCCCGGCGCAGCCACACCATGGCCCGGGTGAACTCCAGCAGTCCACTGCCGGAACCCGAACCGGTCCCGGCTCCGGTTCCGCCACCCACGTTCTCCGCGTCGGTATCCGCGTCCGGGTCCGTATCAGCGCCCGCGCCCGCCGACGACGGATCGGGCCAGTGCACCCAGGAGAGCTCGTTGTCCTGGCAGTAGGCATTGTTGTTGCCCCGCTGGGTCCGGCCGAACTCGTCCCCGTGGCTCAGCATGGGCACGCCCTGCGACAGCATCAGTGTGGCGATGAAGTTCCGCATCTGTCGTCGGCGCAGCTCCAGAACCTCCGGATCCTCGCTCTCGCCCTCCACGCCGCAGTTCCAGGACCGGTTGTGGCTCTCGCCGTCCCGGTTGCCCTCGCCGTTCGCCTCGTTGTGCTTGTCGTTGTACGAGACCAGGTCGTTCAGCGTGAATCCGTCGTGGCAGGTGGTGAAGTTGATCGAGGCGAGCGGCCGGCGCCCGTCGTCCTGATAGAGGTCCGACGAGCCGGTGAGCCGGCCCGCGAACTCCGCCAGGGTGCGCGGCTCACCCCGCCACAGATCCCGCACCGTGTCGCGGTACTTGCCGTTCCACTCGGTCCACAGCGGGGGGAAGTTCCCTACCTGATAGCCGCCCTCACCGACGTCCCAGGGCTCCGCGATCAGCTTCACCTGGCTGACCACCGGGTCCTGCTGCACCAGATCGAAGAACGACGACAGCCGGTCCACCTCGTGGAACTGCCGGGCCAGCGTCGCCGCCAGATCGAACCGGAACCCGTCCACGTGCATCTCGGTCACCCAGTACCGCAGCGAGTCCATGATCATCTGGAGCACGTGCGGGGACCGCATCAGCAGCGAGTTCCCGGTTCCGGTGGTGTCCATGTAGTACCGCTGATCGTCCATGAGGCGGTAGTAGGAGGCATTGTCGAGCCCCCGGAAGGAGAGCGTCGGACCGAGATGGTTCCCTTCGGCCGTGTGGTTGTAGACCACGTCGAGAATGACCTCGATGCCCGCCTGGTGCAGCGCCCGTACGGCCTGTTTGAATTCCAGCACCTGTTCCCCGCGGTCGCCCCAGGAGGCGTACGCGTTGTGCGGGGCGAAGAAGCCGATGGTGTTGTAGCCCCAGTAGTTGGCCAGCCCGGCGTCCGCCAGCCGGTGGTCCTGCACGAACTGGTGCACCGGCATCAGCTCGATCGCGGTGACGCCCAGCTCGGTCAGATGGGCGATGACCTCCGGGTGCGCCAGCCCCGCGTACGTACCGCGCAGCTCCTCGGGCAGGCCCGGATGGAGCATCGTCAGCCCCTTCACATGGGCTTCGTAGATCACCGTGCGGTGGTAGTCCGTACGGGGCCGCCGGTCGTCGCCCCAGTCGAAGTACGGGTTGACCACGACCGAGCTCATCGTGTGCGGGGCCGAGTCCAGGTCGTTGCGCGCGTCGGGCCGGCCGAAGGGATAGCCGTACACCGCCTCGCCCCACTCGATCCGCCCGGCCACGGCCCGCGCGTACGGATCGAGCAGCAGCTTCGCCGAATTGCACCGCTGCCCGCGCTGCGGCTCGTACGGCCCGTGCACCCGGAAGCCGTAGCGCTGACCCGGCATCACCCCGGGCAGATAGGCATGGCGGACGAAGGCGTCGGTCTCGCGCAGTTCCACCGCCGTCTCGGAGCCGTCGTCGTGCAGCAGGCACAACTCGATTCGGTTGGCGGCCTCGGAGAAGACCGCGAAGTTGGTCCCGGCGCCGTCGTACGTGGCGCCGAGCGGATACGCCTGTCCCGGCCAGACCTGCATGGAAAGGATTCTTCCCCTTCTGATCCGGGTGCGAGGGGTCTCTTGGGCCAGATACTCCCCGAATGAGCCAGATACTCCCCGAAAGAGGTGCGTCCACCCGAAGGCCGTCCCGCGGTCCCCGGCCGGCGCGCGACGACAGCTACGGCACCTCGTGGTGTGTCGGAGCGTCCGCATACATCCCGTATGCGGACCTCCCTCCGCCGTGCGACGCGCCGTGTCCACCGCCGCGCGCCGATCCGCCGGGGCGCACGGGGACAGCCTTGAGGGCGCCGGGCCGGAGAGGCCCGGCCCGGTCGGCGCCCGGGGGTTCCCGTGACGGGCTGTCGGGGCCGCACCGGTCAACTTCGGACACCTCGATGCCGCCCAGGGCGGAAAACTGCCGCTGCCCAGCGGTCCGCCGCCCGGAATGCGGCATGTCGTGGGGTGGTTAATCACTATGAATCCGCTCACTCCGCCCAATGTTGCCGCTTGGAACGGGCTTTTCCCGCAGGGGAGTTGAGAAAGCAGCCTGCGCATCCGGCTGCACCGGATCCCGCTCGCGGAGTACCCTTCCTTGATCGTTGGGTGGGGGAGTGGAAGGCGGTACGCGGGTGAGCTCGGGAGGGTTCGAGCTACCCCCAGGTGACGCAGGTCACGAGGGGGAATCGACCGATGCACCGCCCGGGGCGGTGTCCCTTGCGCAGCCCCTGGAGATCGGTGCCGAGCTCGACTGGGGAGCGGATGCCTGGACCGAGGTACGCACCCGGGCCCAGCGGGCCGGACGGGCCTATATCTGGCTGAATCTCGTGGAACAGCGGCTGCGGGCCGTCGTCGCCGCGGTGCTGCGGCCCATCTACGAACCGGTGCACGGCGAGGACTGGGTGGTCGCCGCGGCCGGACCGGCGGGCCAGGAGTGGGTGCAGCGCGCCGTCGCGGTCCGCGAGGTCTCGCGCCGCAAGGGCTATCTGCTCGACCCGGCCGACGACAACGTCCTCAGCTTCCTCACCCTGCCGCAGCTGCGCGAGCTGATGGTCCAGCACTGGCCTTGTTTCGAGCCCTATTTCGACGACCGCCGGGATGTCGAGCTGGCCCTGGACGAGCTGGAGGTGGCGCGCAATGTGGTCTCCCGCAACCGCGCGCTGAACGAGGCGGTCCTGGCCCAGGCGGAGCGGGCCTCCGCGCGGCTCCTCGAAATCCTCGGGAGCGGGGCCGCGGTCCCGTCCGCGGACCGGCTGCCCGTCGACGCCGTGGAGGAACTGGTCGGTGACCGGTACGCCGACGTGGTCTCGGTCCACCCCGACCGGGTGCGGCTCCAGCGCCAGCTGCCCGCCGAGGACCTCTTCGGCGGTGCGCGGCGCCTGGACGCCGTCGGCATAGGGCTCAACCTGCTCGTGCAGAACTTCTCCGGCCGGCGGCTGGTGCGGCTGGCCGAATCGGGCTGCCGTGTCCGGCTGCTGTTCATCAACCCGGCCAGCAGCGCGGTCAAGCGCCGCGAGCGGGAACTGGGCCTCAAGAAGGGCGAGCTGAGCCGCTCGGTGGAGATGAACATCCTGCACATGCGCCGGGTGCGCTCCAAACTCCGTGACCCGGGCGCCTTCCAGATCCAGGTCTTCGACGAGACCCCGCGCTTCACGGCCTACCTGGTGGACGGCGACGGACCGGACGCCGTGGGTGTCGTCCAGACGTACCTGCGGCGGGCCCGCGGCATGGAGGCTCCCGTGCTGGTCCTGCGCGGCGGCGGGCGTTCCGTGGTCAGGGTGGGGCAGGACAGCGAGCACGGACTGTTCGAGACGTACCGGGAGGAGTTCGAATCCGTGTGGACGGACTCGCGGCCGGTCTCCTGACGGGCCGGCCACTCCCATGACGGCCTCGACGGGCCGGGCCGCTCCCGGCGCTCCCCGACGGTCCCGCGGTGTGCGGCCGGTGCGGGCTTGTCAGTGGTGCGTGGGAGGGTGTTCATCACCTGGGGGAGAGCACCACGAAGGAGGTACGGGATGAGCTGGCACCGTGAGCCGCTGGTCGGCTTCGACCTGGAGACGACGGGTACGGAACCGCTGGAGGCCCGGATCGTGACCGCCGCGGTCGTCGCGGTCGAGGGCCGCGAGGACGAGCCGGTCCGGCGGCGGTCCTGGCTGGCGGATCCGGGCATCCGGATTCCCGCGCAGGCTTCCGCGATCCACGGCATCAGCAGCGAGCGGGCGGCGGCGGAGGGCCGCCCGGTGCGCGAGGTGGCGGACGAGATCGCCGAGACCCTGGTGGCCTACTGGCGCGAAGGGGTGCCGGTCGTCGCGTACAACGCGTCGTTCGATCTCACCCTGCTGACTGCGGAGTTGCGCCGGCACGGGCTGCCTTCGCTCAGCGACCGGCTGGGCGGCGCCGGAATCGGCCCGGTCGTCGACCCGTACACGATCGACCGCGCCGTCGACCGCTACCGCAAGGGCAAGCGCACTCTCGAAGCGGTCTGCGTCGAGTACGGGGTGGTGCACGGCGGCGCGCACGACGCGGGGGCGGACGCGCTGGCCGCGGTGCGCGTGGCGTACGCGATAGCCGAGCGGCACGGCTCGGTGGCCGCACTCACCTCGGCCGAACTGCACGAGCGCCAGATCGAGTGGTACGCGCGCTGGGCGGCCGATTTCGAGAAGTTCCTCCGCCGGAAGGGCAGCGCCGACGCGGTGATCGACGGGCACTGGCCCCTGCGGGAGCCGGCGGCGACGCTGTCCGGCATATCGGCCCCGTCCGAGGGCTGAGGGCGGTACTTCCCCCCGCAGGTCCGCGGGTCCGCAGGCCCGGCGGTCAGCCGGTCCGGGTGCGGAGGCCCCTTCGGTCCGCTCGCCGTCCGCCTCGGAAGCCCACCGGTGAACCGCCTCGGAAGTCCGCCGGCCGTCCGTCTCAGAAGGGGTACCAGCGCACCTCGGCGTCACCGTCCCGCAACGACGCCACCCGCCGCCGGAATTCCGTGAGTGCCTTCGGGTTGGCGGGCGCGTGCTGGGAGACCCAGGCACAGCTGGCCGTCTCCCGTGCTCCGCGCAGCACCGCGCAGCCGTCCCACTGCCGCACGTCCCATCCGTACGCCGCGGTGAAGGCGTCGTACGCCGCGGCGGGCAGGCCGTAGCGGTCCCGGGAGAGGGCGAGCACGACCAGGTCGTGCTCCCGCAGATCGAAGGAGAACGTCTCCAGGTCGACCAGCACGGGGCCGTCCGGGCCGACATGGACGTTGCGGGGGAGGGCGTCGCCATGGATCGGACCCGGCGGAAGATGCGGGGCCAGCGCGGCCGCGGCCGCCGCGAAGCCGTCGCGGCGCTCCCGCAGATAGTCGGCGTCGGCCGGATCGATCGTGTCGCCCGCGAGCCGCAGCCAGCGCTCGACGCCGCCGAGCAGCTCGCGGCGCGGCAGGGTGAAGCCGGCCGGGGCGGGCAGCGCGTGGACGAGGGAGAGCAGGGGCGCGAGGTCCTGCGGCTCGGCGGGGCGCACGGCCTCGGGAAGCCGGTGCCACAGGGTCACCGGGTGGCCCTCGACCAGGCGTGCCCCGGGTTCGGCCGACCGTACGGCGGGGACCCCGGACGCGGCCAGCCACCGCGCGACGGCCACCTCGCGCTCGGCCCGGTCCCGTAGCTCCGGGTGGAGCGTGGCGTCCCGGCCGACCTTGACCACCAGGTCGCCGTCGGCGAACACCGCGTTCTCGCCCAGCGCGAGCAGCTCCGCCCCGCCGGGAAGTCCGGCAGCGGCCAGTACCTCGCGCGCACGCATCTCGTTCATGGCTCCGATTTTCGCATCCGCGCAGGCCGCCTTGACGAACGGACGGTCCGTCAGCACGATGACGGGGGCCGACCGGGCGGCCAGACCGGGATGAATCCCATCCAAAGAAGCGAAGAGGTCGAATTCGTGACATTGCCGACCGCAACGAAGCGGTCCGGCCCGTCCGGCCCGTCCGGCGCACGCGGTCCGCGTGACGGCCGGGCCGGAGGGCGAACGGGGGCCGGACGGGCTGCGAGGGACCGGGCCACCTGGTTCCTGGTGCTGCCAGCGCTCATCCCGATCCTGATCCTCAGCGTCGGGCCGCTGCTCTACGGCATCATGCTGGCCTTCACCGACGCGCAGTCGGGGCGTACCCGCTCCACGCAGTGGATCGGCGCGCTCAACTTCCAGGACCTGCTCCACGACACCCTGTTCTGGGACTCGTTCCGGATCGGTCTGCTGTGGGCGGTCGGTGTCACCGTTCCCCAGTTCTTCCTGGCCCTGGGCCTCGCCCTGCTGCTCAACCAGAAGCTGCGCATGCGCTGGCTGGCGAGGGCGCTGGCGATCATTCCGTGGGCCATGCCCGAAGTGGTCCTCGGCATCATGTGGCGCCTCGTCTACAACCCCGACGCGGGCATTCTCAACGAGACCGTCCGTGATCTGGGACTCGGCGACGGGCGGGACTGGCTGACCGGACTGGCCACCGCGCTGCCCGCCGTGATCCTGGTCGGCATCTGGGCGGGCATGCCGCAGACCACGGTCGCCCTGCTGGCCGGACTCCAGAACACCCCGCACGAACTCCACGAGGCCGCGGCCCTCGACGGCGCGGGCGCCTGGCGCCGGTTCCGTACGGTCACCTGGCCCGCACTGAAACCGGTGGCCCTGTCCATCACCGCCCTCAACTTCATCTGGAACTTCAACTCCTTCGCCCTGGTCTATGTCCTGACCAGCGGCGGACCCGGCGGCCGTACCAGGCTGCCGATGCTCTTCGCCTACGAAGAGGCATTCCGCTACGGACAGTTCGGCTACGCCGCCGCGATGGGCTGTGTGATGGTCGCGGTGATCTCCGTGATCCTCGCCTGCTACCTGGCCGGCCGGCTCCGGGGAGGCGAGGACGCGTGAGTCTCCGTACCAGTGGGCCCGCACGCGCCGGGCAGTACGCCGCGCTCCTGGCGTATCTGATCTTCCTGGCCTTCCCGTTCCTGTGGCTGATCTCCACGGCCTTCAAACCCGCCCGCGAACTGGGCTCGCTGCATCCGACCTGGATCCCCCGGAACCCCACCCTGGACAACTTCCGGCAGGCCTTCGACGAACAGCCACTGCTCCAGGCGGCGGCGAACTCGCTGATCGCCGCCGTCTGCGCCGCCCTGATCGCCGTCGTCATCGCGACCCCCATGGCCTATGTGATGGCCCGCCACCGGGGCAGGCTCTCGACGGCGGCGACCGGCTGGGTGGTGGTGAGCCAGGCGTTCCCCTTCGTCCTGGTGATCATTCCGCTCTTCCTGATCCTCAAGAACCTGCATCTGATCAACACCCTGTGGGGGCTGATCATGGTGTACGTCGTCTGGTCGCTGCCGTTCGCGCTGTGGATGCTGGCCGGGTATGTGAGAGCCGTGCCGCCGGAGCTGGAAGAGGCCGCCTCGGTCGACGGGGCGGGCCGGGCGCGGATACTCGTCTCGGTCGTCGCCCCGCTGCTGGCCCCCGGAATCGTCGCCACCGCCCTCTTCGCGTTCATCACCGCGTGGAACGAGTTCTTCTTCGCGCTCGTCCTGCTCAAGACACCGGAGAAACAGACCTTGCCGGTCGTACTCACGCACTTCCTCGGCGCGGAGGGCGTCGCCGATCTCGGCCCGCTCGCCGCCGCCGCCTTCCTCGCCACCCTTCCCTCCCTCGTCCTCTTCGCGGTCATCCAGAAGCGGATCGCGGGCGGCATGATGGCCGGGGCGGTGAAGAGCTGATGCGCGCCTTCTCGCGGGCGGTGGCCGCCGCCACCGCTCTGACCCTGCTCCTCGCCGGCTGCTCCGGGGGCGGGGACGGGAGGGACGCGGACGGCACGATCAGGCTGAGCTTCCAGTCGCTGGCCTGGCAGAAGGAGTCCGTCGACGCCAACAGGCAACTGGTGAAGGAGTGGAACGCGGCCCATCCCGGCATCCAGGTGGACTATGTCCAGGGCAGCTGGGACAACGTCCACGACCAACTGCTCACCTCCTTCGAGGGCGACGAGGCGCCGGACATCATCCATGACGCCTCCGACGACCTCGCCGACTTCGCGTACGGGGGCTATCTCGCCGATCTGCGCACCCTGCTGCCCGAGCGGCTGACGAAGGACATCCCGGAGCGGTCCTGGCGGACCGCCACCTTCGACGGCGGTGTCTACGGCGTCCCGTTCCTGCAGGAACCCAAGGTCCTGATCGCCAACACCAGGATCCTCAAGGCGTCCGGGGTCCGCGTCCCGACTCCCGGCAAGCCCTGGAGCTGGGAGGAGTTCCGCCGGATCACCGAGAAGCTGACCGGGAAGGGCACGTACGGCGTCGCCTGGCCGCTGAAGGAACCGGTCTCCGTCACCCTCAATCTCAGCCTGTCGGCCGGCGGGCGGTTCTTCCACCGCGACGCGGACGGCAAGGCGTCCATCCGCTTCGACGAGGGCGAGCGGGTGGTGCCCCGGACCATCCACGACCAGGTCAACACCGACCGCAGCGCCGCCCGGACGGCGCTCGGCATGGGCGGCTCCGACACCCTGCCCGGCTTCTTCGGCGGCAGGTACGCCATGGTGCCGCTGGGGTTCTCCTACCGCCAGCAGATCGTCGAGCAGGCTCCCGAGGGCTTCGAGTGGACGGTGCTGCCCGCCCCGGCGGGAAGCGCCGGAGCGACCCAGGGCGTGAGCCCGCAGACGCTCTCGGTCGCGGAGGACAGCCCGCACAAGAAGGAGGCGGTGCGGTTCATCGACTTCCTGCTCCAGCCGCGCAACATGGTGCGGCTGGCCAGGGGCGACTGGATGCTTCCCACCGGCACCGAGGCCCTGGCCGATCCCGCCCTGCACACCGCCGAGAACGGCTGGGCGACCGGCACGGCGCTCGCCCGGGGGCTGCGTCCGGCGCCCGCGCAGTCCGTACGCGGCTACCCCGAGTGGAAGGACAAGGTGGCGACCCCCGCGCTCCAGGAGTACTACAGCGGGGCGATCGGCATCGACGAGCTGGAGAAGCGTCTGGTCGAGGACGGGAACCGGGTTCTGGCCCGCTATCAGCGCTGAGCGGCGGGAGCCGGCCCGCACGGGATGTGCTTGCACGATACGTATCGTCTCGTCTAGGTTGAACGGCATGACGGAATCTCCGCGTGCCCATATCGCCATGTTCTCCATCGCCGCCCACGGGCACGTGAACCCGAGCCTGGAAGTCATCCGGGAGCTCGTCGCCCGTGGGTACCGCGTCAGTTACGCCATCCCGGCCTCCTTCGCCGAGAAGATCGCCACGACCGGAGCCGAGCCGGTGATCTACCGGTCGGTCCTCCCGACGGAGGAGGACCACGAGGCCTGGGGCACGGAATGGATCGACAACATCGAGCCCTTCCTCAATGACGCGGTCCAGGCGCTCCCGCAGCTGGCCGAGGCCTTCGCGGGTGATGAACCCGACCTCGTCCTGCATGACGTCACCTCCTATCCGGCGCGCGTTCTCGCGCATCGCTGGGGCGTTCCCGCCGTCTCCCTCTGGCCCAACCTCGTGCCCTGGGAGGGATACGAGGAAGAGGTCGCCGAGCCCATGAACGCCGAGCTCAGGCAGAGCGAGCGGGGCCGGGAGTACTACGCCCGATTCGCGGACTGGCTCACCGGGAACGGCCTCGGCGATCTCAGCTCGGACGACTTCGTGGCCCGTCCGCGCCGCGGGCTCGTCCTGATCCCCGAGGTGCTCCAGCCGAACGCCGACCGGGTGGACCGCGAGGTGTACACCTTCGTCGGCGCCTGTCAGGGCGAGCGGGCCGACCAGGGGGAGTGGAAGCGTCCGGCAGATGCCGAGAAGGTGCTCCTGGTCTCGCTCGGCTCCGCGAACACCAATCACCCCGCCTTCTACCGCGAGTGCGTCAAGGCGTTCGGTGATCTGCCCGGCTGGCACGTGGTGCTGCAGATCGGCGCGTTCGTCGACCCGTCCGAGCTCGGCGACGTACCCGCCAATGTGGAGGTGCACTCCTGGGTGCCGCAGCTGTCCGTGCTGAAGCAGGCGGACGCGTTCATCACCCACGCGGGCGCGGGCGGCAGTCAGGAGGGGCTGGCCACCGGTACACCGATGGTCGCGCTCCCGCAGGGCGTCGACCAGTTCGCCAACGCCGACATGCTCCAGGGGCTCGGCGTGGCACGCCGGCTCTCGATGGAGGAGGCCGACGCGCAGGCCCTGCGCGCCGCCGTACTCGCCCTGGTGGACGACCCGGAGGTGGCGGCGAGGTCCTCCGAGGTCCGCCGGCGGATGGCGGCGGAGGGCGGGACGCTTCGCGCGGCGGATCTCATCGAGGCCGAACTCGCCTCCTGAGCCCCCGGACCGGTGTCCCCGTCCGGGGGTGCCGGCGGGGCCGCGGTGCCGGAAACCGGAGCTGTCACAGGTCGTGGCGGCTCCGGTTTCCGTATCTTCACGTGTCTCCTCGTGATTTCACACAGCTGCGCGTCGCATTCACCTGTCGTCGTTCACCTTCATGGCGTGCGCGGGGACCTTCGCGGATTCACCTGGGTCTTCACCCGTCCACGAGGAGTGTTCCGCCGATTTCGGGGCCGTGCGCGAGGTGGGCCCTCGGGGGCGAAAACAAGCCGTCTCGGCTCGCCCGGCCGTGTGCCGGGCGGGAGTTGCCCAGGTGCCGGCTGCGGGCGTTGTGGCCGGTGATAGCGGTGCGAGAGGCCTGTGCGGCGGATCCGTGGGCGTCCGCCGCCCACGGGGGCCGGGTGTGGCTGATTTCTTATTAAGAAACCTTGTTGTGTAAGTCGCAGCCACGGGAGGCCTTGATCTGCGCGCGTCAATCGGTCAGGGTTTCGAGCCAGCCCCCGGAGATCTTCCGGCCGAGGGCCAATCCCCCCACAAAGAATGACGAGGAGCTCCCTCTTCATGACCACTCAGCAGCGCACCCGCCGGTTCAAGCTCACCGCCGCGATAACCGCCGTGGCGGCAGCGGCCGGAGTCACCCTTCTCAACACCACGCTCGCCGGAGCCGCGCCGGCTCCCGCGATGGGCACGGTCTACGGCACGGACGCGGCGACCGCCGTCTCCGGCAGCTACATCGTGATGCTGGACCAGAAGACGGACAAGGCCGAGCTCGCCAAGGAGTACGGCGGCAAGCTCAAGCGGAACTACTCCTCCGCCATCAACGGCTTCTCCGCCAGCGGCCTTTCGCTGACCGAGGCCAAGCGGCTCGCGGCCGACCCGGCCGTCTCCAAGGTGGTGCAGAACAAGAAGTTCCACATCGACGCCACCCAGGACAACCCGCCGTCGTGGGGCCTGGACCGGATCGACCAGACCGAGACCACGGGCGACGACGCGTACAACTACCCGGACGCGGCGGGCGAGGGTGTCACCGCGTACGTCATCGACACCGGTGTCCGTGTCACCCACAGCGACTTCGAGGGCCGGGCCACCTCGGGCTTCGACGCCGTGGACAACGACGACGACGCGGACGACGGCAACGGCCACGGCACCCACGTGGCCGGGACCATCGCCGGTGCCTCGTACGGCGTCGCCAAGAAGGCCGACATCGTGGCCGTCCGCGTGCTGGACGACTCCGGCTCGGGCACCACCGAGCAGGTCGTCGCCGGCATCGACTGGGTCACCGAGAACCACGAGGGCCCGTCCGTCGCCAACATGAGCCTCGGCGGCGGCGCCGACGAGGCCCTCGACGCGGCCGTCCAGAAGGCCATCGCCTCCGGCGTCACCTTCGCGGTGGCCGCGGGCAACGACTCCAGCGACGCCGGCGAGGGCTCGCCCTCCCGCGTCCCCGAGGCCATCACCGTAGCCTCGTCCACGGTGGACGACGAGCAGTCGTCGTTCTCCAACTACGGCTCCGTCGTGGACATCTACGCCCCGGGCTCGGACATCACGTCCGCCTGGAACGACAGCGACGACGGCTCGAACACCATCTCCGGTACGTCCATGGCGACCCCGCACGTCGTCGGTGCCGCCGCCGTCTACCTGGGCGGACACCAGGACGCCACCCCGGAGGAGGTCGCCACGGCGCTCACCGAGGGAGCCACC
Organism: Streptomyces sp. NPDC001787; assembly: GCF_040297465.1. Taxonomy (NCBI): domain Bacteria; kingdom Bacillati; phylum Actinomycetota; class Actinomycetes; order Kitasatosporales; family Streptomycetaceae; genus Streptomyces; species Streptomyces sp. NPDC001787. Next base: position 144,928 of record NZ_JBEOZE010000006.1, read on the forward strand.
CCGGACGCCATCACCAACGCGACCGAGGGCACGGCCAACCTGCTGCTCAAGGTCGTCGAGTAGTCACCGGCCCGTTCGGATGCCGGGCGGCGGCGCTCACCCGCCACCGCCCGGCATCCGCGTGTTCCACGGCCGCCGCGCCCTCCCCCACGGGGCGCGGCGGCCGCACAGCTCGGAAAGATCGTCCTATGGTGTGCCCATGACCATGAAGTACGCGGCGCTGCTGCGCGGGATCAACGTGAGCGGCCACAAGCGGGTCCCCATGGCGGAACTGCGCACCGTGCTGGGGGAGCTGGGCCACCGGGACATCGCCACCCATCTGCAGAGCGGCAACGCGGTCTTCAGCAGTGAAAGTGACGACGAGGACGCACTCGCCGCAGCGCTGGAGAAGGCCGTCGAGCAGCGGTTCGGCTTCCACGTCGGCTGCCTGGTCCGCAGCGGCCCCTATCTCGCGGCCGTCGCCGACGCCTGCCCGTTCCCGGCCGCCGAACTGGAGGGCAAGCAGGTGCACGTCACCTACTTCGGGCAACCCGTGGACGCCGCACGCTTCGCCTCGCTGGACGCGGATTCCTTCCTCCCCGAGGAGTTCGGGCTCGGGGACCGCGCGCTCTACCTGTACGCTCCCGACGGGCTCGGCCGCTCCAAGCTGGCCGCTGCCCTGTCGAGGCCCGCATTCACCAAGGGCCTCACCGCCACCAGCCGTAACTGGAACACCGTTGCAAAACTCGTGGAGATGACACGTGTCTGAGCCGTCGCCCGCCGTGGCCGCCGCCATCGAAGGCGAGCTTCGCCTCCTGGACCCGCTGGTGCGGGCCTCAGCGGATCTTCTCGCCACTCTGCTGCACCCGGAGTTCCGGGAGATCGGCACCAGCGGACGCCTCTGGAGCCGGGAAACGATCATCGCCTCGCTGACCGCGGACGACGCCCCGAACCCCGGGCCGCTGACCGCCTCCCGGATGCGGGGAGTCCAGCTCTGCACCGACCTGGTGCACCTCACCTTCGACACGGAGTCCAAGGGGCTGCGCTCCCACCGCAGTTCGCTGTGGCGGCGGGAGGAGTCGGGCTGGCTGCTCTACTTCCACCAGGCCACCCCGTTCATCGACGATCCGTTCGCCGAGGTCTGAGTCCTCAGCCGCGGGTCGGGCGCCGGGCCCGCGCGGTCCACCGGCCGTCCGTGCGCTCGATCCGCACCGGATGCCCGAAGCAGTCGCTGACCCGGTCCGTGGTCAGCACCCCGTCGGCGGGCCCGGAGGCGACACACCGCCCGCCGCGCAGCAGCATCGCGTGGGTGGTGGAGGCGGGCAGCTCCTCCAGATGATGGGTGACCAGCACGGTCGCGAGTTCCGGGTGCTCCTGACGCAAGGCGTCCAGGCTGTCCAGCAACTGCTCACGGGCGGCGAGGTCGAGCCCGGTCGCCGGCTCGTCGAGGAGCAGCAGCCGGGGCCGCGGCATCAGCGCACGGGCGATGAGCGTGCGCCCGCGCTCCCCCTGGGACAGCGAGGGCCAGCGCGCTCCCTCCTTGCCGGTCATCCCCAGCATGTCCAGCAGCCGGCCGGCCCGGTCCCGCTGTTCGGCGGTGGCGGACCACCGGGGCACCGGCTCGATGGAGTTGGTCAGTCCTGTGAGCACCACCTCGCGCACGGACAGAGGTGAACGCAGCGGATGACGTGGGTCGACATGCCCGAGCAGTGTGCGCAGCTCCCGCAGATCGACCCGGCCCAGGGTCTCCCCCAGCACCTGCACGGAGCCGCGGGTGGGGTGGGTGAGGGCCCCGAGCAGTGAGAGCAGCGTGCTCTTTCCCGCGCCGTTGGCGCCGAGCAGCGCCCAGTGCTCACCGCCGCGTACCGTCAGCGAGACCGAGTCGAGCAGCACCTTGCCGTCCCGCACGAGGGTGACCCCGTCGGCGTGGATCACCGGCACCGGAGCGGGGCGGCCGGGGGCGGTGGAAGGGGCGGGGACGCGGGCGGGGCCGGTGCCGGCCGTGGGGACGGTGGCGGACATGGGCGGGACTCCTTCGTACAGGTGCGAACACCCCTGCGCCGGTCGGCACCGGCCCATGCCCCGGCCGGTGGACGGCCGTGGCCGTGCCCGGATGAGGGCGGGCGCGGAGAAGGGGAGGGGAGGGGAGGGGAGGTGCGGCAGCCGTACGGGGCGGTCCGCCCCCGGGTGGCACCGGGCCGTTCGGCGGTGAGGGTGGCCGAACCGGTGCCACGATCCTACCGGCCGCCTCTGGCCGCCTCCGGTCGCGTTCGGTCCGCACCGGTCGGCTCGTGCCTGCGCCGGTCCGCGCCGGTCCGCGTCGGTCCGCGCCGGTCCGCACTATTCGGCTCAAGCCTGCGCCGACCGCCCTTGGCCGCCGCCGTCCGTCGCCGTTCGCCTCCGGCCGGCTCAGGCCGTCAGCGACGCACAGGCCGTGAGCCGCGCCTCGTCGTACCGGGTCAGCAGCAGCCGTGCCAACTCCGGTGCCGGGCCCAGCACATCGGCCAGAACATCGGCCCCGGCCGCCGCGGCACCCGCCGCGATCCGGTCCGGGAGCCGTCCGGGTGCGATGACGTACGGGGCGACCGCCACCCGGCGTACGCCCTCGGCCCGCAGCGCCCGCACCGCGTCCTCGGTGCGGGGGCGGTCCGGGGAAACAGCGGAGGCGAACGCAGGCCGCACGGCGCACCAACCGGTGTGCCGCAGCTCCCGCGCGATTTCAGCGATCACTGCGATCGCCTCCGGGTCTGTGGAGCCCGCCGAGGCCAGGACGAGCCCGGTCGAACTCTTGTCGCCGGGGGAGACCCCGGCCTGGTGCAGTCGCCGGTCCAGGGCCGCGTTGAGCAGGGGCGAGGGGCCCAGGACCTCGGCCTGACGGATGTCCAGCCCCGGTATCCGGGTCCGGGCCTCGCGCAGGACCGCGGGAATGTCGGTCTTGGCGTGGAAGGCCCGGGTGAGCAGCAGGGGGAGGGCGACGATCTCGCCCGCGCCCTCCGCGGCCAGGCGTTCGAGCAGCCTGGGCACGGACGGTGCGTGGAAATCCAGGAAGCCCGTCTCCACCCGTATCCCCGGCCGCAGCGCCCGTACCCGCGCGGTGAGCGCGTGCACGGTCGCGGCGTGCCGCGGGTCGCGGCTGCCGTGGGCGATCACGAGGAGGACAGGGGTGGACATCGGCGTACTCGTTCTCTCGGCTCTCTCGGTTCCGTCGGTTCTGCGGTCTTCGCGGTTCTGTCAGTTCTTGACGAGGAGGCCGCGGCTGCGCAGCACCCATCGCTCCAGCGGGCTGAAGATCAGCAGGTCGATCGCGATGCCGACGAAGAGGATCAGAAGGATGGAGAGGAAGATCCCCGGCATGTCGAAGTTGTTGCGGCCGTTCTCCAGCAACTGCCCGAGGCCGAGCCCGAGATCGGGGGACGAGGCGATGATCTCGGCGGCCATCAGTGAACGCCAGGAGAAGGCCCAGCCCTGCTTCAGCCCGGCCAGATAGCCGGGGAGCGCGGCCGGCAGCACGATGTGCCAGGTCCCGCGCAGCCCGGTCGCGCCGAGCGTGCGGCCCGCCCGCAGGAACAGCGGCGGGACCTGGTCGACCCCGGAGACCAGACCGTTGGCGATCGACGGGACGGCACCCAGCAGGATCACCGCGTACATCATGCTGTCGTTCAGTCCGAGCCAGATGACGGCCGGGGCCACCCACGCCACCGAGGGCAGCGACTGGAGACCGGACAGGATCGGGCCGATGCCGGCCCGGACCAGCTTCACCCGGGCGACCAGCAGACCCAGCGGCGTGCCGATGGCCACCGCCAGCAGGAAGCCGAGCAGGCCGCGCGACACACTGGTCCAGACGACCTCCAGCAGGGTCCCCCGCAACCACATGTCGACCGCGCTGTCCCATACCGCGGACGGCGGCGGCAGCTTGTAGTCCTCGGTGACCTGGGCCCGGACCAGCAGCTGCCAGATCACCAGGACCAGGACGACCGCGACCACGGGCGGCAGGACCTTGCGCAGCAGGATCTCGCGCACCGGGGTCCGGCGCACCTGGACGGCGTCCAGCGCGTCGAGTCCGGCCTCCAGACCGGCCAGGTCGTCGGAGTTCGCGCCGGCCGGCCCGTCCTTCCGGTCCCGGTCGGACGTGATGTCAGTGCTGGCCATGTCGGCGGATCTCCCCACGCAGTTGTTCGGTGATCTCGACGGACAGCTCCGCCACCGCCTTGTCCTCGATCCGGCGCGGCTGCTCGATGCCCACCGTCCACTCCCGGGCGATCCGGCCCGGCCGCGACGACAGCAGGACGACGCGCTGGGCGAGCCGTACCGCCTCGCGCACGTTGTGGGTGACGAAGAGGACCGAGGCGTTCGTCTCGTGCCAGATCCGGGTCAGCTCGTCGTGCAGCACATCGCGGGTGATGGCGTCGAGGGCGGCGAACGGCTCGTCCATCAGCAGGAGCCGGCTGTCCTGGGCGAGTGCGCGGGCCATCGCCACCCGCTGACGCATACCGCCCGAGAGTTCGTGCACCCGCTTGCCGTACGCCCCGCCGAGCCGTACGAGTTCGAGCAGCCGCTCCGCCTCGGTCCGGCGGTCCGGCTTGGGCACCCCGCGCAGCCGCAGGGCCAGTTCGATGTTCTTGCCCGCGGTCAGCCACGGGAAGAGGGCGTGCTCCTGGAACATCAGGGCGGGCCGCCCGCCGGGGGTCTCGATGGACCCCGCGGTCGGGCGGTCGAGTCCGGCCACCAGGTTCAGCAGCGTCGACTTCCCGCACCCGGAGGCTCCCAGGAGGGTGACGAATTCGCCGGGAGCGACATCGAGCGTGATGTCGTCCAGGACGAGCTGCTGCCCCGTGGGTCCGGCGAAGGACTTCGAGACATGCGTGAGACGAGCGGCGTGCTCGACCGTCGCGCGGTCCTCGGCCTTGGTGAGGGTGGTGGTCGCCATGGTCGTCACCTCCTGGGAATCCTGGAATCCTGAATACGGGCGATCGGACGGACAGCCGTCGGACCGGACAGCCGTCGGACCGGACAGCCGTCGTGCGGACGGCGGTCGGACCGGACTGCGGGCTACTTGACGCCGAGACCGGCGTCGTCGACCGCGGGCTCGCCCTCGGCCTTGAGGATCTTGTTCAGCGGCCCCAGGTCGTAGATGCCCTTGAGGTCCGGCTCCTCCAGCAGACCGGCCTTCACCGCGTGCGCCGCCTGCGCGTCCAGCGTCGCCGCCAGCGGGTCGTTGATGACCTGGATGGACTTCCACGCCGGGTCGAGGATCTCCGGGGCCAGCGGCTTGCCGCTCAGGGTCTCCAGCGCCTTGTTGGCGGACGCCTTCGCGAGATCCGGGTTGGCGTTGATCCACTTGTTGGTGTTCACCGAGCCCCGCAGCACCGCCTCGACGACATCGGGGTGCTCGGAGAGGAACTTCTGGGACACGATGATGTTCGTGATCACGAACTTGTTGTCCGGCCACAGCGTCGACTCGTCGAGCAGCACCTTCGCGCCCTCGGAGACCAGCTTGGAAGCGGTCGGCTCCGGAACCCAGGCACCGTCCAGCGAACCGGACTTGTAGGCGTCCGGCGTCACCTTGTTGTCCGAACGGACCACGGAGATGTCGCCCTTGCCGCTCTGGGCGTCGACCTTCCAGCCCTTCTCGGAGATCCAGTTGAGGAACGCCACGTCCTGGGTGTTGCCGAGCTGCGGGGTGGCTATCTTCTTGCCCTTGAGGTCGTCCAGGGTCTTGATCTTCTTCGGGTTCACGACCAGCTTCACCCCGCCGGAGGCCGAACCGCCGATGATCCGCAGGCCCTTGCCCTTCGACTTGACGTAGCCGTTGATCGAGGGGGAGGGGCCGATGAAGCCGATGTCGATCGATCCCGCGTTGAGCGCCTCGATCTCGGACGGGCCCGCGTTGAAGGTCGAGGGCACGACCTTCGTACCGCCGAGCTCCTTCTGGATGGTGCCTTCCTGGATTCCGACCAGGGCGGTCGCGTGCGTGAGGTTCGGGAAGTAGCCGATCTTCACGGTGTCCGCGGAGAGCTTCTTGCCGCCGGCGGAGACGTTCGCCTTCCCGGCGTCGTCGTCCTTCGCCTCGGATCCGTAACCGCAGGCGGTCAGTGCCACGGCCAGCATCGGCAGGGCGACGGCGGCGGCGAGGCTGCGGGAGACGGTGGTACGTGGGGCAGGCACGGGAGGTTTTCCTCTCGTCGGCCCGGTGCTCACGTCCCTCGGAAGTCCGGGGACACGGCCGGGCGGTCGGCAGGTCTTCGTCCGAACCGGCTGTTCGGGGCGGACGGGTGGCGCTGGATGTGCCGGCGGTGCGTGCTGTGCCGGCGGTGCGGTGGGTACGGGCGGGCGCGCAGGCAGTGCGCGTACGTCATCACGCACATCGCCCGACCCCGCCCTGACCGCTGCCGAGGGCGCCGCTGCCGACGCGGCCGCCCTCCTTCGCGAAGGTGGAGAAGACGTCGATTCCCATCAGAAGTCCCATTCCGCGTCGTCGTTCGCGGGGCCCTCACCGGTACCGGGCAGCGCGACCTCCGCGAACGAGGCGCCCGCCATCCCGGCCGAGAGCGTGGTGCCGTCCGCCGGGTCGATCAGCAGGAACGAACCGGTGCGCCGGGAGTCCGCGTAGGCGTCGAGCGCGAGCGGCTCGGCGGTGCGCACGACGACCCGGCCTATGTCGTTGGCGACCAGCCGGCCCGGGGCCGGGTGCTGGGAGAGGTCGTCCAGGGTCAGCCGGGACGGGATGTCCTTGACGATCGCCTTGACCGTACGGGTGGTGTGCTTGAGCAGCACCCGCTGGCCGACCGAGAGCGGCTGGTCGGCCACATGGCAGACGGTCGCCCCGACGTCCCTCGTGACAGCGGGTGCGTCGTCGGTGGGCGCGAGCAGGTCGCCGCGCGAGACGTCGATGTCGTCGGCCAGCCGGACGGTCACCGACTGGGGGGCCCAGGCGATGTCCACGCTCTCGCCGAGCGCGTCGATCCCGGCGATCGTCGTCGTACGTCCGGAGGGCAGTACGGTGACGCTCTCGCCGACCCGGAAGACCCCGGCGGCGATCTGGCCCGCGTACCCCCGGTAGTCGGGGTGCTCGGCGGTCTGCGGCCGGATGACGTACTGCACCGGGAAGCGGGCGTGGCAGCCGGTGAGGTCGTGGCTGACCGGCACCGTCTCCAGGTGCTCCAGCACGGTCGGGCCGCCGTACCAGTCCATATGGGCCGACGGCTCCACCACGTTGTCCCCGGCCAGCGCGGAGATCGGGATCGCGGTGATCTCCGGGACGCCGAGCGAGGCGGCGTACGCGGTGAACTCCTCGGCGATCGCGGCGAACACCGGCTCCGCGTACTCGACGAGGTCCATCTTGTTCACGGCGAGCACCACGTGCGGAACGCGCAGCAGCGCGGCGACGGCGGCGTGCCGGCGGGTCTGCTCGACCACGCCGTTGCGCGCGTCGACCAGGACGACGGCCAGCTCCGCGGTGGAGGCGCCCGTCACCATGTTGCGCGTGTACTGCACATGGCCCGGGGTGTCGGCGAGGATGAAGCGGCGCCGGGCGGTGGCGAAGTAGCGGTAGGCGACATCGATGGTGATGCCCTGCTCGCGCTCGGCCCGCAGCCCGTCGGTCAGCAGCGCGAGGTCGGGCGCCTCCTGGCCGCGGCCCAGCGAAGCCTGGGTGACGGCCTCCAGCTGATCGGTGAGGACCGACTTGGAGTCGTGCAGAAGCCGCCCCACGAGGGTGGACTTGCCGTCGTCGACGGACCCGGCGGTGGCGAACCGCAGCAGGGTGGTGGCCGACAACTGCTCGGTGGTGCTGGTCATTGCGGGCCTCTCGTGAGGATCGGGCCGGATCGGGGAGCGGGGGCTGGTGCCGTGCGCCGCGGGGACAAGGAATCGACGCCGGGCGCCGGTGACCGGCGGGAGGGTGCCGGTGGCCGACGTGCGTGCCGTACCGATGGCTGCGCGGCGCGGCGCGGTGCGGTGCGGTGCCGGGGCGGGTGGGGCCCGGCGTGATCCGCACGGGAGACCCTCAGAAGTACCCTTCGCGCTTGCGGTCTTCCATCGCGGCCTCGGACATCTTGTCGTCGGCCCGGGTCGCGCCCCGCTCGGTGAGCCGGGAGGCGGCGATCTCGGTGATGACCGCGTCCAGGGTGGTGGCGTCGGAGTCGACGGCGCCGGTGCAGGACATGTCGCCGACCGTGCGGTAGCGCACCTGGCGGGTCTCGGTCCGCTCGTGCTCCCTGGGGCCGCCCCACTCGCCCGCGGTCAGCCACATGCCGTTGCGGTTGAAGACCTCGCGCTCATGGGCGAAGTAGATCTCCGGGAGCTCGATGGACTCGCGCTCGATGTACTGCCAGACGTCCAGCTCGGTCCAGTTGGAGATCGGGAAGACCCGGACGTGCTCACCGGGGGCGTGCCGGCCGTTGTACAGCTGCCACAGTTCCGGGCGCTGGCGGCGCGGGTCCCACTGGGAGAACTCGTCGCGCAGCGAGAAGACCCGCTCCTTGGCGCGCGCCTTCTCCTCGTCGCGCCGCCCGCCGCCGAACACCGCGTCGAAGCGGTGCCGCTGGATCGCCTCGGTCAGCGGCACGGTCTGGAGCGGGTTGCGGGTGCCGTCGGGGCGCTCGCGGAGTTTCCCGGCGTCGATGTACTCCTGCACGGAGGCCACGTGCAGCCGCAGCCCGTACTTCCGGACCGTACGGTCGCGGTACTCCAGGACCTCGGGGAAGTTGTGCCCGGTGTCCACATGGAGCAGCGTGAACGGCACCGGCGCGGGCGCGAACGCCTTGAGCGCCAGATGCAGCATCAGGATCGAGTCCTTGCCGCCGGAGAACAGGATCACCGGCCGCTCGAACTCCCCCGCCACCTCGCGGAAGATGTGCACCGCCTCCGACTCCAGGGAGTCCAGGTGGCTGAGCGCGTACGGATTGACGGTGCCCTCGGGCACGGTGGTGACGGTGCTCACGCCAGACCCCTCTCGGTGAGCAGCGCGTGCAGCGCCGCCGCGGATTCCTGCACGGTCTGCTGGTGCGACTCGATCCGCAGGTCGGGCGAGTCGGGTGCCTCGTAGGGGTCGTCCACCCCGGTGAGGCCGCTGATCTCGCCCGCCGCCTGCTTGGCGTAGAGCCCCTTCACATCGCGTACGGAGCACACCTCCACGGGCGTCGCCACGTGCACCTCCAGGTAGGTGGTGGACTCGGCGGCGTGCCGCTCGCGGACCGCCTCCCGGCTGTCCGCGAAGGGCGCGATGACCGGCACCAGCACCTTCACGCCGTTGGCCGCGAGCAGTTCGGCGACGAATCCGATCCGCGCCACGTTGGTGTGCCGGTCCTCGCGGGAGAAGCCGAGCCCCGCGGAGAGGAACTCCCGGATCTCGTCCCCGTCGAGCACCTCGACCCGGTGGCCCTCGCCCCTGAGGCGGCCCGCCAGTTCGTACGCGATGGTGGTCTTGCCCGCGCTCGGCAGACCGGTCAGCCAGATGGTGGCTCCCGTCTCCGTCACGCTCATCGAAGTCTCCTGATCAGTCGTCATCAGCCGTGCAGCCCGCACTCGGTCTTGCCCCGCCCGGCCCAGCGGCCGGCGCGTGCGTCCTCGCCCTCCAGCACCCGGCGGGTGCAGGGCGCGCAGCCGACGGAGGCGTAGCCGTCCATCAGCAGCGGGTTGGTGAGCACGCCGTGCTCCGCCACATAGGTGTCCACGTCGTCCTGGGTCCAGCGGGCGATCGGCGAGACCTTGACCTTGCGGCGCTTCTCGTCCCAGCCGACGACCGGGGTGCCGGCCCGGGTGGGGGACTCGTCGCGGCGCAGCCCGGTCGCCCAGGCGGTGTAGGACGTCAGGCCGTCCTCCAGGGGGGCGACCTTCCGCAGGGCGCAGCACAGGTCGGGGTCCCGGTCGTGCAGCTTCGGCCCGTGCTCGGCGTCCTGCTCGGCGACGCTGCGCCGCGGGGTCAGCGTGATGACATGGACGTCCATCACCGCGTCCACCGCGTCCCGGGTGCCGATGGTCTCGGGGAAGTGGTAGCCGGTGTCGAGGAACACCACGTCCACACCGGGCAGGACCCGGGAGGCGAGGTGCGCGACGACGGCGTCCTCCATGGAGGAGGTGACACAGAACCGCGGGCCGAAGGTGTCGGTGGCCCATTTCAGGATGTCGAGCGCGGAGGCGTCCTCCAGCTCACGGCCCGCCCGCCCGGCCAGCTCCCGGAGTTGGCCGTCGGTGAGCCGGGTGGCCGACAGAGTGTCCGTCATATCCCGTCCCGTTCCCCGTCGTTGCGCTGCAGTCCCCGGCTCAGCAGGCCCAGGAACTTGAGCTGGAACGCGCGATTGCAGGAGGCGCATTCCCAGGCGCCGTGCCCGGTCTCGTGCGGACGCAGGTCCTCGTCACCGCAGTAGGGGCAGTAGAACGGTGCGGCTCGCTCGCTCATGACAGCGACTCCGCACTGGCCCGCGCCGCCCAGGTCGCGAAGCGCTCGCCGTCCTCGCGCTCCTCCTGGAAGCGGCCGAGCACCCGCTCGACGTAGTCGGGAAGTTCGGCCGATGTGACCTTCAGGCCGCGGACCTTGCGGCCGAACCCGGCCTCCAGGCCGAGTGCGCCACCGAGGTGCACCTGGTAGCCCTCGACCTGGTTGCCCGCGCTGTCGAGCATCAGCTGTCCCTTGAGGCCGATGTCGGCTGTCTGGATGCGGGCGCAGGCGTTGGGGCAGCCGTTGATGTTGATGGTGAGCGGTTCCTCGAACTCCGGCAGGCGGCGCTCCAGTTCATCGATCAGCGAGGCGCCGCGCGCCTTCGTCTCGACGATCGCCAGCTTGCAGAACTCGATGCCGGTGCAGGCCATCGTGCCCCGCCGGAACGGTGAGGGCTTCACCTGGAAGTCCAGCGCCTCCAGACCGGCGGACAGCGACTCGACCTGGTCCCGTTCCACATCCAGGATGATCATCTTCTGCTCGACGGTGGTGCGCAGCCGGTCCGAGCCGTGGGCGGCGGCCAGATCGGCGATCTTGGCCAGGGTGGAGCCGTCCACCCGGCCGACCCGCGGGGCGAACCCGACGTAGAAGCGGCCGTCCTGCTGCTGGTGCACACCGATGTGGTCACGCCAGCGGGAGCTGGGCTGCTCGGGCGCGGGTCCGTCGAGCAGCGGGCGCTTGAGGTACTCGTCCTCCAGTACCTGGCGGAACTTCTCCGGCCCCCAGTCGGCCATCAGGAACTTCAGCCGGGCCCGGGTGCGCAGCCGCCGGTAGCCGTAGTCGCGGAAGATGCCGACGACTCCGGCCCAGACGTCGGGCACCTCGCCGAGCGGGACCCAGGCGCCGAGGCGTTCGGCGAACCGGGGGTTGGTGGAGAGGCCGCCGCCGACCCAGACGTCGAAGCCCGGACCGTGCTCCGGGTGGTCGACGCCGACGAAGGCGATGTCATTGATCTCGTGCACCACGTCCTGCACGGGCGAGCCGGAGATCGCGGTCTTGAACTTGCGCGGCAGGTTGGAGAACTCCTTGCTGCCGATGTAGCGCTCGTGGATCTCGTCGACCGCGGGCGAGCCGTCGATGATCTCGTCGGCGGCGATGCCCGCCACCGGGGAGCCGATGATCACGCGGGGGCAGTCGCCGCAGGCCTCGGTGGTGGAGAGCCCGACGGCCTCCAGCTTCCGCCAGATCTCCGGGACGTCCTCGATGCGGATCCAGTGCAGCTGGATGTTCTGCCGGTCGGTGATGTCGGCCGTACCGCGGGCGTACTCCTGCGAGATCTCACCGATGACGCGCAGCTGTGCGGTGGTCAGCCGGCCGCCGTCGATGCGGACGCGCATCATGAAGTAGCGGTCGTCCAGCTCCTCCGGCTCCAGGACGGCCGTCTTGCCGCCGTCGATGCCGGGCTTGCGCTGGGTGTACAGCCCCCACCAGCGCATACGTCCACGAAGGTCGTTCGGGTCGATGGAGTCGAAGCCGCGCTTGGAGTAGATCGTCTCAATACGTGTCCGCACATTGAGACTGTCGTCGTCCTTCTTGAACTGCTCGTTCCCGTTGAGCGGGGTGAAGTGACCCATCGCCCACTGGCCTTCGCCACGGTGACGTCCGGCCTTGCGGCGGGGCGTGGTGGTCGCAGGCTGTTCCGGGGTAGCGGCCATGACAATACGTCCTTCGGGACTGCGGGAGGGCGGCTCTGAACGGCACACTCGCGCTGAGGCGCGGCGGTGCGCGGGGAGTTGCAGAGGTAAGGGGATCGCGGCGGTGCTGGGACTCTCAGCCCGCCGGACAGATGGCGCTGGACATGCGGCCGAGGTCGACGTGGCGTCGACTCACCAAGGCAATTCCAGTTCCGGACATGGCGGAAGCGTGTCACGCGAATCTCGGGCCAGTCCACCACTATCCGCTATGTGGACGAGATGGTCCCGAAGAGCGAGACGCTGTGTCGAGCGTCACCCCGGGGCGGGGTCCGCGCCGCCCCGGACAGGTGCGTATACGTGTGTGCCGTCGCCGTCCCGTCGCGTGCGGCCGTGTGCGGTTGTGTGCCGTCAGGAAGCGTGCGCGCCGGGCCACGGACCGGGTGTCGCCACGTCCGGCTCCCGCTCGGTCCTCGTGTCGAAGAGCCGGAAGCCGCGCCGCAGGTAGTTGTCCATGGCGTGCGGGCCGTCCTTGGAACAGGTGTGCAGCCACACCCGCTTCGTCTCCGTCCGCTCCGGCCAGCGCTCGGCCAGATCCCAGGCGCGCGCCACCCCGTACGAGAGCAGATGGCCACCTATGCGGCGGCCCCGGAACGCCGGGATCAGCCCGAAGTACATGATCTCGACCACGCCGTCGTCCTGCGGGTCGAGCTCGATGTAACCGGCCGGGGTCCCGTTCTCGTACGCCACCCAGGTCTCGGCCCCGGGCCGCTCCAGGGCCTCCTGCCACTGCGCGTAGGTCATCGCGAGCCGGTCGGTCCACTGGATGTCGCCGCCGACCGCCGTATAGAGGAACCGGCTGAACTCGGGCAGTGGCACCGCCGACCGTACGATCCGCAGATCACCCTCCGGAACGGCGGCGGGCCGCAGGTCGGCGGGTGAGGTCTGCTCCAGCGACCAGATGGTCACCTCGGTGGTGGGGCTGTCGGGATTCGCGGCATTGCTCATGGCCGCCAGACAACCATGACCCCCCGTTCCGGCCCAAAGCGGGCCCCGTCCCGGACGGCGGACACCCGGCGGTGCGGCCCCGTCCTCCCGGCTCAGACCCGCCGCACCGGCCGCCGCGCCGCGACCACCACCGGAGCCTTCGAGTGCGGCAGCAGATCGCCCGGATGCTCCGGGTGGACCACCTCCACCTCGACGTCCTCGCCGAAGCGGTACGGGCGGTGCGCCAGCACCTCCGCCAGATGGCGCCGCATCCGGGAGACCTCGGCCCGCACCGTCACCGTCCGGGTCGGATCGCCGAAGATGTCCCGCGCCAGCTCCGAGGCGGTCCGCCCCTCCCGGTGCAGCGCCAGCGCGTACAGCAGCTCCGCGTGCCGGGGCGAGAGCCGCTGCGTCCAGGTGCCGACCGGGCTGACCACATGGACCGAGAGCCCCCGCGCCCGGCTCAGATCGAGCACCACCCGGCGCGGCGGCCCGTCCGACGAGCCGTCCGCGACCCGCACCAGCCAGCCGCCGGGCAGCGGCTCCATCCGGCACATGCCCAGCGACGGCAGCCACACCCGGCCCGGCCGCAGCGACTTGGGCAGGGGCAGCCGGTCCACCGGCGGCATCCCGGTGACCGCCGCCAGCCAGCCATGGGTGTCCACCACCAGTGCCCGGCCGCCCAGCCGGCACAGGATCGGCGCCGCCACCGCGCGCAGCCGTTCTATCGCGGTCAGATGCCGTGTCCGCACCTCGGCCTCGGCGAGCCTGGCGACGGAGCCGACCAGGGCGAGTGCCGTCGGATGGAAGGCGGACGCCGGACCGCTGATGTCGACGATCCCTATCAGCCGCCCGTCACGCGGATCGCGTACCGGGGCCGCCGCACAGGTCCAGGTGTGCAGCGCGCGGATGAAGTGCTCGACGGAGTGCACCTGGATGGGGGCGCGGGCGGCGAGCGCCGTTCCGATCGCGTTCGTACCGGTCGCGGCCTCCGCCCAGGCGGCACCCTCCTCCAGGCAGATGTCATGGGCCCGGCGCATCACGGCGGGATTGCCCTGGCGCCACAGCACCCGGCCCTCGACATCGGTGACGACCATGATCTGCTGCGCGTCCGCGATGGAGCCCAGCCCCTCGCGCAGCACCGGCATCACCTCGCCCAGCACCGTGCTCCGGCGCCGGTGCTCGATCTCGTCCGCCTCCAGCAGATCGCTCCCGGGGGACTGCTCCGGGTCGATCCCACTGCGCGCCACCCGGTCCCAGGAGGCGTCGATCTCCGCACGGGGGGCGACCGGGGCACGCTCGCCCGTCAGCCGGGCGTCCCGCGCGCCGTGGAGCAGCCGGGTCGCCGCCCGGTCCGCCTCCCGCGCGGTGAGCCGCGCCACCTCGACAGGCCCTGTATCCCTCATGGGTTCCCCCCAGAAAAAGCCGACCCCAAAGGCTGTCCCGTAGCCCCTGGCGGGCGTACGACGACGAATTCCGGACAGCCTTCAGCCCCAAGGAACCCCATCCTGACGCCGCCGTGCTCCCTGTACCTCGCACTCCACACAATGGTTGCAACCCTTTGCAACTCTGGTGATGTGCCGCGTGCCCGTACGAGAGTGACGGAACACCGTATGACGGGCCTGTTCCCGTCGTCGGTGTCGCAGAAGCATGGAGGGTGGTGCCGTGTCGGCGCAGCACCACCCTCCGTAGCTTCGCTACCGCCTCACCGGGCGACGGGCCGGGCCCGCGCCACCACGGAGGCCAGATCCAGACTGTGCGGCAGCGTCCCGAAGGCCATGCCCCAGTCCCCGCCCAGCCGTGAGGCGCAGAACGCGTCGGAGACCTCCGGCGGCGCCCAGCGCGCCAGCAGCGACCCCTGGAGTACGAGCGCCATCCGCTCGACGATCCTGCGGGCCCGCGCCTCCACGGCCTCCAGGTCGGCCAGCTCGGTCAGCAGGTCCTTGATCGCGGCGTCCAGCCGGTGATCGGCGCCGCGTGCCTTGCCGACCTCCTGGAGGTACGCGTCCAGGGCCTGCGGCTCACGCTGGAGCGCCCGCAGCACGTCGAGGGCCTGCACATTCCCCGAGCCCTCCCAGATCGAGTTGAGCGGCGCCTCGCGCAGTAGCCGGGGCATGCCCGACTCCTCCACGTACCCGTTGCCGCCCAGGCACTCCAGGGCCTCGCCCACCACCGCCGTGCAGCGCTTGGTCACCCAGTACTTGGCCGCGGGCACCGCGAGCCGCAGGAACGCCCGCTCCTCCTCCGTGTCCGCGTCGTACGCGGCGGCCAGCCGCAGGCCCAGGACCGTCGCCGCCTCCGACTCCAGGGCCAGATCGGCCAGGACGTTGCGCATCAGCGGCTTCTCGATCAGCAGCCCGCCGAACGCGGAGCGGTGCGCGGTGTGATGGATCGCCTGCGCCACCGCCTGCCGCATCAGCGCCGCCGAACCGATCACACAGTCCAGCCGGGTGGCCGCCACCATCTCGATGATGGTGCGTACGCCGCGTCCCTCGTCGCCGACCCGGCGCGCCCAGGTCCCGTCGAACTCGATCTCGCCGGACGCATTGGACTTATTGCCCAGTTTGTCCTTGAGGCGCTGGATACCGAACACATTTCGGGTTCCGTCCGGCAGGACGCGCGGCACGAGGAAGCAGCTCAGCCCGCCCGGTGCCTGCGCCAGCACCAGGAAGCCGTCCGCCATCGGCGCCGAACAGAACCACTTGTGACCGGTGAGCAGATACTCCCCCTCGCCCGGCAGCGGCTCGGCCCGCGTCGTGTTGGTCCGTACGTCGGTGCCGCCCTGCTTCTCCGTCATGCCCATCCCGAAGAGCACCCCGGACTTCTGCGCGGCGGGCCGCAGTCCCTCCTCGTACACGTGCGAGGTCAGCCGCGGCTCCCACTCGGCGGCCAGCACCGGGTCGGTGCGCAGCGCGGGCACCGCCGCGTGCGTCATGGACAGCGGGCAGCCGTGCCCCGCCTCGGCCTGCGTCCACACCAGGAACCCGGCCGCGCGCCGGACATGACCGGCCGGCCGGCCCCAGGCATCGGTGAGACCGGCCGAGACCGCGTGGCCCAGGAGCCGGTGCCAGGACGGATGGAACTCCACTTCGTCAATACGGTGCCCGTAGCGGTCGTGGGTACGCAGTTTCGGCGGATTCTCATTCGCCTGCGCACCCCATTCCTGGGCCTGTGCGGAACCGGCGGACCGGCCGAGCGCTCCGAGCTCCTCCCGTGCCTCGGGCAGGACGCCGGGCGCGATGTGCCGCTCCACGGCCTCGGTGAGGGCGCGGTCGGCGGCGAAGACGTCATAGCCGACCAGCGGCGGAACCTGATTGGTCACTGTGTGAGTGGTGGCTGCCATGCCGATACGGTAAGGAGGTGCAGGCAGCAAATGAAACACCCGAGCGGCCACCGGGCCGGCTCCACCGGGCCCGAGCCCTCTACCGCAACGTATCCAAGCGGCAGATGGCCTGGCACTTGCTCAAGGACACCGTCAACTCGTGCATCGAGTACCGCATTCTCGGACTCGCGGCCGAGGCGGCGTTCTTCACCCTGCTCTCCCTGCCACCCCTGCTGCTCGGTCTGATCGGACTGCTCGGCTACGTCGACGAGTGGACGGCCACCACCACGGTCGCCTCCATCGAGCGCAACATCCTCGGTGCCGCGCAGACCGTGCTGTCCGAACGGGGCGTCAACGACTTCGCCAAACCCCTCCTGGCGGACATCACGACCGGTGCCCGGCCCGATGTGATCTCCATCGGTTTCGCGATCGCCCTGTGGTCCGGCTCCCGGGCGGTGAACGTCTTCATCGACACCATCACCGTCATGTACGGGCTCGACGGCGAACGCGGCATCGTCAAGACCCGGCTGCTCGCCTTCCTGCTGTACATCGTCGCGCTGCTGCTGGGGGCGGTGGTGCTGCCGCTGCTGGTGGTCGGCCCGGACCGGGTGGTGGAGTTCGTCCCCTGGGGCACCGAGGTCATCGCCGTCCTGTACTGGCCGCTGGTCATCCTGCTGACGATCGCGTTCCTCACGACGCTGTACCACGTGTCCGTACCCGTGCGTTCGCCGTGGATAGAGGACGTACCGGGAGCGCTCGTCGCCCTCGGGATGTGGGTGGTCGGCAGCTTCCTGCTGAGGATCTACCTCACCAGCACCGTCGAAGGCCCCACCATCTACGGATCGTTGGCCGCGCCCATCGCGGTCCTGCTGTGGATAGGCATCTCGGCGTTCGCCGTACTGGTGGGCGCCGCGGTCAACGCCGCCATCGACCGGGTGTGGCCCTCGCTCGCGACCGCCGCCGCCCGCGAGGCCAACGAGCTCGTCCGGGCCGCGCAGGCCGCCGAGTTCGTCGCCCGTACCCGCTACACGGCCTGGGACGGCACAGGGGACGACGACGATGACGACGACGCGTACATGCCCTCGGAGTTCCCGGAGCGCTGGTCGCGCTTCCTGCCGCCGGACGACGTGAAGTCCCGGCTGCACGCGACCCGGGAGAAGGAACCCAAGGGAGCGAAGGAACCCAAGGACGGCAAGGACGCCGATGCCGCCGGGGATCCGCGGGACACCACCGGCGTACGGCACACCCCGGACACGGGGTGGACGGACACCGGCGAGAACCCGGGGCTCCGGGCCCCGTGAGGACGCGCCGCGGGAACCACGGATGAGCGCCGTGGACACGCCCCACGGGTACGCGGAACGGGCGTCGCGCTTCGAGGGCGCGGTCGTCTGGACCTGGAACGGGCCCGACGAGCCCTCCCGGCCCGTCCTCCCCGACGGCTGCATGGACCTGATCTGGACCCGGAGCGGACTGCTCGTCGCCGGACCCGACACCCACGCGTTCGAGGCGGCCGGGGAACAGCGCGGACGGTGCGCGGCCATCCGCTTCGCCCCCGGCACCGCGCCCGCACTGCTCGGCGTCCCGGCGGACGAACTGCGCGACCGCCGTGTCGCCCTCGCCGCGCTGTGGCCGGGCGCCGAGGTCCGCAGGCTCACCGAACGGATCGCCGAGGACCCCGAACCGGCCGCGGCGCTGGAACGTCTCGCCCTGCGCCGGGCCGCCGACACCGGCCCCCCGGACCCGCTGACCGCGCACATCGCCGCGCAGCTCCGGCGCGGCCGGCCGGTCGCCGCCACCGCGCGGTCGGCCGGCCTCGGCGCCCGCCAGCTGCACCGCCGCTCACTGGCCGCGTTCGGCTACGGGCCCAAGACGCTGGCCCGGGTGCTGCGGCTCCAGCGCGCGCTGGCCCTCGTACGGGCCGGAACGCCGTACGCCGAGGCCGCGCTCACCGCGGGCTGCACCGACCAGGCGCACCTCGCCCGCGAGGTACGGGCACTGGCGGGCACCACGCTGGGCGGCTATCTGGCCCGCACCGGCTACGCGGCATCCGCGAACAGCGACACCCCGCAGCCGTCCGGATCCAGCACGACGGCGTAGCGCTGTCCCCACACCGCGTCCCACGGCTCCAGATGCCCCGGATGTCCGGCCCCGGTCAGATCGGCGTACACCGCGTCCACCTCCGCCGGGCTGTCGCAGCGGAACGCGAGGCCGAGGCGCTCCCCGCCCGCCGGCCGCCGCCAGTCCGGGTCGAAGGAGCGGATGACCTCCTCGGTGTCCCACAGCAGCCGCCCCCCGCCGGGCAGGGTCGCTTCGACGTGCGGCGCGGATTCCGCACCGGCCGGAATGTCCAGGCCGAGCCGCCGGTAGAAGGCGAGGGACGCGGCCAGGTCCGCGGTGATGACGCTGATGGCGTCGAGTCGTGGAGTCATGGGGCCGACAGTAGGCGCGGCGTCCCGCCCAGGTCTTGTACGAAACGGTCATGCCCCCCGACCTGCCTCCCACACCCCGGAACCGGTGACATAGATTCGGAGCCGGACCGGGGATGACCAGGGGGAAGAGAGGAACGAGGGGTACGGGAGCGATGACACGGGGAAAGCTCGCGGCGCAGTTGCCGCTCGCGTCGGCCTGTGTGCTGATGGCCTGGCAGGTGTGGCTGCTCTTCCATGTCGCCGCGGCCGAGGGCTCGAAGGTGGTCTGGAGCTGCGGGGGCGGCAGCTGCGGAACCGACGACCTGGCGGGCGGGGCACCGATGATGGGCGCCGCCGCGGTGGTGGCGCTGAGCCTGCTCTCGACGCGCTATCTGCACCGTGCCGCCCCGGGCGTCGCCGTCGCGCTGGCCGGTGCCGCGTTCGGCACGGGCTGGCGGGACGCCATCGACGCGGGGGACGTGCGCGCCGACGCGTCCGCCGAGTGGATGCTGGGCTGGTTCACCCCGTCGAACTGGATCGTCGTCTCGCAGGCGGTCACCGTCGCCGGATGCCTCTACGCGCTCTGGGGCCTGCGCCTCGGTCTCCGGCGGACCCAGGTCCTGCACCGGCTCGCGCTCGGCCGCCGGCTCGCCGTGGCCGAGGCGGAGCTGACCGGGTGGGAACGGGTGGCACGCGACCGCGGCCGGGTCGTCGTGGGCTTCGACGACGGGGACGGCGTACGCCACGAGTTCCCGGCCGTCGTCGACCGGTACGCCCTGGGCCGCCCGGCACTCGTCCTGTACGACGGGGAGCACCCGGGCGACGCGACGAGTTCCCGGGTGTCGACCCCGCGGAAGGGGAGGCCGTGAACCCGCGCGCCCTGCTCGCCGCCGTGTTCACCGGCGGCGCGCTGACCGCCCTGGCGCACGGGGCGCTCGACGGCCCCCGCTGGTTGCTGCTGCTCGGGCTGAACCTCACCGTGCTCGTCCTGGTCGCCGTCGACCTGGTCTCCCGGGTGACCCCTGCGGGAACCGCGCTGGACCTGCGGTCCGGCGGTCCGAGCGCCTTCGCGCCCGCCGTCGTCCACGGGGTGCGGGTGGTGAACAAGGACGCCAGGCTGCCCGCGCTGGACCCGAAGTCGCCGGACACGGCGTTCGCGTTCGACATCACGGTCGTGCCCGGCACCCGGCCCCCGTACCGCGTGACCGTCAGGCATCCGCTCGACCTCCAGGACGCCCGCAACCGGCGGTCCATGGTGGTCCGGTACGACCCGGAACAGCCCTGGCGGGTGATCGTGCCGGTACGGGTACCGGGGGAGCTGTCCCGGCAGGCCGAGAACCTGGAGCACACGGGAACGCCGGCCGAACGCATCGAGCCGCGCCGCCCGGAGATACGGGTCCTGGGACTCGGAGCGCTCATCGCCGCCGTACTGCTGACGGTCATCCGGCTGACGGGCTGAGGCGGGCCGACGGGCCGATGGTCATCCGGCCGACGGGCCGAGGCGGGGCCCGGACCGGCCGAGGCGGGCGCCGGGCGCCCCTCCGCGTACGGCCCGGGGCCTCCCGTCAGTCCGCGCAGGCCTCGGGTGTGGTTCCGGGATCCGTCAGTGCCAGCCCGAGCTGCGCCCGCTCGGTGACCCACCGGGTCGGCCGGTGGCGCGGATCACCCGTCGTGGCGTACAGCGACCGGGACAGCTCCAGCATCTGTCCGGCGCCGATCCGATCGCCCCAGGCCAGCGGCCCCACCGGATAGCCGAGCCCCGTCGTCACGGCCAGGTCGATATCGGCCGGGGCGGCCAGCGAGCGTTCCGCGATCGACGCGGCGACGGACACGACCGAGGCCAGCAGCCGCTGGGCGACGGAACCGGCGGTGTCCCGCACGACCGAGACGGCATACGGCTCCGCGCCGTTGTCGGCACGCGCCAGCACCGCACGGGCGTCCCGGGCGGCGGCCGGACCGGACGCCGGGGTCACGGCGAGCACCCGTCGTCGGCCCACCGGGGGCAGCGGGTCCACCCCGAAGGTGCGGTCGGCCGGCAGCCCGTGCGCGGCCACCGCGGCGGCGACCGTCGTTCCCCAGACCGGGACCAGCACCACGGCTTCCGCCGACGGTTCCCGGCCCGCCCCGACGGTGGCGCCCGCCGCCGTCAGCGCCGCGCGCAGCGCCACGGCCCGCGGCCCGTCGCCGGGCACATGCGCCGGCCGGTCCGCGTCACCCGTGACCGGCGCCTCCGGGGCGGGGCCGGGTGCCCCGGGCCCGTACGCGAACCAGCCCCGGCCGGTCTTGCGCCCGTGCAGCCCGCCGGCCACCCGGTTCGGTGTGAGGTAGGAGGGGCGCAGCCGGTCCTCGTGACGGAAGCCCTGCCAGATCGAGTCGATCACCGCGGCCGTCACATCGAGCCCGGTGAGATCCATCAGCTCGAACGGACCCATCCGCAGACCCAGCACATCACGGGCGATCCGGTCGATGCCGGCCGGGTCGGCGACCGACTCCTCCAGCAGCGCCAGCGCCTCGGTCACCAGACCGCGTCCGGCGTGGTTGACCAGGAAGCCGGGGGTGTCGGCCACCGTGACCGCCCGGTGGCCGCAGCTCTCGACGAGCGCGGTGAGCGCCGGCGGGATGTCCGGGCGGGTGGCCGCGCCCGGCACCACCTCGACGATCCTCATCAGCGGGACCGGGTTGAAGAAGTGCAGCCCCGCCAGCCGTGAGGGGTCCTGGAGCGTCGCGGCGATCCGGGTGACCGACAGGGACGAGGTGTTGGTGGCGAAGACGGCCGAGGCGGGCAGCGCCCGCTCCAGCCTGCCGAACACCTCGGCCTTGGTGTCCAGATCCTCCCGTACAGCCTCGATGACCAGCTCGACGTCCTCCCCGGCCGCCCAGGGGTCCGCGAGAGGGATGAGCCGTTCCCCGGCGGCGGTCCGTTCCCCGGCGGTCATCCGGCCCTTGGCCACGGCACGCTCCAGCATCGACGCGACGAAGTCCAGCGCCTCCGTCACCGCCTCGGCCCGTACGTCGCCCAGCTCGACGGTGTGCCCGGCACTCGCCGCCCACTGGGCGATCCCGCGCCCCATGGCTCCGGCGCCGACAATCCTGATACGCATGGCAGTTGAGGTCCTTTCAGCGGAGGTACACCCGGTGGGGGTCGACATCGTCGCGCAGGAGCCGCAGCTCCGCGGCCGTGGGGGACGGCACCGTGGTGACGGTATCGGCCACCTGGAGGTCCCAGCCGGTCGCGGCCCGGACCCGCTCGACGGTGACGCCCGGGTGGACGGCGACCAGCCGCAGTTCCCCGCCGATGCCCGCGCGGGCCAGGATGCCCAGTTCGGTGATGACCCGGGTGACGCCGACGCCGAGCGGCCGGATGCCCTCGGCGAGTGCCCGGTCGGGTCCCGGGGTGGTGCAGAAGTCGAGGGTGGCGGAGAAGGAACGCGGGGTGTGGCGGCGCATCACCACGAACACCTCGCGGGAGTTGGCCATCACCTCCACACCGCCGCCGGAGCCGGGCAGCCGCACCGAGGGGCTCTCCCAGTCGCCGATCACGGAGGTGTTGAGGTTGCCCCACCGGTCGATCTGGGCGGCTCCCAGGAACCCGACGTCGATGTGGCCGCCCTGAAGGACACAGCCGAACAGGGCGGGCATCGGCAGCACCGCCTCGGCACCGGTGATCAGGACCGCGTCGGCGATGGTCTCCGGAAGGTGCGAGGGGTGGGCGCCGCAGACCCCGGACTCGTACACGACCTCGATGTCCGGCGCGACGGTCAGATGCGCCAGCTCGGTGGCGAGCGTCGGCAGGCCGATTCCGGCGAACACGGTGCGCCGGGCGGCCAGTTCGCGGGAGGCGACGACGGCGAGCAGCTCGGAGGAGGTGACGGGGGACGCCGGGGAGCTCTCGGGGGCCGCGGCTGCGGAGCCTGCCGTGCCGGTGGTGTTCGCGGCGCTCGTCCTCATGGCCGGTTCCCTCCGGTGTCCCGCGCTCACAGCCGTCGTCCGTAGTTCACCGGCTCGCTCAGCGCCTCGCCGACCGCGAGCCCCGCCCAGAACTCCTCACCGAGCTTGGCCACGTACTCGGCGTGGTCGGCCGTGCCGAGGACCCACTCGTCCAGCCAGGCCCGGAGCCGTTGAGGGTCCTTGCTGATCCCCGACCAGGCCCGGTAGAAGGCGTTGTCCCGGTCGTAGTACCCCTGCGCGAACGAGGGGTGCGCGCCGCGCGGGCACACCACCACCGCGTCGACCGCGTGGGCCGGAACCAGCGTGCGGTTCGGGTCCGAGCGGATCACCTCGTCGTCGACCAGCTCCTCCACGACGACGACCGCCCTGCCCGCGGCGAACACCGCCTCGGCCTGGACGCCGGTCAGCCCCCACATCTGGGTGTTGCCCCGGCGGTCCGCGCGCTGGGCGTGGATGATCGTCACATCCGGATTGACGGGCGGGACGACATAGATCCGCTCGGGTCCGCCGTCCGGGCCCGGATAGGGCGAGGTGACCTTGCGCAGACCGGGGTTGACGGACGGCAGGTCGCTGCCGCCGTACGAACGCAGCGGATAGAAGGGCAGCCGCTGGGACCCGGCGAGATAGCGGCAGATCATCCCGTAGTGGCTGTACTCCTCGAACGCGAGCGGCTCCGGATCCGCGCTCTCGATCCGCCTGCGCAGCTCGCCCAGCGAACCGGCGGAGGAGTTGCCCACGAAGGAGGAGACCAGCCGCGCGACACAGCCCGCCGCCAGCATCTGGTCCACCACGATGTCCGCGGTCATCCGGACGACCGTGAGATCGCGGCGGCCCTGCCGGATGATCTCGTGCCCGGCGGCGGTCGGGATGAGATGGGTGAAACCTTCGAGACTGATGGTGTCCCCGTCATGGACGAAGGCGGCGACGGCCGCCTTCATCGACATGACCTTGTCCGTCCGGTCCACGGTGCTCCTCGGCGTCGGCGTGCGCTCGGCGTGTGCGTGCCGTTCGGCGTGTGCGTACGGTCGCCCCACCGTGTCAGCGGCCATTGATCGCTGTCCAATACCGAATTAAGGTCGGATCAAGACGTCCCGCGTATGGATCGCCGGATCACCGCCGCGCACCGAGGGGAGGAGGCGCCCGTATGGAGCTGCGTCATCTGAACGCGTTCGTCGCCGTGGCCGAGGAACTGCACTTCGGCCGGGCCGCCAGGAGGCTCCAGATGGCCCAGCCTCCGCTGAGCCAGCAGATCCGCCAGCTGGAGAAGGAGCTCGGCGTCCAGCTCTTCCGCCGCAACACCCGCTCCGTACGGCTCACCAGCGCGGGGGAGTCGTTCCTCGAACCCGTACGAACGGTCCTGGACGACCTCGGTACGGCGGTACGCGCCGCCAGATCGGCCGGCCGCGGTGAGTACGGCCGGGTCACCATCGGCTTCGCCGGGGCCTCCAGCCACGAGACGCTCCCCCGGCTGACCCGCGCGGTGCGCGCCGCCCACCCCGGTCTCGAACTCGTCATGACCGGCCAGACGTACGCCAATGTCGCGCTGTCCCGGGTGGCTGACGGCACGCTCGACCTCGGCTTCGTCCGGCTGCCGGTGACCCGGCCGGGCGTGGCGTACCGGGTGATCGACGAGGAGGAGCTGCTGTGCGCCCTGCCCTTCGACCACCCGCTCGCCCGCCGGGAGACGGTGCCGGTCGAGGCCCTGGCCGAGGAACCCTTCGTCTCCTTCCCGGCCAACACCGGCTCCACCGTGCGCGACGCGATGGTCGAGGCGTGCGAGGGCGCCGGGTTCAACCCGCGCGTGGTGCAGGAGGCCCCCGACTCGTACACGATCATGGCGCTGGTCGCCGCAGGGGTCGGCGTCGCCCTCACGGTCACCTCCTGCCGGCACATCCAGCAGAACGGGCTCGTCTACCGCCCCCTCGCCGGACCGCCCATCCGCCGCCAGGCGGCCCTGGCCTGGCGGGCCGACAACCCCTCCGCCGCACTGCGCGCCGTGCTCGCCGTCGCCGAGGACGCGCTGCCGACACCGGTCCGCCGAACGGGACCGGAGCCCCATTGAGACGTGCCGCCTCTCGAACCAGGGCGAATTCGATATTGGACCGGCTCAGTGGCCGGATGCGAAGGTCACCCCGGTACCCCGCCCACCGTCCCCGCCGCCCCTCGCGAAAGGCCCCGCCGTGCCCGACCCGCTCGATGTCGTCATCTGCGAACCGCTGCGCACCCCCATCGGCCGCTTCGGCGGGGCGTTCGCGCAGCAGACACCGGCCTCGCTCGCCGCACGCGTCATCGCCGAGGTCGTCGCCCGTACGGGCATCGACCCCGGCCGCGTCGACGAAGTGATCCTCGGCCAGGCCTACCCGTCCGCCGAGGGCCCGGCCATCGGCCGGGTCGCCGCACTGGACGCCGGACTCCCCGAGTCCGTCACGGGTTCCCAGATCGACCGCCGCTGCGGCTCCGGCCTCCAGGCCGTACTCGACGCGGCGATGCAGATCCGGGCGGGGTTCAGCGAGGTCGTGATCGCGGGCGGTGTCGACGTGATGAGCGCCGCCCCCTACTACACGCACGACGGACGCTGGGGGATCAAGGGCCCCGGCCTCCAACTGCACGACTCACTGGCCCGTGGCCGCGTCACCGCGGGCGGTGTCAACCATCCCGTCCCCGGCGGCATGATCGAGACCGCGGAGAACCTGCGCCGCGCGTACGGGATCAGCCGCGCCGACCAGGACGCGCTGGCCCTGCGGTCGCAGCGGCGTGCCGCGACCGCCGCCGCCGAGGGCCGGTACGCCGCGGAGACGGTCCCCGTCACCGTGCGGAGCCGCAAGGGCGATACGACCGTCACCGCCGACGAGCACCCGCGCCCCGACACCACGGCCGAGCAACTGGCCGCGCTCCGACCGGTCATGGGCAAGTCCGATCCCGGGGCCACCGTCACCGCGGGCAACGCCAGCGGCCAGAACGACGCGGCCGCCGCCTGCCTGGTGACCGGCGCGGCCACGGCCGAACGCCTCGGCCTCACACCGCTCGTGCGTCTGGTCTCCTTCGCCCGTGCCGGAGTCCCGGCCGCGACCATGGGTATCGGCCCCGTCCCCGCCACCCGCGCGGCCCTCGACCGCGCCGGGCTCACGCTCGCCGACCTCGACCTGATCGAGCTCAACGAAGCCTTCGCCGCACAAGTGCTGGCGTGCACACGCGAGTTGGGACTCGGCGAGAGCGACCATGAGCAGCGGATCAACGTCAACGGGTCCGGGGTCTCGCTCGGGCATCCGGTGGGAGCCACCGGCGCCCGCATCCTCGCCACGCTGACCCGGGAACTGCACCGCCGGGAGGCGCGCTACGGCCTGGAGACCATGTGTATCGGTGGCGGCCAGGGCCTGGCGGCGGTCTTCGAGCGCATCGCCCCCTGACGCCGGGCGGGGGCGTGGGGCGTGGGCGCCGACCGGACCCGGCGCGGCGCGGTACGGCGGGCCGCATGGCGATATGTCGCCCCGCGCCCACCACCGCCGTCGCCCCGCGCCCACCACCGCCGTCACACCGCGCCCACCACCGCCGTCACACCGCGCCCACCACCGCCGTCACACCGCGCCCACCACCGCCGTCACACCGCGCGACCACGCATGTCACTCCCGCGCGACCGCGCATGTCACCCCGGGGTCACCGGGCATGTCGCCCCAGTGCCATCGCGCATGTCACATGGCACAGCGCCGCTCGTCCGGGCGTGGCCCTATCGCAGTTCCCCGTACAGATAGTGCCGGGTCCCCGCCAGCGTGACCCGGCACCACGCGTCCACCTCGGCCTGGCCCATGGCCGCCCAGTCCGGGGTCGCCTCCACCTGCGCGTGCCCCAGCCTGCGTCCCAGCTCCATCAGGCGGGCGCCCGCCGCCGTGCGTTCGTCCGCGTACCGCTCCAGCGCGCGGGCCGGTGAGGCCGACTCCCGGAGCGCCCGCTCCAGACACAGCGCGTCCTGGAGTGCCTTGACCGCGCCGCTGGCCGTGTGCGGCCTGGTCACTCCCGCCGCGTCCCCGGCGAGCAGGAGCGGGGAGCGCGCGGCGCGGGGAACCTGGACATCGGCCACCGGGTGACAGGCCATGGCGAGGTGCTCGCCACGCGCGACGATGTCGGCCCATGAATCCGGGAAATGCTCCTCGGCGATCGTGCGTACGTGGGCGCCGGCGTCGGTGCCCGGCGCGGGCGGCCGGCCGTAGACGGCGTACGCGATCACCTGGCCGCCGGTCCCGCGGGCCCGCGCGCCGTCCCGGTGACCGGCCGGAATCAGATAGAAGATCCCATGACCGCCCCGGAAGCCCACGGTGACCCACGCCTCGCGCAGCAGCTCCAGCTCCCGGGGATGACCGGCGAGGGCGCTCAGCGGAATCGTGCCGCGCCACACCAGATATCCGGCGGGCGTCGGGCACAGACCGGGGGCCAGCACCTGACGGGTCGGGGACCTGTGCCCGTCGGCCCCCACGACGATGTCGTACCTCTCCTCGCCGTCCGCGGTGCGGATCACCGCCCGCCCGTCCGGCTCCTGCCGTACGGCGGTCACCGGCCGGCCCCGCAGATAGCGTGCCCCACCCACATTCCCGCGCAACGACCGCCACAGCAAACCCCAGTTGCAGGGCGTCACCGCGGCATCCTGTCGTGCGAACTCCCGCGCGGAACGTCCCCCCGGCTGCCGGGTGACCCAGGCCCGGTACGCCACCGGGGCCGTGGGCATCGCCGCGTCCAGATAGCCGGCCGAGACCAGATCCTCGTGCAGGGGCGGCGGGATCACGATCCCGAACCCCCGGTCCTGGAGCTCGCCGTCGCTGCGCTCGTACACCGTGACGTCCGCCCCGGCACGGAAGCCCGCGACGGCCGCCGCGCAGCCGGCGATGCTGCCGCCGATCACTCCTACGCGCAAGGCCGCTGCCGCCATGCCACTACCACCTTCGCCGTCGGTCCGGGGTGCACCGGGACGCGGGACGTCGACCTGGCCCGTCGTCCCGCTCGGCCCGGTACGGCACCCGTGCCCGGACGCCGACGTCCGGGCACGGTGTCCCCGTCGCCCGCCGGTGACCCGGCCGGACGGCCTCAGCCGCCCGGCCGGGCCTCGTCGCCCGGAGGGGCCGGGCTCAGACCCGCGTGCCGCGGGTGCGTCGCATCAGGACCGCCCCGCCGAGCAGCAGCGCGGCGCTCGCCCCGGCAGCCATGCCGAGGCCTGCGGCACCGGTCTCGGCGAGGTGCGAGCCGGGCCGTTCCGGCCGGGGGGTGTCGACCGGCGGCTCATTGACGGGGGGCTCATGGACAGGCGGTTCCTCGACCGGCGGCTCATTCACCGGGGGCTCCTCGACGGGCGGCTCATTGACGGGGGGCTCCTCCGTGGGGGGCTCCTCGACCGGCGGCTCCTCCGTGGGCGGCTCCTCGGTGGGCGGCTCGGTGGGCGGCTCGGTCGGCGGCTCGTGGTGGTCCGGGCCGCTCACGTTCGCGCACTGATTGCCGAAGGCCGGGTTTAGCAGGCCGACGACATTGACGCTGTTGCCGCAGGCGTTGACCGGGACATCCACGGGGGCCTGGACCAGGTTCCCCGACAGGACACCGGGGGAGCCGGCCGTCACGCCCTGGGCGCTGGATCCGCTCTGCTGTCCGTGGTGGCCGCCGGAGTCCACGTTCTTGCACGCGTTGCCGAAGGCGGGGTTCAGCAGCGCGATCACATTGACCGTGTTGCCGCAGGCGTTGACCGGGATGTGCACCGGCACCTGGACGGCGTTGCCCGAGCCGACCCCCGGTGAACCGACCGCGGCACCGGCGGCCGAGGCATCGGCGTACGCGGAACCGCCGGCCGCGGTCAGGATGCCCGACGCCGCCGCCATGACGATCATGCTTTTGTTCAGAACCTGTCGCATTACTTGCCCTTCCTTAGGACATTTCGCGTGGGCGATTCGCCCGCAGAGCCACCGAGCGGTGCCGCGTTCGAGCCGAGACGCACGTGCGCGCTGGACGACACCCCTAACGACCCTGGGTTGTGAGGGAAACTTGGAAGTCAGTGGAAATCTTGTAATCAGCCGAACGTGTGACGTACGAACGTTCGTATTTGGCCTGGAGGGGCTGGTTGAAAGTTGGTGGACGCGAAGGCGCCCCTTCGGTCCTCCGATATTTTCCGGCCTTCGCCCGGACGGCAACTTTCACGCGTTCGGCGGCGGTTCCTCCGTGGAGAATGGTCGCAATTCCTTCACGAATCACCTAATCGGCATCCCGAATTTCCTTCCGGAAGATGTTTCGCACACGCGGACAGAAGGTCACCCTGATGGGGCGGAAGCCTGGTGGGCCCCCGTCAACGAATCCCGGCTGTCCGGCATTCGGGTGAATGGAGAGAACCAAATGCCGGGCCGCGAGTTGGTCAGGAGGCTCCGGTACGGGGCAACGGGTTCGAGAAGGGTTAATCGTGATCAAGAAGGTTCTGGCTACGGGCGCTGTCGCCGCCTCCATCCTCGGTCTCGGCGCGACGCAGGCCATGGCGATCGGCAACGACGGAGGCACGACCTCGGTCAACGGCAACGGTGCCGCGCAGGTGTTCGGCAACGCTGCCACCCACGGTGACTGGAGCCCGCAGTTCGGCCTGATCCAGGGCTCGCTCAACAAGCCCTGCATCGGTCTGCCGCTGAAGGCCAACGCCGGTTCGCTGATCGGCGTCGTGCCGATCTCGCTCCAGGACATCAACGTTCTGTCGTCGCCGCAGAACCAGCAGTGCACCGAGAACTCCACCCAGGCCAAGGGTGACGAGGCCCTGTCGCACATCCTGGACAGCATCCCGATCCTCTCCGGCAACGGCGCCCACAACGGCTGACCGGACCGCGACCACAGGCCCGGACCGCCGGCTTTCCTCCACCGAGCGGTCCGGGCCTGCTGCTGTCTCCACGGACGGCCGTACATCGGCTGGTCATATGAACCGGCCGGTGATGTGGGTCGACTGATACTGCGTCATTCGGGCGGAATCCGAGAAATCTTCTTCTTGGGCGGTTTCGATCCCGGTCGTTAATCGTTACGAATTACAGCGTCGAAGTCACGAGCGCGAGAGACTCCGCTCGGGCGATACGAAAGTCGTACCGCTCCAGACTCCGCCGCGGAAAGGGATGAAAGTGAAGTACACCAAGGTTGCCGCCGTCGCCGCCGGAGCCCTCATGGCGCTGGGATTCGCCGCGCCGGCCATGGCCGACGCGGGTGCCGAGGGCATCGCCGTCGGTTCCCCGGGCGTTCTGTCCGGCAACGTCGTGCAGATCCCGGTCCACGTTCCGATCAACGTCTGCGGTAACACCGTGAACATCATCGGTCTGCTGAACCCGAGCTTCGGCAACACCTGCATCAACAGCTGAATGAAGACCGGCTGAGCCATGGCTCGGCCTCGGTCGGCCCCGGATCGTCCATCGTCGATCCGGGGCCTTCCCCTTTTCCCCGTGCGAACGTCGTGCGGACTTTCGGCAGGTCCCCGTACGGGCGGGAAAAATCTGTAGCGGCGTAGTTTCCCGTGCGCGGCCTGATCGTTGTTCACGGAAAGCGGCAGAAGTCACAGGCAAAGAGAGCTTGTGTGCGGCACGGGAACGTGACCGAAACAGATGCCGCGCAGAAGGGAACCTGAAAGTGAAGTACGCGAAGACCGCTGCGCTCGTTGCCGGTTCCGTGGTCGCTCTCGGAACGGCTGCTCCCGCCTTCGCCGTTACTGACACGGCCCCCAACTTCAGCCTCGACAGTGGCCTGAACCAGCTGATGGCCAGCACCCCGGAGATGGTGGACCCGCTGGTCGACACGGTCGGCGCGGCCACCGAGACGGTGCAGAAGGACGGCACCGTCGGGAAGCTGGCGGGCGAGGCCACCGGCGTGGCCCAGGCGGCAGCCCCGATGCTCGGTGGAATGACCATCGGCGGCTGACCGTCGTACGGCATCACTTCCCCACCGCTTCGCATTCCCTCCGATGCCCGCCGCCCCGCAGGAGTTCTTTTCGAATTCCTGTGAGGCGGTGGAATCGTTCGAGTGAATGAGCACAACCCATCCCCGCCGGACAGAGTTGGTCAGGACGCTCCGGATAGGCGGGCACAAGAATTTCCCAGAAGGGCTTTTTTATGATCAAGAAGATTCTGGCCTCGGCGGCGGTAGCTGCCTCGGTCGTCGGTGTCTCCGCTGCGGCTGCCCCCTCCGCCATGGCCATCGGCAATGACGGCGGCACCACGTCGGTCAACGGCAACGGCGCCGTGCAGTCCTACGGCAACTCCGCCACCCACGGCAACTGGAGCCCCCAGTTCGCGCTCATCCAGGGCTCGCTCAACAAGCCCTGCATCGCCCTCCCGGCCAAGGCCAATCTCGGTTCGCTCATCGGCCTGGTGCCGATCACGGTCCAGGACCTCAACGTCCTGTCGTCGCCGCAGAACCAGCAGTGCACCGAGAACTCCACCCAGGCCAAGGGCGACGAGGCCCTGTCGCACATCCTGGACAACATCCCGATCCTCTCGGGCAACGGTGTCGGCAACAACTGAGGCCGCGTAACTCCGGGCCCTCGCCGCTGACTTCTCCGAACTCCCGGGGAGCGGCCCGGAATCTGCCTGTCCGCAACGCCTGACCACAGGTGGGGCCAGTCCATCCGCACAGCGACCGTTCTTCGGTCGCGCGGATGCACTGGCCCCTTCGTCGTGCGCGAAGGACCCGTCGTGGGCGAACTCCGTGCCCGGTGCACGGCGCGTGACCGGGCGGCGCACGACCGAGCGGTGTGTGGTCGGGCGGTGTGTGGTTGGGCCGGATGCCGCAGCAGCGGCTGACGGTTCCGCCGCACGCGGGTAGGGCCTCTCCATGGATGAGTACGAGAGTCGACCGCCGCGGGGCGGACAGCAGCCCGCACAGGACAGCACACCGATCTACGACCGGCTGGTCGCCGAGTGGCGGGCGGCCGGGCGAGGCTCCGGTCCGGCCGCGTCCCAGGAGCCCGCGGCGGTCCGGGGCGGCCTCGTCCCGGCGGCGCGCACATCGCACGAGATCGCCGGGACATGACCGCGCCGCGTCGACCTCACGCCGGATCACACCCATTTGAGTGGTAGTGCGGAACCGATGGCTCCGGCGGGGGTTGATCAGTACGTTCCACAACGGAACGCTCCGAAAGGTGAAGCTTGATGAAGAAGATGATGGCCGGCGCGGCAGTGGCTGTGTCCCTGATCGGTCTGTCCGCAGCCGCGGCCCCCACGGCCATGGCGATCGGCAACGACGGTGGCACCACCACGCTCAACGGCAACGGTGCCACGCAGGCCTTTGGCAACGCCGCCACGCACGGCGACTGGAGCCCGCAGAACCAGCTCGTCCAGGGCACCCTGAACAAGCTCTGCATCGGTCTCCCGGCCAAGGTCAATGTCGGTTCGCTCATCGGCCTGGTGCCGATCACGGTTCAGGACATCAACGTCCTGTCCAACCCGCAGAACCAGCAGTGCGCCGACAACTCCACCCAGGCCAAGGGCGACGAGCCGCTGTCGCACGTCCTGGACGACATCCCGGTCCTCTCGGGCAACGGCGTCGGCAACAACTGACACCGCTGAGCGCGGGCGGCCCGGAGGGTTCTCCCTCGGGGCCGCCCGTACTCATGTGCCCCGGCACCGCACACGACGATGCCCACCACTCCACGGGGGGTGGTGGGCATCGTCGCGGCCGGACGGCGCGCGGGAGGGTCAGGCCAGGGCGCGTACGGGCAGGAGGCAGTGGGCGGCCGTGCTCACGACCTCCGGGTTCGCCGCGAATCCCCGCAACTGCTCTTCGCTGACCGGCTGTCCGGGCACGGCCTCGGGCCAGGGGCGGGTCGCGAACATCACGTACACCTGGCCCTGCGCCTCGGCGGCGGCCAGCCACTCCGCGGGGACGGTGTACTGGGCCTTGAGGTGAGGAAGCGTCAGGACGGCCTGACCGGCCTGGACGAGGAGCTTCGCCTGGATGCCCGGTGTCTCGGAGGCGTCCTGAACACCTCCGCCGACCTGGAGGCCCGCGCGCTCCAGGGCCACACGCAGGGCGGCCTCCCCGGCCTCGGGGCCGTCCTGCCCGTCGCCCAGCGAGTAGGTGAGAAGGAAGGCGACATCATGGCCCTGGTCGGGGTGTTCGCCGCTCCAGCCGATCAGGATCTGGGTGCCCAACTGGGCTTGTGTGAACGTGCCGGTGGCGGTCTGGGGTGAGGTCATGCTCGGCACCCTAACGGCCAGGGACCGGTCGATGTGCATGCGTATCACCTGATCGAGGGAGATTGGCGGATATCTCCGGCCGGCATCCCGGCGCGGGCCCGGTTCCAGGCGCTGCCCGGCCGTCGTCCGGCCGCGGTCGGGGCGCCGAGCCGGTAGGTGTCCCCTCCCGCCGGGCCCGGGGAAAAGCTGTTGACGGCGCCGGGCGGGACCGGGCTATGGTGGGCAACGTTCCGCGCGGCGGGGCGACCTACGTGAGGAAACAGGAGGTGAGGACATTGATGACTGTCGTTGCGATGGGCACTGCCCACAACCAGATGAGCATCGTTCTCACCCCCGTGGCCACCGGCTGACCCTCGTGTGAACCTCCCGCGCCGAGCGCGCGGTGCCGGGGCCACCCTTGTGAAGGGTTCCCCCTTGTCTTTCCCGATTCTTTCCGTCCCGTCCTCGTCGCACCCGCTGGCTCCTTACGGCTGGGACGACGACTGGGCGGCCGCTTTCGCCCCGTACGCCGAACAGGGACTCCTGCCCGGCCGCGTGGTACGGGTGGACCGCGGTCAGTGCGACGTGATCACCCCCGACGGCACACTCCGTGCGGACACCGCGTTCGTGGTGCCCCGTGACCCGATGCGGATCGTCTGCACCGGGGACTGGGTGGCCGTCGATCCCCACGGCGACCCCCTGTTCGTGCGGACGCTGCTGCCGCGGCGTACCGCATTTGTGCGCTCGACGTCCTCGCAGCGTTCCGAGGGACAGGTGCTCGCCACCAACATCGATCACATCGCCATCTGTGTCTCGCTCGCCGTCGAGCTCGACCTCGGGCGTCTTGAGCGCTTCCTCGCGCTCGCCATGTCCAGCTCCAGCGGTGACGCGCTGCTGCGGGACGGATCCGCGGCCGGGGCGAGCGATCCCCAGCCGATCGTGCTGCTCACCAAGTCCGACCTGGTGCCGGACGTCGCCACGCTGTCCCACCTCGTCGAGGACATCGAGTCCATCGCGCCCGGAGTCCAGGTACTGCCGGTCAGCTCCGCCACCGGCGAGGGGCTCGACGTGTTCTCCGCCGTCGTCTCCGGCGGTACGAGCGTGCTGCTCGGGCTCTCCGGCGCGGGCAAGTCGACCCTCGCCAACACCCTGCTCGGCGAGGACGTCATGACGGTGCGGGCCGCCCGCGACGTCGACGGCAAGGGCCGGCACACCACCACGACCCGCAACCTCCTCGTCCTGCCGCACGGCGGTGTCCTCATCGACACCCCCGGGCTGCGCGGCGTCGGGCTGTGGGACGCGGAACAGGGGGTCGGCCAGGTCTTCTCGGAGATCGAGGACCTGGCGCGGCAGTGCCGCTTCCACGACTGCGCCCACGAGGCCGAGCCCGGCTGCGCGGTGCTCGGCGCGATCGAGGACGGGACGCTGCCCGTGCGGCGCCTCGACAGCTACCGCAAGCTGCTGCGCGAGAACCAGCGCATCGTCGCCAAGACCGATGCCCGGATGCGCTCCGAGATCCTGCGGGACTGGAAGCGCAAGGGCGCGGAGGGGCGGGCGGCGATGCAGGCCAAGCGCGGCCGGGTGCGGTAGTCACCGCCACCCGGGCCGGTGTCCGGTGGCCCCGGCGCCGGTGGTTCGATGTCCGAATACCGCGAGTGCGGCAGCGGGGGCTGCCGCACACTGGACGGTGTGATGGACGAAGAGACCAGGTACGAGGCGGTGAGCAGCCGCGACGCACGGTTCGACGGAGAGTTCTTCTTCGCCGTCGTGACCACCGGCATCTACTGCCGGCCGAGCTGCCCCGCCGTCACCCCCAAGCGCGAGAACGTCCGCTTCTACCCGACCGCGGCCGCCGCCCAGCGCCATGGCTTCCGCGCCTGCCGACGCTGCCGTCCGGACGCCGTCCCCGGCTCGGCCGAGTGGAACGTCCGCGCCGATGTGGCGGGCCGGGCCGTGCGGATGATCAGCGACGGCGTGGTGGACCGGGAGGGCGTCCCCGGTCTCGCCGAACGCCTCGGCTACAGCCCGCGGCAGGTCCAGCGTCAGCTCAACGCCGAGCTGGGGGCCGGGCCCGTCGCGCTCGCCCGCGCCCAGCGTGCGCACACCGCCCGGCTGCTCCTGCAGACCACCGGCCTGCCGGTCACCGAGATCGCCTTCGCGTCCGGCTTCGCCAGTGTGCGGCAGTTCAACGACACGATCCGGCAGATCTACGCCCGTACGCCCAGCGCACTGCGGACCGAGGCCGGTACGGGCCTGGGGGCCGCGGAGCGGGAGGGCCGCCGGGCCGGGATACCGCTCCGGCTCGCCCACCGGGGCCCGTACGCCGCACGGGAGATGTTCGACCTGCTCGGCTCCACGACCGTGGCAAGGATCGAGCAGATCAGCGGGACGCCCGGTCACCGCACCTACCGCCGCACGCTCCGGCTGCCGTACGGGACGGGCATCGTCGCCGTCGACGAGGCGTCGCCGGGGCCGTGGCTCCGGGCCCGGATCCAGCTGACCGATCTGCGCGACCTCACCACCGCCGTGCAGCGGCTGCGCCGGCTCCTGGATCTGGACGCCGATCCGTACGCCGTCGACGAGGCGCTCGGTGCCCACCCCCGGCTCGCACCGCTCGTCGCCGCGCGGCCGGGGCTGCGGTCGCCGGGGACCGCGTCCCCGGAGGAGTTCGCCGTACGGACGCTGGTGGGGCGTGCGCGGGCGGAGGAGCTGGTGGTGCGGTACGGCAAGGTGCTGGATGTGCCGTGCGGCGGTCTCACCCATGTGTTCCCCGAGCCGGGCGTGCTGGCCGGTGCTCCGGTGGAACCCGCGCTGGTGGCGCTGGCGGCGGCGCTGGCCGACGGCGGCGTACGGCTGGACGCCGGTGCGGACCGGGACGAGGCGGAAGCGGCGCTGCGCCGGCTGCCGGGGATGGACCCGCGCAGCGCGGCGCTGATCCGGATGCGGGCACTCGGCGATCCCGACGTCGATCCGGACCCGGACGGGGAGCCGGGCGGCGGGGCGCGGCAGTCCTGGCGGCCCTGGCGCTCGTACGCCGTACGTCATCTGGAGCTCGAAGGGCCGTGAGGCCGCGGCCGTACTGACCCGTCCGCCGGATCAGGCCGGCAGGCCCCAGCGCGGGACTTCTCGACCAGGGCGCGCTCCCCGGGGCTCAGCCCCAGAGCACCGCGCCCAGCCACGCCCCCGCGACCAGCAGGCAGGCGAACAGCTCCACCAGTACCGAGAAACCGGTCGCCCGCATCACCGAGCGGACCGACGTCCAGCCCGCGCCCCGGCTGCCGAGCCGCAGCCGCTCGGCGCCGTAGATCGCACCGACGTACCCGAGGATCCCACCCACCACCGGCAGCACGAAGAACCCCACGATCGCGGTCACCCCGCCGATCATCAACGTCTTGCGGGGCGTTCCCGACTCGCCGGGGCGCCTCGGTGGCAGCAGAGGTCTCAGGGCCTGGTTCAGCAGCAGTACGGCCGTTGCGCCGATCAGTACGCTCCAGGCGACCGGAGTCGTGTCCGCCAGCGCCCACCACAGCACCGCCGCCCACACGATCGCCTGTCCCGGCACGCCCGGCACCAGCACGCCGACCAGCCCGAGCAGCATGACCAGGCCGACGGCGACGAGCTGCCACACACTCATCCCACCAGCCTGCCGGAGACCGGCGGCTCCCGCCCGTCAGCACAGCCCCGGCCACCTGCGCGTACTCCCGTACCCGCCCGCGTACGCCCCGTCCCGCCGGCCGGCTCAGACGCGCGGGGTGCGTGACACCCAGCCCCGTTCGTACGCGTGCCAGCCCAGCTGGAGCCGGGTCGACACCCCGGTCAGCTCCATCAGTCCCTTCACCCGGCGCTGAACGGTCCTCAGCCCCAGCTCCAGCTGCTTCGCCACGCTCGCGTCCGTCAGCCCCGCCAGCAGCAGCGACAGGATCTCCAGATCCGTCGGATCGGGCCCGGTCTCGTCCTCCCGCACCCAGCCGGACTCGCCCAGCCGCAGCGGCATCGCCTCCCGCCACACCGCCTCGAAGAGCCCCATCAGCGACTCCAGAAGCCCGCTGGCGTGAACGACCAGGGCGGCAGGCTCCGCCCCTCGCCCGGTCAGCGGCACCATCGCCAGCCCGCCGTCCGCGACGACCAGCTTCGTCGGCACCCGGTCCACCACCCGGCACTGCTCGTCACGGCTCAGTGCGGCCGACAGCTCCATGATCCCGGAGGGCATCGACAGCACCTCGCGCTCCACGACCACCCGGAAGGACACCCCGCGCGTCGCCGCCCGCTCCTCGGACTCGTTGTCCATACCGCTCACCGCGATCGGATTCCCGGTGACCAGGGCGCAGACCTCCGAGGTCGCCCCCAGCTGCAACTGATGGAAACGGTGCGCGACCGCGCTCGCCCCGGTCACCACCTCCACCAGATCGTGCACCGCGGGCTCGCTCGCCTCCGCGCGGTACTCCTCGGCCAGCAGCGCCGACGCCAGCTCCGCCTGCTCCAGCTCGTGGCGCTGCTGGATCAGCAGCGCACCCAGCGCCACCGCCGGAGGCGCCGCCACCCAGCGTCCCGGCCTCGCCGAGGACTGGGCAGCCAGCCCCTGCTGCTCCAGCCGGCGCAGCGCCCGTTCGGTGTCCGCCTCGGGAAGCGCCAGCCGGTGCGCGAGATCGGAGAGTTCGGCGGCCCCCGTCGCGACGAGCGCGCGGTAGGCCGCTTCCTGGATCTCGTCGAGGCCTATCGCACCCAGCATTCTCCGGCCCTCCCCGGGCGTCGTGATCGCGCATCGCCGCGCCTGCTCCGGCCGACCGGCCGTGGCGGGAAGAGGCCACGGCGTAAACCCGCCGCTCACATCATCCCCGTACCGGTGGCCCCTCTGCCAATGTGGCGCCACCGCAGCACCAACAACCTCTGGAATGTTGCGCCTTGTGCTACTTCATTCCGGATTGACCAGGGGAGAACCATGCGCCCGATATCGCGTACGGCACTGGGGGCGGCCACCGCCGCGGTCCTGGCCGTCACCGCGATCGCCCCGTCCGTGGCGGCACCACCGGACGACGCGACCGCCAAGAAGCCGCTGACCGGCAGCGCGGCCGGCGCCGCGAAGGACGGCGGGGCGGTCACCGTGACCCTCGTCACCGGCGACAAGGTGCTGGTGAGCACCGACAGTTCGGGGGCCTCGTCCGCCACCGCGCTGCCCCGCGAGGACGGCACCGTCCCCCTCGTCCAGACCCGGCAGTCCGGCAAGGACCTGTATGTCTACCCGGACACGGCAGTCGGGGCGCTCGCCGCGGGCACGGTGGACGAGGAACTCTTCAACGTCACCGGACTGATCCGCCAGGGCTACGACGACGCGCACTCCACGACCGTGCCGCTCATCGCCACCTACGGCCAGGACACCGCACGCGGCGCCCGGCCCACCCCGCGCGGAGCCGAGCGCGGCATGGCCCTCGATGCCATCGACGGAGTCGCGCTCAAGGCCGACAAGAAGCGGACCGCCGCCTTCTGGGCCGACATCACCGCACCCCGGTCGCGCTCCGCCGCCGGGCTGGAGAAGCTCTGGCTGGACCGCAAGGTCGAAGCCAGTCTCGACACATCGACCAAGCAGGTCGGCGCCGACCTCGCCTGGGCCGCGGGCTACGACGGCAAGGGCACCAAGGTCGCCGTGCTCGACACCGGCGCCGACGCCGAACACCCGGACCTCAAGGGCCGCATCACCGCCTCGGAGAACTTCACCGACTCCGACTCCACCGATGACCGCCAGGGCCACGGCACCCACACGCTGTCCACGGTCGGCGGCTCCGGCGCGGCGAGCGACGGGAAGAAGAAGGGCGTCGCGCCCGGCACCGGCCTCCTCGTCGGCAAGGTCCTCAACGACAGCGGCTCCGGCGCCGCGTCCTGGATCATCGCCGGCATGCAGTGGGCCGTCGACAACAAGGCCGACGTCGTCTCGATGAGCCTCGGCAGCGCGACCCCCACCGACTGCACCGATCCGATGAGCCTCGCCGCCGAGGAACTGGGAAAGAGCAAGGACACCCTGTTCGTGGTCGCGGCCGGCAACATCGGTCCGTCGCTGAACACCGTCTCCTCGCCCGGCTGCGCCCCCAGCGTGCTGACCGTCGGCGCCGTCGACCGCGACGACTCCACCGCGAACTTCTCCAGCCTCGGCCCGGCGATCGTCTCGCACACCCTCAAGCCCGAGATCTCCGCCCCCGGCGTCGGTATCTCGGCCGCCGCGGCGGGCGGACGGGGCCCGTACGCGTACCGGTCGATGTCCGGTACGTCGATGGCCACCCCGCATGTCGCGGGCGCCGCCGCGATCGTGAAGCAGCGTCACCCCGACTGGACCGCCCAGCAGGTCAAGGCGGCCCTGGTCTCCTCCGCGAAGAGCGCCGTCCCCGGTGATGTACGCGAGACCGGCGCGGGCCGCCTCGATGTCGCGCGGGCCATCGACACGTCCGTGCTCGGCTCCCCGGCCGTCCAGGGCGGCACGTTCAACTGGCCGCAGGACAAGAGCGACCGCACCTCCGTCGACGTGCCCTACACCAACCTCGGCAAGAAGCCGGTCAAGCTGTCGCTGAAGGTCGCGGGCGTCACCGGCAACGACGGCTCGGCCGTCCGCTCCGGCATCGCCGGACTCGGCCGGAAGTCCGTCACCGTACCGGCCGGCGCCACCGTCCGCGTCCCCCTGGAACTCGCCCCGGACGCACGTCTGGACAGCAGCCAGTACGGCGATGTCACCGGACGCGTCCTGGCCACCGCCGACGGGGTCGAGGTCGCCACCCCGTTCTCCCTGTACGTGGCCCCGGAGACCGTCACCCTGCGCGTCAAGCTCATCGACCGCACCGGCAAGCCCGCGGACGGCGTGTCCTCGCTCGACGTCATCGGCACCGACACGTCATCCGGCGAACGCCGCTTCAACGAGGGCGCGGCCGACCAGACGTACCAGCTGCGCCCCGGAGCGTACTTCGTCTCCAGCTTCATCGCCTCGCCCGACCCGAAGGACGCCACGGGGCAGCTCGTCGAGTCCGTCGGCTACCTCGCCAGGCCGCAGCTGAACGTCACCGAGGACACCACCGTGGTGCTGGACGCCCGCAAGGCGCACAAGCTCACCGTGAAGACCGAGGACCGGGCGACCGAGACCCGCACCACCACGCTCGCGTTCGGACGCTCGTGGGACGACACCTGGTTGCACTCCGGCTCCCTCTCGGGCACCGGGCTCGTCAAGAACTACCTGGTCGATGTCCAGGGCAAGCCCCGTGACGGCGAATTCGAGTTCGACAGCTTCTGGCGCGCCTACGCGCCGCAGATCGAGAAGTTCTCCCTCGTCGGAGGACCGGCCCTGCATCCGCGACCCGCGGGAACGGGCTCCGTCAACCTGGACGGCACCGGCAGCGCCGAGGTCGTCGACGCGGGCACCGGCACCGCCGCCGAGCTGGCGGCCGCCGGGGCCAAGGGCCGGATCGCCCTCGTGAAGGTCGCCGCGGCCGGCGTCACCGCCCAGGCGCGTGCCGCCGAGGCCGCGGGCGCCAAGGCTCTCCTCGTGCACCGCTCCGCCGCGGGCGACTGGAAGCCGAGCACCGGCTACGGTTCCGCTCCGCTGCCGGTCCTCGGTCTCAGGGCCGACGAGGCCGCCGTCCTCATCGCCGCGCTCGGCGAGGGCCCGGCCGAGGTGTCCTGGAAGGCGACGGCGGTCAGCCCGTTCGTCTACAACCTGGCCTTCCCCGAGACGGGGCAGATCACCTCGGACCGTACCTACAAGGTCCGTGACAAGAAGCTCGGTTCGGTCACCGCGACGCACGACTCCATGGGTGTGGCCGCCGACTTCGTGGACACGCTGATGGTCACCCGGCCGTACGGCGGCACCTACTCCGTCGCCGGATTCGACACGCTCGCCACACCGGGCAAGCGCACCGAGTACTACTCGGCGGGCGACAGCACCTGGCGGAAGATGCTCGCCTCCAGCTTCCCCTGGGGCGAGTTCATGACCGACCGGACACGGACCTACCGGGCGGGCGACAAGCGCACCGAGGAGTGGTACCGGGGTCTGCTGACGCCGGGCACCCCGCGCGACGCGGCAGGAAGGGAAGTCCTCGCAGCCGAGCGGCAGGACAATGTGATCGGGGTCGCCCCCGGGTTCGTCTCCGACACCGAACACGTGGGAGAGCAGGGCTCGTTCGGTGACATCGGCGGCATGAGGCTGACCAGCGGCGGAGAAGTCATCGGCAGCAGCGGGTACCCGTTCGGCACGTTCACCGTCCCGGCCGAGGACCGCGCGTACGAACTCACCATGTCGACCACGAAGATCGGCCATCCGGCCGCGGTGTGGAAGCGCTCGACGGCGACGGAGACCACCTGGAAGTTCCGTTCCGAGCGGAAGGCCGATGTCTACTCCCAGGGCATCCCGCTGCTCTTCCCGCGCTACGACGTCCCGTCGGACGGGATGAAGACGCTGCCTGCCACGGACGGCCAGCGCATCGGCCTCACGGTCACCGGCCACGCCGGCTACACGCCCGGCAGGCTCAC
This sequence comes from Streptomyces sp. NPDC001787, assembly GCF_040297465.1. Taxonomy (NCBI): domain Bacteria; kingdom Bacillati; phylum Actinomycetota; class Actinomycetes; order Kitasatosporales; family Streptomycetaceae; genus Streptomyces; species Streptomyces sp. NPDC001787. The sequence goes on from NZ_JBEOZE010000006.1 coordinate 186,303, forward strand.
CGGTGCCAAGGTCTCCTTCTCGTACGACGGCGGCAGGACCTGGTCCGAGGCCGTCACCGGCCAGCAGGCGGGCCGGTGGTCCGCGACCGTGAACCACAAGGGCGCGTCGGGCAAGCCGGTCACCCTGAGGACCGAACTGACGGACGCCAACGGCAACACGGTCGTCCAGACCGTGAACGACGCGTACGTGGTGCGCTGATCACCACGGCGGGACGAAGCGGCTGGACGTAGCACCTGGACGTACCGGCCGGCGTACTGCCGGACACACCGACCGGTCCGCCGGGCGTCCTTCCCGTGGGGGGTGGGGCCGCCCGGCGGACCTCTTTTACGCGCCACGTTTTCCGGATGCCCCGTTTTCGCGGGTGCCTCGCGGTCGACAATAAGGGCATGAGTCAGCAGGGGGAGACACCCGCCGCCCATGAGGACGACTGGTGGCGCAAGCTGTACGACGAGGCCGCGCCGGACACCGGTCCGAGCGGCGCGGCCGACAGCCTCGACGACCGCTTCGACTCCGTGTCGGACGCGGTGGCTCCAGAGGCCCCGCCCCCGGCACCCCCGGCGCCCCTTCGGACCATGGCGTTCCGCGCCCCCTGGGAGCCGCCGTCCGGACCGCCGGAGCCGCGGACCTTCGCCGAGCCGGTCCCACCCCCGCCACCGCCGCCCTCACCACCTCCGTTCACACCGTCTACGCCCCCTCCGCCGCTGCCCCGCCGGGCCGCCGGGCCCGATGCCGCCGGACACCCGCCGGCGCCCGCCCCCGCCCCCGTCGCGGCCGGCTTACCGGCCGCGGCCCCACCCGTCGCGGCCCCACCCGTCGCGGCCCCACCCGCCGCGGCCCCCGCACCCGCCGTCGTCCCCGCGCCCCGCCCGGTCGTAGGGCACCTCGGCGACCGGCCGCCCACCGACGACTCCGACCCCGCGGCCCTGCCCGCCGCCACGCCGCACAACCTGGACGCGCTCGTCCCCGACACCGTGCTCGACGGCGCCCGGTACGGCACGTACACCCTGCGCACCGCCTCCGTCCGGGGCGAAGCGGCACGCCTGCGGGGCGAACCCCGGCGGGATGCCCTGCTCACCGCCCGCTTCGGGTCCGGCGAGAGCGCCCTGGTCCTCGTCGCGATCGCCGGCGGCGCACGTACCGCCGACGGGACGCGGCACGCGGCGGCCGAGGCGTGCCGCTGGATCGGCGGGGCCGTCGGCCGCAGTCACGCCCGGCTCGCCGAGGACATACGGGCCGGGCGCCGGGGCGATCTGAAGTCGGGGCTCCACCGGCTCATCGACCGCACCTACGGAAAGCTCCGCGCCCGCGCCGCGGAACTGGGCCTCGAACCGAAGGAGTACACCGCGGGGCTGCGCTGTCTGCTGCTGCCCGCCGACCCCGAGTGCCGCACCCGGGTCTTCTTCGGCGTCGGGAGCGGCGGGCTCTTCCGGCTCCGGGACGGCGCCTGGCACGACCTGGAGCCGAGGATCGCGCTCCCCCCGGACGGCCGAGAGCGGGCCGAGGACGCCCCGGACACCGAGCCCTTCCGGTTCCGGGCGTCCGTGGCCCGCCCCGGGGACACACTCCTGCTGTGCGGCAACGGGCTCGCCGAGCCGATGCGCGGGGAGCCGGCGCTCGCCGCGGAGCTCGCCGGGCGCTGGGCCCGCCCCGGCCCACCGGGACTGCCCGCCTTCCTCGCGGACACCCAGCTCAGGGTGGAGGGGTACGCCGACGACCGGACGAGCGCGGCCGTCTGGGAGGCGTAACCCCGCCCGCCGTGGGTTGATGGACTCCGGAGACCGCCCGGTCGGTGTTCCGTTCTCCGGAGTCCGGTAAGCCGAGCGTGCACGGAGCACACGGCAGAGAGGGTGCGCACCCATGGCCAAGCAGAACGTGTCGGAGCAGTTCGTCGACATCCTCGTCAGGGCAGGGGTCAAGCGCCTGTACGGGGTGGTCGGCGACAGTCTGAACCCGGTGGTCGACGCCATCCGGCGTAACGCGGCCATCGACTGGATCCAGGTCCGGCACGAGGAGACCGCGGCGTTCGCCGCCGGTGCCGAGGCCCAGATCACCGGCAGCCTGGCCGCCTGTGCCGGCTCGTGCGGCCCCGGCAATCTGCACCTCATCAACGGGCTCTACGACGCCCACCGCTCCATGGCCCCGGTGCTCGCCCTCGCCTCGCACATTCCCTCCAGCGAGATCGGGCTCGGCTACTTCCAGGAGACCCATCCGGAGCTGCTCTTCCAGGAGTGCAGCCACTACAACGAGATGATCTCCCACCCGCAGCAGATGCCCCGACTGCTCCAGACGGCCATTCAGCACGCGATCGGACGCGGCGGCGTCAGCGTCGTCTCGATGCCGGGTGACATCGCATCGCGGCCCGCGCCGGAGAAGTCGATCGAGCACGCCCTCGTCACCTCGCGGCCCTCGGTGCGGCCCGGGGACGAGGAGATCGACAAGCTCTGCCGGATGGTCGACGAGGCCAAACGGGTGACGCTGTTCTGCGGCAGCGGCACCGCGGGCGCGCATGCCGAGGTGATGGAGTTCGCGGAGCGGGTGAAGGCCCCGGTCGGTCACGCGCTGCGCGGCAAGGAGTGGATCCAGTACGACAACCCGTACGACGTCGGGATGAGCGGACTGCTCGGCTACGGCGCCGCCTACGAGGCGACCAATGAGTGCGATCTGCTCATCCTGCTGGGTACCGACTTCCCGTACAACGCCTTCCTCCCGGACGATGTGAAGATCGTCCAGGTCGATGTGCGTCCCGAGCACCTGGGGCGGCGCTCCAAGCTCGATCTCGCCGTCTGGGGCGACGTACGCGAGACGCTGCGCTGTCTGACACCGCGCGTGAAGCCCAAGACCGACCGCAAATTCCTCGACCGGATGCTGAAGAAGCACGCCGACGCGCTGGAGGGCGTGGTCAAGGCGTACACCCGCAAGGTCGACAAGCACGTGCCGATCCACCCGGAGTACGTCGCCTCGGTGCTGGACGAACTCGCCGACGACGACGCGGTGTTCACCGTGGACACCGGGATGTGCAACGTATGGGCGGCCCGCTATCTCTCGCCCAACGGCAAGCGCCGGGTGATCGGTTCGTTCAGCCACGGCTCGATGGCCAACGCGTTGCCGCAGGCCATCGGCGCCCAGTTCGTCGACCGGAACCGGCAGGTCGTGTCGATGTCCGGTGACGGTGGATTCACCATGCTCATGGGTGACTTCCTCACCCTGGTCCAGTACGACCTGCCGGTGAAGGTGGTGCTGTTCAACAACTCCTCCCTGGGCATGGTGGAACTGGAGATGCTGGTGGCGGGCCTGCCGTCGTTCGGCACGACCAACAAGAACCCGGACTTCGCCGCCGTCGCCCGCGCCGCCGGGGCGTACGGGGTACGGGTGGAGAAGCCCAAGCACCTGGAGGGCGCCCTCAAGGACGCCTTCAAGCACAAGGGTCCCGCACTCGTCGATGTGGTCACCGACCCCAACGCCCTCTCCATCCCGCCCAGGATCAGCGCGGACATGGTGACCGGCTTCGCGCTGTCCGCCGGCAAGATCGTGCTCGACGGGGGAGTGGGCCGGATGCTGCAGATGGCCCGCTCCAACCTGCGCAACGTCCCCCGCCCCTGATACCTCCGGGTCGCGCCGGGGTGAATGGGGCGAGGGGCGGGGCGCGAGGAGCGCGAGGGCCGGGCGGGGCGGGAGGCGGCCGGGCGGGTGGCGCCGCCGGCTGCCGTTACGCCGGGGTCAGCCGCACCGTGAGGATCTGGAACGGCCGCAGGGCCAGCACGAGTCCGTCCCCGTCGGTGTCCGCCGGGCGCAGCGGTCGCTCCAGCAGATCGGTGATGTGGGCCCGGACGACGGGGAACCCGACCGTGAGCCGGGTCTCGGCCCGTCCCCCCGCCGACTCGTAGAGCCGTACGATCACATCGCCGCCGCGGTCCTCGGCCAGCTTCACCGACTCCACCGTCACCGCCGGATGTCCGGTGTCCACGAGGGACGGCACGGCCGGTGCCACCGCCGCCCGGAGCGGCAGATTGAGCGCGAGCCCCTCCCGTACGGCATCGGTGACCTCGGCGCCCGGGGCGAGCGCGTAACGGAACCGGTGGATGCCGAGGTCGGTGTGCGGGTCCGGGCTGTGCGGGGCGCGCAGCAGCGTGAGCCGTACCGTCGTGCCGAGCCCCGACCCGTGCGGGGTCCGGGTCACCTCGTGGCCGTACGTCGAGTCGTTGAGCAGCGCGACGCCGTAGCCCGGCTCGGCGACCCGCAGCCAGCGGTGGGCGCAGATCTCGAAGCGGGCCGCGTCCCACCCCGTGTTGTCGTGCGTCGCCCGGTGGACATGGCCGAACTGGATCTCGGCCGTGGACCGTTCGGCGTGGACGTCCAGCGGGAAGGCCGCTTTGAGGACCTTCTCGGACTCCCGCCAGTCCACCTCCGTCTCGATGTCGAGCTGCCGGCTCCCGGCCGAGAGGCGCAGCTCCTGCACGACCGTGGACTTCCCGAACGAACGCACCACCCGTACGGCCGCCCGCAGCGGCCCCTCCTCGACCAGGGCCACGGAGTCGGCCCCGGTCAGATCGGTGCGGGTACGACGGTAGTGCCGGTCGATGTCCCAGGCGTCCCAGTGATTGGGGTGGTCCGGGTGCAGCTGAAGGAGATTGGCCCGCAGCCCCGGGGCCAGCACCTCCCGCCCCGCGGCCAGATCGCGTACCGAGGAGACCAGTCCGTCCCGGTCGACGGTGACCCGCAGCAGCCCGTTGTCGAGCACGGTTCCCTCGTCCGGAGACCCGGCCGCCGTGACCGGCTCGCCCGGAACGGCCGAGCCGTCCAGCGGCCCGGCGCCCAGCCCCGGCGCACGGACCGACACGGCCACACGCCCCTCGCCCAGCTCCTGCACCCGGGCTCCGGAAGGCAGCACCCCGGCCGCCTCGGCGTCCAGTTCGATCACCTGGTCGCGTGCGTACGGCGAGGAGTTGAGCGCCACCAGCCCCGCCGGGGCACCGAGCGAGGCCACCGCTTCGGCGACCAGGTCCGCCAGCTCCGCGCGCACCTCCTCATAGGTGTCACGGGCCTCGCGGTGCACCCAGGCGATCGAGGAGCCGGGCAGGATGTCATGGAACTGGTGCAGCAGCACCGTCTTCCACACCCGGTCCAGCGCTTCGTACGGGTAGCGGTGGCCGGACCGCAGCGCAGCCGCCGTCGCCCACAACTCGGCCTCGCGAAGCAGGTGTTCACTGCGCCGGTTGCCCTGCTTGGTCTTGGCCTGAGTGGTGTACGTGGCCCGGTGCAGCTCCAGATACAGCTCGCCCGACCAGACGGGCGCCTGCGCCCCGTACTCCTCCTCGGCAGCCGCGAAGAACGCCGACGGCTTCTCGATCGAGACACGGGGTGATCCCTCCAGGTCCCGGAGCCTGCGCGCCTTCTCCAGCATCTCGCGGGTCGGTCCGCCCCCGCCGTCGCCCCAGCCGAACGGCACCAGGGAGCGGGTGGCCCGCCCCTTCTCGGCGAAGTTCCGTTCGGCGTGGGCGAGTTCGCTCGCGTGGAACTGGGCGTTGTAGGTGTCGACCGGCGGGAAGTGGGTGAACACCCGGGTCCCGTCGATGCCCTCCCACCAGAAGGTGTGGTGCGGCATCTTGTTGTGCTGGTTCCACGAGAGTTTCTGGGTGAGGAACCACCGCACCCCAGCCAGCCGGGCCAGCTGCGGGAACGCGGCCGTGTAACCGAAGGAGTCCGGCAACCAGATCTCCTCCGTCTCCACGCCCAGCTCCTCCTGGAAGAACCGCTTCCCGTGCACGAGTTGGCGGGCCAGCGCCTCACCGCCCGGCATGTTGGCGTCGGACTCCACCCACATCGAACCGACCGGCGCCCATTGTCCGTCCGCGACCGCCTGCTTGATCCGCTCCCAGATGTGCGGCTGGTGCTCCTTGACCCAGGCGTACTGCTGCGCCTGCGAACAGGCGAAGACCAGCTCCGGATAGTCCCGGGCGAGCGCGGTGACATTGGCGAAGGTCCGGGACGCCTTGCGCACCGTCTCGCGCAGCGGCCACAGCCAGGCCGAGTCGATGTGCGCGTGCCCGGTGGCCGAGAGACGGTGTGCGCTCGGCGACGCGGGGCGGGACAGCGCCTCCGCCAGTTCCTCCCGGCCCGCCGCCGCCGTGCCCGCGACATCGTGCAGGTCGAGCGCGTCGAGCATGCGTTCCAGCGCGCGCAGGATCTCATGATGCCTGGAACGGTCCGCGGGCAGTTCCCGCGTCAGCTCGGACAGCACCTCGATGTCCAGGACGAGATGCCAGACCTCCTCGTCGAGCACGGCGAGGTCCGCCGAGGCGAACCGGTGGAGAGGGCTGTCCCCGGCCGTCAGGACGTCGCCCAGCGGGGTCGGTTCGAAGCCGTGCTCCAGCACGGTGGGATTGGCCGCCGCCTCCAGGAGCAGCGCGACCGGTTCACCGCCCGCCGCAGCTTCGGCGACGGTGAGGTGGCGGTTGCGCGGGTGGATGCCCTTGAGCGGGACGCCGGAGGTGTCGTACAGCATGCCCTCCGCCTGGAACCCCGGCCCCTGGCCGGAGAACCCGGGATCGACGACCACTTCCACCCGGCGCCCGGCCCATGCGCCGGGCACCGTCCCTTCGAGCCGGAACCAGCTGGTGGACCAGGGTTTGCCCCACTCCGTACCGGTGGCGAAGGGCTCGTACGTGCCTCGGAGGGCCTCGCCCACGGGCACGGGTTCGCCCGGGGCATGCCAGACGGACAGCGCCAGCGGGGTACGGGCCGCGTACTGGGCGGGGCGGATGAACTGGTGGAGCGCTCGTTCGAGGCGGCCCTCCACCAGGGAGCGGTCGTCATGCATCGGGTGCCTCCGGAATCTGTGCGCGTGGAACGTCACGCGAGGGCATGCCCGGTGAGGACTTCCGATAGCCCGGCAACCGCCGAAATCTCCCTGTCGCACGCTCTCTTGGCACCCTCTGAGCAATGTGACATATTACTGCCGTGCTCACGAGACAGCCCCTGGATGTCGTCATCGTCGGCGCCGGCATCGTCGGTTCCGCCTGTGCCTACTACGCGGCCCGTTCCGGACTCTCCGTCGCCGTCGTCGACCGGGGACCGGTGGCCGGAGGTACCACCGGAGCCGGTGAGGGGAATCTCCTGGTCTCCGACAAGGTGCCCGGCCCGGAGCTGGATCTCGCGCTCCTGTCGTCCACACTCTGGCGGGAGCTGGCCGACCGCCTGCCGCCGGACATCGAGTACGAGACCAAGGGCGGACTGGTGGTGGCGGCCGGTGAGGAGTCCCTGGCGCAGCTCACCGCGACGGCGCGGGACCAGCGGGCGGCCGGGGTGGAGGCCAACCCCGTCACCTCGCACGGACTGGCCGGGCTCGAACCGCATCTGGCGCCCGGACTGGCCGGGGGCTTCCTCTACCCTCAGGACGCCCAGGTCCAACCCGCCCTGGCGGCAGCCCACTTGATGCGTGCCGCCCGCGACGCGGGGGCGTCGCTGTACGCCGGCGAGGAAGTGACCGCCGTACTCACCGGGCCGGATGGCGCCGTGCGGGGCGTCCGGACCGGCAGACGCGAGCTGCGCGCCCCCGCCGTGGTCAACGCCGCCGGGACCTGGGGCGGCGAGCTGGCGGCCATGGCCGGGGTGCGGCTGCCGGTCCTGCCACGACGCGGGTTCGTCCTGGTCACCGAGCCCCTGCCGCAGCTGATCCGGCACAAGGTGTACGCGGCGGAGTACGTGGCGGACGTGTCGAGCGAGTCCGCCGCACTCCAGACGTCCGCCGTGGTCGAAGGAACCCCTTCCGGTCCGGTGCTGATCGGAGCCAGCAGGGAACGCGTCGGCTTCGACCGGTCGCTGTCCGTCCCGGTCCTGAGCCGGCTGGCCGCCCAGGCCGCCGCTCTCTTCCCCTTCCTGGCCGACGTCCGGGTGCTGCGCGCCTACCACGGCTTCCGCCCCTATCTGCCCGACCACCTGCCCGCGATCGGCCACGACCCCCGCGCTCCCGGCCTCTACCACGCCTGTGGTCACGAGGGGGCGGGGATCGGTCTGGCCCCGGCCACCGGGCAGCTCGTCGTGGCGGCCATCCGGGGGGAGGAACCCGCTGTGGACGCCCGCCCGTTCAGCCCGGAACGATTCGAACGGCATGGTCCGTACGCCCGGTTGGCGGAGCCCGGCCAATGGGCTGTGCCCCGTCAGCCGGAGGGGTCCCGTCAGTCGGAGGAGTCCGGTCGGCCGGAGGAGTCCGGGCGTTCGGAAGAGCCCCGCCGTCGGATTCCACGGCAGAACCGAAGGGAGTCCTCGTCGTGAAACGCGTTCCGCGACACCGGGCCGCACGCACCCCGGCCGAGCTGGTCGGAGCGACACCCGACCTGGAGTTCACGATCTCCATCGACTCCCGCCCGGTCCGCGCCCTGCCCGGACAGAGCATCGCCGCGGCGCTCTGGGGCGCGGGAATCCTGAGCTGGCGCACGACCCGTGTGAACGGCAGCCCGCGCGGCGCCTTCTGCGGGATCGGATCGTGCTTCGACTGCCTCGCCACCGTCAACGGACGCCCCAACCAACGGGCTTGTCTGCTGCCCGCCGCACCCGGCGACGAGATCACCACACAGGAGGGGGACGGTCATGCGGGACGGATCACCAGGTGAACCGCTGACGCCGGCACCGGAGGCGGGCCCCTCTCCAGACGGGGCGGCCGGGCTGGCGGTGGTGGGCGCCGGGCCCGCCGGGATGGCGGCGGCGGTGACCGCGGCCGACCACGGGGTCGAGGTGACCGTACTGGACGCGGCCGCGCGCCCCGGTGGGCAGTTCTACCGCTCCCCGGAACCGGGGCTCGGGGCCACCCGGCCCGAGGCCCTGCACCACGGCTGGTCGGTGTTCACCGTCCTCGCCGCACGGTTCGACCGGCACGTACACGCCGGACGGATACGGCACCTCGCACGGCACCAGGTGTGGGCCGTCGAACGGGTGGACGACCGCTGGCGGCTGCACGCGCTGACCGGGACCGAGGGGGAGGCCCGGACGGAGATCGACGCGCACAGGCTGCTCATCGCCACCGGATCGCACGAGCGGCACCTGCCGTCGCCGGGCTGGACCACACCGGGTGTCGTCGGTGCCGCGGGGGCGCAGGCCATGCTCAAGTCCGGCCTGGTTCTGCCGGGCCGGCGGATCGTCGTCGCGGGCAGCGGCCCGCTGCTCCAGGCGGTCGCGGTCTCCCTGGTCCGGGCCGGGGCCGAGGTCCCACTGCTCGTCGAGGCGGCGGGGTACGAGTCCTACGCGCGGTCCCTGGCAACCCTGGCGGCCAACCCGGCCAAGTCCGCCGAAGGCGCCCGCAACGCGTTCCAGCTGCTGCGCCACGGGGTGCGTATCCGGATGCACAGCGCGGTGACGGCGGTGCACGGCGGTCACCGGGTGGAGGGTGTCACCGTCAGCCGTCTGGACCGGTACTGGCGGCCGGTGCCGGGCACGGAGCGCCACCACGCCTGCGATGCCGTGGCACTCGGCCATGGGCTGGAGCCGCGCGTCGAACTGGCCACCGCGCTGGGCTGTGAGACCCGCGAGCGTGCTGACGGCACCCATGGGGTGGTCGTGGACGCGCAGTTGCGCACCAGCGTGCCCGGGGTCTGGGCAGCGGGGGAGACGGGCGGTATCGGAGGGGTGCAACTGGCGCTGATCGAGGGCGAACTGGCCGCTCTCTCGGTGGCCCGCCAGGCCGGCCCGCAGGAGGTGTCCCGCGGCGGAGCACGGAGCGGGCGGGCGGTGACGCTGCACCGGGCACGGACCCGGATGCGCCGGTTCGCCGAGGTCATGGGCGCCGTACACCGGCCACGTCCCGGCTGGCGGCAGTGGCTGTCCGGCGATACGGAGGTCTGCCGCTGCGAAGAGGTCTCCGCCGGGCGGATCCTGACGTCGGTCTCCGAACTGGGCGCCGGGGACGCGCGTACGGTCAAGCTCCTCACCCGGGCGGGAATGGGCTGGTGCCAGGGGCAGACCTGCGGATTCGCGGTACGGGAACTCGTCGGCCCGGCGGCCGGCGGGGCGGGTCCCGGACGGCGGCCCCTGGCGTGCCCGGTCCCGCTGTCCGCGCTGGCCGGCGATCCGCACAAGCCCGGGACGGTGGACTGAGGCCACACTCTCCTGCTACGCGTCCTGTCACACCCGCACCCGGCCCCCGCCCGCACCCCGGACCGCGGCCACCAGTGGCATGTCACATCTCTTCTCAAGGAGTCCTGATGCAGACGAACGACACGCACACCCCTCTCCGGTCGCGTCCGTGGCACGGGATCATGGTCGCGACGCCGCTGCCTCTCAGGGAGGACCGGTCCGTCGACTTCGACGCGTACGGCGAACATGTCAGCCGCCTCATCGCGGCGGGCTGCGACGGTGTGGTCCCCAATGGCTCACTGGGGGAGTACCAGACGCTCACCGACGACGAGCGCGACCGCATGGTCCGGGTGGCCGTGGAGGCCGCGGGCGACGGTGCCCGGGTCATGCCCGGGGTCTCCGCCTACGGAAGCGACGAATCACGGCGCTGGGCCGAACAAGCCGCGGACGCGGGCGCCGGATCCGTTCTGCTGCTCCCTCCCAACGGCTACCGCTGCGACGACACGGCGATCCGCGCCCACTACGCCGCGGTCGCCGAAGCCGGCCTGCCGATCGTCGCGTACAACAACCCGTACGACACCAAAGTGGATCTCTCACCCGCGCTGCTGGCCAGCCTCCACCAGGAGGGCAGCATCGTCGCGGTGAAGGAGTTCAGCGGTGATGTGCGCCGTGCGTACGAGATCGCGGAACTGGCTCCCGGTCTCGATGTCCTCGTGGGCGCCGACGACGTCCTGCTCGAACTGGCCCTGGCGGGAGCTGTCGGCTGGATCGCGGGCTGTCCCAACATGCTGCCCGCGAGCTGTGTCACGTTGTACCGAGCCGCCGTCGCCGGAGATCTGGAGACCGCACTGCCGCTCTACCGGCGGTTGCACCCCTTGCTGCGCTGGGACTCCAAGCCGGAGTTCGTCCAGGCGATCAAGGCATCGATGGATCTCGTCGGGTGGCACGGTGGCCCCACCAGGCCGCCCCGGTTCCCGCTGCCCGAAACCTCGGTCGCCGCCGTCCGGGCGGACACCGAGAAGGCCGTCGCCGAGGGAATGAACTGACCTTCCGGTCGTCCGGGGGGCGGGGCGGGACCGGGGCCGGGGCGCGGCAGCCCCGAAGGGCCTTCCGGACCGTCCACCGCGGCGCACGGCGGCAGCGAAGGGTGCGTACGGGTACGCGCGCCACTGCCCCGTACCCGTACCCGTGTCTGTACCTGTACGCGCAACCGTGTCCGTACCCGTACCCGCGTCCGTACCCGCTCCCGCTCCCGCTGCGCCCGCGCCACCGCCGTACCGGCGAACACTCCGTATCCGCGGCTGTCCTGCCTCTGCCCTGCTGGCCGCCCCGTGCCCGTCCCCGCCCCGCGTCCACGGGGCCGTCCAAGGAGGAACCTTGCGCACACGCCGTATCTTCCACGCTGTCGACTCGCACACCGAAGGGATGCCCACCCGTGTGATCACCGGCGGGGTCGGCACCATCCCCGGCGCCACGATGGCGGAGCGGCGACGGTACTTCCTGGAACATCAGGACGACCTGCGTACGCTGCTGATGTACGAGCCCCGGGGCCACGCGGCCATGAGCGGCGCGATCCTCCAGCCCCCCACCCGGCCGGACGCCGACTACGGTGTCCTCTACATCGAGGTCTCCGGCGCCCTGCCGATGTGCGGTCACGGCACCATCGGTGTGGCCACCGTCCTCGTCGAGACCGGCATGGTGGCCGTCACCGAACCGCTCACCGTCGTCAGGCTGGACACTCCCGCCGGTCCGGTCAGTGTCGAGGTCCGGGTCGAGGACGGTGCGGCGACCTCGGCGACCTTCACCAACGTGCCCGCCTTCAGCGCGGGTCTCGACCGCAAGGTCGACGTTCCCGGCCACGGCACCGTGCGCTACGACCTGGCCTTCGGCGGCAACTTCTACGCCATATTGCCGTTGGCCGACCTCGGGCTGCCCTTCGACCGCGCACGCAAGGACGACATCCTCGCGGCCGGGCTCGCGGTGATGGACGCGATCAACGCCACCGACCCGCCCGTCCACCCGGCCGACCCGGACATCCGCGGCCTCAAGCACGTCCAGCTTCTCGCCCCGGGGTCCGATGCCGCGCACTCCCGGCACGCGATGGCCATCCACCCCGGCTGGTTCGACCGCTCCCCCTGCGGGACCGGTACCTCCGCACGCATGGCCCAGCTGCACGCCAGGGGCGAACTTCCCCTGAACACCGACTTCGTCAACGAGTCGTTCATCGGTACCTCGTTCACGGGAAGGCTCGTGGAGGAGACCAGTGTCTCCGGTATCCCGGCCGTCGTTCCCACGGTGACGGGCCGGGCCTGGATCACCGGTACGGCGCAGTTCTTCCTGGACCCGACAGATCCGTTCCCCGAGGGCTTCCTGCTGTGAGGAGCCCGGGGCGGGGGCGCACCGCAGGTCAGGGGACCACCGAAAGCGGGACGCAGGCGTAACGTGACATTGTATTCTGAGGCCCCGCTCGGTGCTGGAGGAAATCACATGACCCGCCTCTCATCCCTCAACACCATCTCGGCCCAGGAGCATCTGCGGGACCGGGTGGCCCACGCGTTGAGGGCGGCGCTCATCGCCGGTGATCTGCGTCCGGGGATGATCTACTCCGCGCCCGCGCTCGCCTCGGAGTTCGGAGTCTCCGCCACCCCGGTCCGTGAGGCCATGCTCGACCTGGCCCGCGAAGGTCTGGTCGAGGCCGTGCGCAACAAGGGTTTCCGGATCACGGAGTTGACCGAGCAGGACCTCGACGACTTCACGGAGCTCCGGGCGATGATCGAGGTTCCCACCGTCGGCCGGATCGCCGGGCTGGGGAAGACCCGGCAGCTGGAGGCCCTGCGGCCGCTGGCGCTGGCGATCGTCGACGCCGCGCGTGAACACGACATCCTTGGCTATCTGGAGGCGGACCGGCGCTTCCATCTGGAGCTGCTCGCCCTGGCCGGCAACCGCCGGCTGGTCGAGGAGGTCGGGAACCTCCGCAAGCGCTCACGGCTCTTCGGCCTCAACCGGCTGGCAGAGACAGGGCAGTTGATCACTTCCGCCGAGGAGCACATCCAACTGCTCGATCTGATCGTCGCGGGAGACGCCAAGCGCGCCGAGATCTGCATGCTCGCTCATATGTCACATGTCCGGTCCCTGTGGGCCGATGGCGGAGAGACGGGCGAGGGCGAGGGCGCCGAACGCATCACGCACCGCAGGGTGGGGCAGGGGCAGGGGCAGGGGCAGGGGCTGTCGGGCGTCTGACGCCCTAGGCTCCTGCCATGCCGAACTCGGAGCTGCAGCCCATCGTTTCCTTCCTGTCGGCCTTCGCCCGCCGTCAGGCCGCGCGGGTCGTCGACCTCCCCGGAGGATTCGCCGCATACGACGATGCCTACGCACACTCCCGCGCGAACAACCAGGTGGTCATCGACACGGCTGTCGAAGCCGAGTCGCTGCCCGCGCTCATGGACGAGGCACTCGGGCATCTGCCGCACCGGCTGGTCTCGGTCCTCGACGACAGCGTCGCGCAGGCATGCGCGGAGCCGCTGATCCGGGCCGGATACACCCATTCCACCTATCTGATCATGGTGCACACGGGCCCGGTACCGGCGGGCGGAAACGCGGAGAAGGTCGACCTCGACGCGTTGCGTGTCCCTCTCGCCCGGCGATGGCGGGGCTTCCTGCCGGACGTCGACGACGAGGTCGTACGCCACCTCGTCGACCGACGTCAGGCCCGCCACCGGGGGGCCGATACGGTCCACTTCATCGGAGCCCGCACCGGGGCGGGCGAGGTCGCCTCATGGGCCGACCTCTATCTGGACCCGGCCACCGGCATCGCCCAGATCGAGGACCTGATCACCGCGTCCGCCCACCTCGGCCGCGGCCATGGCGACGCGGTACTCACCACCGCCCTGCGCCTGGCAGCGGATGCGGGCTGCGCCACCCGCTTCCTGACCGCCGACGCGGCGGACTGGCCCCGGCACTGGTACGAGCGCCGCGGGTTCTCCGCCATCGGCCGCTCCCACAGCTTTGAGCGGGGCTGAGCGCGGGCCGGCAGTGGTGTCGGCCCCGCGGAGCCCAGGGTGCGCCGTCAGCTCGGCATCGGCTCGCGGCGGACTCCCGGCCGGCGGATTCATCGCGTGGGCTTCACGGCATGCCCCAGGACGACGAGGCCGATTCCCACGACGAGGAGTGATGGCGGGTGCGCGTTCCAGCTGACCACCATCAGCAGAGCGCCCGCTCCCCGGAGCCCGGGCCGGTGTACTCGTTGCTGGAGCCACTGACCGGACAGGCGGCAGAGCGGTAGGGCGTGCACTCCGAGGACGGCCCAGATGATGGCGAGGATGGACAGCGCCAGGGCCGGCACGACGAACATGAACAACCGATCGCCCCTTTGTTCGTGAGCGCGGTCGCGTCACGCGACGCTGTGATCCAGCCCGATGGGGCGGAGGCCGTTCTCTCCGGGCCCGGCCGGCCCGGCTTCTCCGGGTCCGCCGAAAGGGCGCTGGCAGGCGGCGGCCGGCCGCCGGGCGGCGGGTGGACGAGCCGGAGCCGGGCACGGGCGGCGATCGACGGACCCATGACCGCCGGACCCATGCCCCCAGACCGATGCCCCCCGGACCCATGCCCCCCGGACCCATGACCAGGCCTTCGCACCGGCCCCGACCTGCTCATCCCCGCCGTCCGCCGTGGGGCCGGCCGACTCGCCTGCCGCTCGGCTGAGTTGCGGGGCAATGAATGTGGGTTCAACGGCTTCCGAAGGACATGTGACATGTGCCATTGTACTGATCGCAGGGACGTGGAGTCGTGCTCATGCCATTCGGTTGGCCGTCAACTCCATTGCTTCCCCACCCTGCTCAACCCTCCACAGGCCGCGCGTTCCCCGGCGCGGCCACCACTCCGCTGGGAGGCGGCACGTGAAGAACCGATCGGTTCGACAGAGAGAAACCGGGACATCCACCCGGTCACCAGCCCGGATATCCGCCGGAATTTCAGCCGCGGTACTGGCGGCCTGTCTGGGTGTGGGGCTGCTCGCCGGCCCGGCCCAGTCGGCCCAGCCGTCGTTCGCCCTCGCTGCCGGGGCGAAGTCCGGGGCGAAGGCATCGGGCGCCCCGGCCACCGGTGCCCCGGTCCCGGACGGTCCCACCGCGCGTTCGTCGGCCCCGACCGCCGAGGACCCGGAGCATGTCGGCACCGCGCCCCTCAAGCCCGCGGACCGGGCGCCCCAGTCCGCGGACAAGGACGCGCTCAAGCGGGACTACGACGACTCCGCGGCCACCGCACCGAGCCGCCGCGCCCCCTCGATGTCCAGCAAGGCGCGCCTCGCGGCCAAGTCGCGCGGTCTCACCGCCGCCGCGGCGTGCAATGTCAGCGACTTCGCCGGGCGCACCGGTGACGCGCTCGTGCAGCAGGTGATCTCGTCGACCACCGACTGCGTCAACACCCTGTTCACCATCAAGGGCCAGGACGGCTACAACGTCTTCCGCGAGGCGCAGATGGTCACCATCGCCGACGCCATGCGTGCGCGTACGGCGGCCTACCCCGGCGACAGCAGCACCGGTATGCCGCAACTGGTCCTCTTCCTCAGGGCCGGCTACTACGTGCAGTACTACGACCCGTCGACGGTCGGCAGCTACGGCCCCGCGCTCCGCTCCGCCATCCAGGGAGCCCTGGACGGATTCTTCGCCTCCCCGCACTCCTCGGATGTGACCGACGCCAACGGTGAGACCCTGTCCGAAGCGGTCATCCTCATCGACAGCGCCGTGGAGAACGCCCGTTATCTGAATGTCGTCAAGCGGCTGCTCGCGGGATACGACTCCTCATACAACAGTTCCTGGTACATGCTCAACGCGGTCAACGCCGTGTACACCGTGACATTCCGCGGTCACCAGGTGCCGGAGTTCATCTCGGCGGTGGAGGCCGACCCCAGTGTGATCGACGCGCTGCACGACTTCGCGGCGAACCACCTGGATCTGCTGGGCACCGAGCGGTCCTACCTGGCCTCCAACGCCGGCCGTGAGCTCGGCCGCTTCCTCCAGGAGCCGTCGCTGCGCGGCAAGGCGAGCCCCCTGGCCGTCTCGCTGCTCAAGAAGAGCTCCATCACCGGACCCACCGCCGCGCTCTGGGTCGGTGTGGCCGAGATGGCGGACTATTACGACCGGGCCAACTGCTCCACATACGACATCTGTGACCTCTCCGCCCGCCTCAAGGCCGCCGTCCTGCCGGTCAAGCACACGTGCAGCGACAGCATCAACATCCTGGCCCAGGAGATCTCGACCACCGACCTGGAGGCGAGCTGCACCAGCCTGCGCAACCAGGACGCCTACTTCCACAACATCGCACGGGACAAGGGACCGGTCGCCGACGACCACAACGACAAGATCGAGGTCGTGGTCTTCGACTCCAGCACCGATTACCAGACCTACGCCGGCGCGATCTACGGCATCAACACGAACAACGGCGGGATGTACCTGGAGGGCGACCCGTCCGTCGAGGGCAACCAGCCCCGGTTCATCGCCTACGAAGCGGAGTGGGTCAGGCCGGAGTTCCAGATCTGGAACCTCAACCACGAGTACACGCACTACCTCGACGGCCGGTTCAACATGCACGGCGACTTCGAGGACGGTCTCACGACCCCGACCATCTGGTGGGTCGAGGGCTTCGCGGAGTACGTCTCCTACTCGTACCGCAATGTCACCTATGACGCCGCGATCAGCCAGGCCGGCAAGGGCACTTACACCCTGCGCTCGCTCTTCGACACCACCTACGAGAACGCCGACCAGACCCGCATCTACAACTGGGGTTACCTGGCGGCCCGTTACATGTTCCAGTCGCATCGCGGCGACGTCGACCAGCTGCTGGGCCTCTACCGCAGCGGTGACTGGGAGGGTGCCCGCACTCTGCTCACCTCGACCATCGGCAGTCGGTACGACGCGGACTGGAGTTCCTGGCTGACGGCGTGTGCCGCCGGCAAGTGCGGCACTGCCACCAACCCGCCGGTGGATCTGGGACCCGAGTGCACGGAGAGCGATGTCAGGAAGCTGGCGAAGAACTGCAAGCGCAGCAATCTGTCGGCCACCGAGGGCAACTACTCCTACCACTACATCGACATTCCTTCGGGCACGACAGAGCTGAAGATCACGATGACGGGCGGCAACGGTGAAGCCGACCTCTATTACAACGCCAACTCGTGGGCGATGACCGGCGACTACACCAGCCGTGCCACGGGGGACGGGAACGAGCACACCCTGACCGTCCAGAACCCCAGCGCCGGAAGGCACTTCATCAGTCTCTACTCGGTCAAGGGATTCGACGGAGCCACCGTCGCGACGCGATTCTGACCGATCTGCTGAGCGGCGTGTGAGGGGCGGGGCGGTGGCTGCCGGGGGCGGCCACCGTTCCGCTCCGTTTCCGTTTCCGCTCCGTTTCCGCCCGGCCTCCGGGAGGCCGGGCGGGTCCGGTCCGGTGATCCGCGCCGCAGGTGGGGGAGCGACGGCGCGGACCGGACCGGTGGGTGCGGGATCAGCAGTCGTGGTCGACGAGGTCGAAGGACGCGTAATGGTCGGCGGTGTAGTAGTCCTCCTGGACTTCCTCACCCGTCACGATCCGCCGGGCGCCGCGGTTGGGCGAGCCGGGGGTGATGACCGTGTACTCGTGGTAATACCCGGTGCTCCGGTCCGGCAGGATGCCTTCCCGGTTCTGGAAGACGGTGCCGTCCTGGTCGTACGGGAACGGGCCGCCCGCATCGATGAGATCGAGAGTGTCGTGCGCCTGGGACGGCAGGTCCGAGTAGCAGATGCTCCCGACCGAGGCGGCGGCGAAGGGCGCGGAGGCGGCGTACGAGTGGGTGACGTACGAGGCGGTGAGGAACGGGGAGGTGGAGAGCGTGGTGGTGGGGGCTGGGGGTGCGGCGGTGTCCGCCGAAGCCGGACCCGAGGCGAAGAGGACGGACAGGAGGGCGGCGGTGCCGCCGAGCATGGTGATCCGTGGGGGGATTCGCATACCCATCATGATGACGCGCGTAGATCTGCATCCGTCAACACCAACTCGTGTGAATTCTGCGGAAGTTAACCGCAGGTGCGCCTGTATGGCGAAGACATTTCCCGGCGGTGGAGGCAGTGAGGAGACGGTGCGACCGCGTTCACCGGCGCGGCTCCGCGCGGCCTCCGGTTCCTTGTTGATGAATCGACAAGCGTGACAACGCTCGGGCGGGGCATGCATCCCGTGAAGCTGTTCGAGGAATTGTCGGAGCAGGGGAGGTCGGTTCACAGTGCGCGCGGGGGAAATGACGAAGCGGCAGGGAAGAACCACGGATGCCGCGGACCGAGAGCCGGATGGCCGACGGGCCGGGGCGGGGAATCCGCCCGACCGAATGCGCCGCAGAATCGGCCATACGGACAGATCCGCCGTGGGGGAGGTGCGCCGGGAATTGAGGGAATTCCTCGGGCGGCACGCCGTGGCCGAGCGGATCGACGAGGCGGAACTGCTCACGAGCGAGCTGGTCACCAACGCGCTCATCCACACCCGTCATGGAGCGGTGGTCACGGCCACCGCGGGACCCGGGAGAATCCGGGTGGAAGTCAGGGACTTCATGTCGGACCTGCCCGCGCCGTACGTACCGAACGCCGACGACGGTACGCACGGCAGGGGCCTCATTCTGGTGCGGAGCCTCGCCGATGCCTGGGGTGTGGATACCCAGATGCTGGGCAAGGTGGTCTGGTTCGAGCTGAGGGGCGGGAGGCCCTGACCGGGCGCCTCACCGTTCCGTGAGCGAGCGGGACCAGCCATCCGCGCCCGCGGGCACATGGGCGGGCGTACGCACGGAACACATCATGCGTGATTCCACTCGTCCACACGCCCACGTACCCACTCATCCGTTGTCACCCAGTCACTATCACCCACTCGATTCAGTTGCTCACCTGTTCATGTACTCAGCCGAACTGCTGCTCCAGGTCCTTCAGTTTCTGCTCCAGCGAGTCGAGCCGGGGCAGGGCCTGGGTGTCGTCCTCGGCGGTGAGGTCGACGGTCCGGGAGTCATTCCCCGGGGGCGGTGCGGCGGGATCCTTCGAGTTCGAGCCGTTCGCGGTCCGCTTCGGGCCGTGTACGGCTTGCAGGGATGGCCGGGGTCGCAAAGGCAGCTGACCCGGCTCTGCTATGGCAGGCTCCGCGACGGACTGCGCGGAGCCCGAAGCGGGTGCGATGGCCGGGACGTCCGCCGCCGCCCGGACACTTCCGCGGCCACCGCGTCCCCAGGCCCGGTTCTGCCGGTTCAGCGCCTTGATGCGGGCCCGGTCCAGCTTCTCCTGGTCCCGGCGGCGGAGCCGGTCCTGTTCCTTCTCCCGCCGGTCCTCCCGTACCTCGTCGACGGCCTCGTCCAGCGTGCGTACGCCTTCGAGGAGCATCAGCGACCAGGCGCCGAAGGTCTCCCGGGGCGCCCGCAGCCACCGTACGATCCGGATCTGCGGCAACGGCCGGGGCACCAGGCCCTGTTCGCGCAGGGCGGCCCGGCGGGTCTGCTTCAGCGCGCGGTCGAAGAGCACGGCGGCCGAGAGGGACATCCCCGCGAAGAAGTGCGGGGCGCCCGCGTGGTCCATGCCGCGCGGCGCGTGCACCCAGTTGAACCAGGCGGCGGCGCCGGCGAACGTCCACACCAGCAGCCGGGAGCCGAGGGCCGCGTCGCCGTGGCTGGCCTCGCGGACCGCCAGCACGGAACAGAACATCGCGGCGCCGTCGAGGCCGAACGGGACGAGGTATTCCCAGCCCCCGGTGAGGTTGAGGTTCTGCCGGCCGAAGCCGACGAGCCCATGGAAGGACAAGGCTGCGGCGACCGCCGCGCAGCAGAAGAGCAGGACGTACGAGGCGGTCGCGTAGAGCGCCTCCTTGCGCCTGCGGCGTTCCTCGCTGCGTTCCCAGTTGTCGTCGGCCGCGGCCTTTCCAGCGGCGCGCTTGCCGCGCGCGACCACCGTCACCGCCGCCATGACCCCCACGAGCAGCACGGCGCCCGGAAGCAGCCAGTCAAGCGATATGTCGGTCAGTCTCATGCGCGGTCCCTTGCGTCACGTAGGGCGTTTCGGGCGCCATCGTGACGGAAATCCCACCCCGGTCAGGGGGTTTTGGGACAAGAGCACGCCATTGGGGTGACACAGCATACTTATGGACGGAATCTGATCGAATGCCCTGACGAAGAAGACCGATTACGTTCGAATCGCGTCATCCGGTCGGGCGGTGTGGATCAGGAGGCGGGCGTGAGCTTCCGTACCCGCTCGGCATCGCAGGTACGCGGGCAGGTGACGCAGGTGTCCTCGGGGCGCACGGTGTAGAAGAGGCAGCAGCTGGCCCGGTCGCGGGTCGGCAGCGATTCGCCGTTCGGTCCGGTCAGCTCCCGGAATCCGGCGTTGCCGACGTACGGCTTGGTGGTGCCCGGCAGCAGGAGTTCGAGCTCGGCCATCGCACGGCGCTCCTCGCCGAGCAGATGGGCGATGTACCAGAGGCCCTCGACGATCTCGTCCGTCGCCATGCCCCACAGCGCCCGCTTCCCGCGCCGCATTCGGGGCCCGAACCCCTCCAGCACCGGGCCGATGTGCTCGGCCACCGCGTCCAGCACCTCCGCCCGCAGCGCCGCCTCGTCCGGGACCACCCGGGCGCCGGGCAGTGCCGCCGCCGGGTCGTCCGGCAGACAGGCGAACTCCCGCACCCGGATGGTGAAATGACCGAGTGCCCGCTGGAAGGAGACATCCCCGACGGGGATCCGGGGCACGCGGCGGTGCAGGAACCACGGCACCGTGATCAGCAGACAGGCGGGCCAGGAGTAGCGGTGGAGCCCGAAGCTGGCCACCACGTCGGGGCGGGCCTGGTGCCCGTGATCCCGCAGCACCTGGGCGTTGTCCCAGGCGAGGAACGTGTCCAGTGCGCCGCCGCCCCGGGCCAGCTCGGCGGCACCCACCCATCCGGCTCCCGAAGGCGCCGCCACGCCCTCCGCGAGCAGCTCGGCGCGCAGTCCCGGGAACACCTCGGTCAGGCGTGCGTACGCGGCCGTCACAGAGGACGCCGCGGTGCTGGAGGGCAGAGTGGAGACGGTCATCTCGGACCACCGAATCACGATCGTTTACAGGTAAGCCTTACCTTACCCGAATGGATCGATGTTTGAACTGCGGCGTCCTCCGCCTATCGTGCACAGGGGGCATGGCACACGCGAGCCGGGCCCGCGGCTGGCCGAGGAGGTCCGGGTGGAGCAGGGCAGAGCGCGCGAGGACGTACGGCCGCCGTGCACGCCCGCAGCGTACGGGGACGCCCTGCGGGTCGTCCGGGTGCCCGAACAGGCGCGTGGCGAGCACACCCACAGCGAGCCGCCCGCCCCCCTGACCGTGCGGCCTCCCGCCCGTCCGCCCGCTGCCCCGCCCGTCGCCCCCGCGGCGCGGGCCGTGCAACGGCACTCCGTGCGCGGCCAGATCCTGGACGCCCTGCGCACCGCCCTCGTCGACGGTGAGCTGGTACCCGGACAGGTCTACTCGGCGCCCGCGCTCGGCGCCCGTTTCGGTGTCTCCGCGACCCCGGTGCGCGAGGCGATGCAGCAGCTGGCGATCGAGGGTGCCGTCGAGGTCGTACCGAACCGCGGGTTCCGGGTCAGCGAACGGGGACCGCGCGAGCTGGCGGAGCTGGCCGAGGTACGTGCCCTGATCGAGGTCCCGGTGATGCTCCGTCTGGCCCGCACCGTGCCGGCGGGCCGCTGGAGCGCGCTGCGCCCGCTGGCGGAGGCGACGGTCGCGGCGGCGGCGGTCGGCGACCGGGCGAGCTACGCCGAGACCGACCGGGCCTTCCACCGCGCGGTCCTCGCGCTCTCCGGCAACGAGCAGCTGGTCGCGGTCGCGGACGATCTGCACCGGCGTTCCCAGTGGCCGCCGGTGAGCCACTCGGCCACCCACCGGGCCGAACTGCTCGCCGACGCCGCCGAACACACCGCCCTGCTGGACGCCCTCATCGCCCAGGACGTCGCCGTCGTGCAGTCCCTCGTGCGGGAACACTTCGCGGGTGCGGGCGGCTGATCCCGGCGAGCGGCACGTTCCCCGCCCACCGGGTCATACGGAATCCGGTCACACGGCGCCGGATCACACGGCATCGGAACAGCCGGGCACCGGGTCACACGGCGCCGGGTCACATGGCACCGGGTCACACGGCGCCGCACCGCCGCACGGTCGCTCAGTTCGCCCCGGCCGTCTCCGGTGCCGGGGGCTCCAGCCGCGGTGCCAGCCAGGTCGGCACGCCGCCGAGCAGCCGGAACAGCCGGCCCGCCTCGGCGCGCAGCCGCCCCGCCTCCGGCTCCGCCTCGGCGTCCGCGAGGGAGATGAGCGCCGGGGCCGTACCCACCAGATAGCCCAGCTCCTCCCTTATCCGCAGGGACTCCGCGAAGCCGTGCCGGGCCTCGGCCAGCTCTCCCTCGCGCAGCGCGAGCGAGGCGAGGTGCCGCCAGGTGAACGAGAGAAGCAGCTCGTCGCCCTGGGCCGTGGCACCGGCGTGCGCCCTGCGGTACGCCGCCCGCGCGGACTGCGGGGAGTCGGCGATGTTCTGGGCGATCAGCCCGCGGCGGAAGTCCAGCAGCGGGCGTCCCGGTGCGGCGGGCGCCAGCAGGGCGGCGGCCCTGCTCAGTGCCACACTGGCCTCGTCCGCCCGGTCACGTGTCCCGAGGAGCGTCGAGGCATAGGCGAGATAGCCGCGTTCGCAGGCGGCCGACCCGCGCTCCGTGTCGCTCCGGGCCAGTGCCTCGGCGGTGCGCAGCGCGTCCTCCGCGTCGGTCCAGCCCTGGCCGGTGTAGAGACATCGCTCGGTCAGCAGTGAGGTCCGCTGGAGCGCGGCGGCCGGGTCGGTCACCGCGTGCGGTTCGAGCAGCGCGGCCGCATCCGTCCAGCAGGCGCGTGACCGCAGCCGCCATACCGCTGTCTGGAGCGGCGGATCGTCATCTGCTGTCGTTCCGGAACCAGACATGGCGGTATGCGCCACATTGCCCTCCCCGAGCGCGCCATTGAGCTGTTGAGTCTGGGCGCATCTCAGCACGGATTGGCACGCCGGGCCAAGGGGTCCGGCCGATGTCAGGTGAAATAATTCACAATCGGCCGGGCCCTGTTGGGGGTCCGGGAGGCCCGGGAGATCAGCTCATACGCAGGGCCAGGAAGAAATCGAGCTTGTCCTCCAGGCGGGAAAGATCACGTCCCGTCAACTGCTCGATCCGTCCGACGCGGTAGCGCAGCGTGTTGACGTGCAGGTGCAGCCGGGCCGCGCAGCGGGTCCAGGAACCGTCGCAGTCCAGGAACGCTTCCAGCGTCTCGATCAGCTCGGCGCGGTGGCGCCGGTCGTATTCGCGGAGCGGGTCCAGCAGCCGGGCGGTGAAGGCCCGGCGCACGTCGTCGGGCACGAACGGCAACAGCAGTACGTGCGAGGCGAGTTCGTGGTGCCCGGCCGCGCAGACCCGGCCGGGCCGGGCCGCCGCCACCCGGCGGGCGTGCCGGGCCTCCTCCAGGGCGCCGCGCAGGCCTTCGGCGGAGTGCACCGCCGCGCTGACACCCAGTGTCAGCCGGCCGTCGTCGGCGAGCCCGGCGGAGAGCGGATCGCGGACGGCGGCCAGCAGCACGTCGGCGTGCAGTGCCGGACCGTCCCCTTCCGGCGTCTCACCGGCCCCGTCCCTCTCCTCGTCGGCACCGTCGGCACCGTCGGCCGGTCCCGCCGGGTTCGCCGAGGACAGGGGTACGAGGGCGATGGCCTCGTCGCCCGTGTGGGCGACCGCGATCCGGTCGGCGGTGTCCGGGCCGCTGACCGCCGGGTCCACCAGGATCTCCTCCAGCAGCGCCTGGGCGACGGGGCCGCCCGCGATGTCCGGAATGGAACCGGAAGCGGCCGGTCCGCCCTCGGTGGTCCACTCGACCCGGGCCACCACGACCTGCCAGTGCGGGGCGGTCCCCAGGCCCGGCAGCAGGACCGGTGCGGCGACCCGCAGCCTGGCCGCGATCTCGGCCGGGGGCGCGCCCGCCTGGACCAGTTCCAGAACCTCCTGGGCGAGCCTGCGGCGTACCGTGCGGGCGGCGTCGCGCCGGTCGCGTTCGACGGCGATCAGCTGGGTGACGCCCTGGAGCAGATCGAGCCGGGCGGCCGGCCAGTCGCCCGCGTCGGCCTCGACGGCCAGCAGCCAGTCGGAGAGCACCGACTCGCGCACGTCGCGGGACGCCGGCAGGGCGCCACGACCGCTGTTCCGGATCGGGAACAGTGAATACGTCGTACCGTCCAGCGTGGCGCGGTGCGGCCCCCGGCGTCCGGTGCGGGTCGCGGCCAGGTGCTGTCCGGCCAGTTCGGCCCCGGTCCGTGCGGGCAGCGGCTCACCCGCCCCCGCGATCTGCCGGCCGGTGGGGGAGAGCACCCAGGCGCGAAGGTCCAGGTCGGAGGTGAGCAGGTCCAGGACCACCTCCGGGCCGCCGCCCGCCGGGCCCGAGGTCATCAGCCTGCGGTGCCGGTCGACGACCGCGGCGAGGTCCCCGGCCCGCTCGCCGGAGACCTGGCGCACGACATGCTCGGTGATCGTTGCAAATGCCACGGTCTCGTTCACGGCGAAGAGTGGGAGACGGTGGTGCCGGCACGCCTCGACCAGATCCTCGGGGATGTCGCCGAGTTCCGCCTCGCCCGCCGCGAGTCCGGCGACCTGGGCCCCCACCAGGATCCGGACGAACGGTTCCGAGTCCGCGGCGTCACGGCGCCAGGCGAGACCGGTGAGGACCAGTTCGCCGCCGGAGAGGTAGCGGCTGGGGTCGCGGAGATCGGTGGTCATGACGCCCCGGACCGCGCGGTCCAGCTCGTCCTCGCCGCCGAGCAGCCGCAGG
Organism: Streptomyces sp. NPDC001787; assembly: GCF_040297465.1. NCBI lineage: Bacteria > Bacillati > Actinomycetota > Actinomycetes > Kitasatosporales > Streptomycetaceae > Streptomyces > Streptomyces sp. NPDC001787. Next base: position 211,203 of record NZ_JBEOZE010000006.1, read on the forward strand.
CCCAGCGCCTCGGTGTCCAGCAGTGCGCGCAGCCGCATCTCGTTGCCGCCGTTCTTTCGGTAGGTGGGACGAATCGGTTCTTCGGTGGGACGGAGGGACGGTCGGTGGGGCGGACGGTCGGCGGGACGGACGGGCGGACGGACCGGTCGGTGGGACGGACCGGTCGAGGGGACTCGACCGGTTCTTCGAGGGGGACGGACCGGGGGCGGATCGGTGGCCGGATCGGGGGACCGACCGGTTGGCGGGAGAGACGGAGGGGCAGCGGGGGTACCTGTGAGTTGCGGTGAGGTCACTGATTCCCACCATTCGTTCGAATCTACAAGACGAGGGAGGAGACCAGCCAACTCCTTCAGTGTTTCGGTGACTGCACCGGCCGGAGCGGAGGCTTGTGTACTGGGTCACACCACGTGAACAGCACATGAACGAGCCAGTCGAGGGCCGGCCGTCCCCAGCCCCAGCGAACGACCCGATTGAGAAGAAGAGAGCCACTCATGGACTTCCTTCGCCCCGCCAGCTGGGAGGAGGCGCTCGCCGCCAAGGCCGAGCACCCCACGGCGGTGCCCATCGCGGGCGGCACCGATGTGATGGTCGAGATCAACTTCGACCACCGGCGGCCCGAGTACCTCCTGGACCTGAACCGCGTCGGTGAGCTGTCCGAGTGGGAGGCGGGCCCGGAGAACGTACGGCTCGGCGCCTCCGTCCCGTACAGCGCCATCATGGAGCACCTCCGGGCCGAGCTGCCCGGACTGGCGCTCGCCTCGCACACGGTCGCCTCCCCGCAGATCCGCAACCGCGGCGGCGTCGGCGGCAACCTGGGCACCGCGTCGCCCGCCGGTGACGCCCACCCGGCCCTGCTCGCCGCGGGAGCCGAGGTGGAGGCCGCCTCCGTGCGCGGGACCCGGATGATCCCCATCGACGCCTTCTACACCGGCGTCAAGCGCAACGCGCTCGCACCGGACGAGCTGATCCGGGCGGTGCACATCAAGAAGGCCGACGGACCGCAGCAGTTCTCCAAGGTCGGCACCCGCAACGCGATGGTCATCGCCGTCTGCGCCTTCGGCCTCGCGCTGCACCCCGCGACCCGCACCGTCCGCACCGGCATCGGCTCCGCCGCCCCGACCCCGGTCCGGGCCAGGGAGGCCGAGGAGTTCCTGAACGCCGCGCTGGAGGAGGGCGGCTTCTGGGAGAGCGGAAAGATCATCACCCCGTCCGTCGCCAAGCAGTTCGCCGCGCTCGCCGCCGGTGCCTGCAACCCGATCGACGACGTCCGCGGCACCGCGAAGTACCGCAGGCACGCGGTCGGCGTCATGGCCCGCCGCACGCTCGGCTGGACCTGGGAGCAGTACCGGGGCGAGGGCCGCACGCTTGAAGGAGCTGCATAACCATGCGAGTGAATTTCACGGTCAACGGCCGTCGGCAGGAAGCCGATGATGTCTGGGAGGGCGAGTCGCTCCTGTACGTCCTGCGTGAGCGCATGGGTCTGCCCGGTTCGAAGAACGCCTGCGAGCAGGGTGAGTGCGGCTCCTGCACGGTCCGGCTGGACGGTGTGCCGGTCTGCTCCTGTCTCGTCGCCGCCGGTCAGGTGGAGGGCCGCGAGGTCGTCACCGTCGAGGGCCTGGCCGACTACGCCAGGCACCGCGAGGACGCCCATCCGGGCAGCGGCTGCGCCTTTGGGGCCTGCGGTACGACGCTCGACGCCGCCCGGCGATGGCAGGCGAGGCCCGCCGACGCGCAGAGCGGCGAGGCCACCGAGCTGTCCTCGGTCCAGCAGGCGTTCATCGACGCCGGAGCCGTCCAGTGCGGCTTCTGCACCCCCGGCCTGCTGATCGCCGCCGACGAACTGCTGGAGAAGCACCCCTCCCCGTCCGACCAGGACATCCGTGAGGCGCTCTCCGGGAACCTGTGCCGCTGCACCGGTTACGAGAAGATCCTCGACGCGGTCCGTCTCGCGGCCGCCCGTCAGGAAGAGGCGGTCCGATAGCCATGGCGCTGCGTCCACGAGCCGCCACCGTCCCGGCCGGCACTCCCACCAAGATCACCCAGGGCTCGCCCACCAAGGGCGGCATCGGCGAGTCGACCCTGCGCCCCGACGGCACCCTGAAGGTCACCGGAGAGTTCGCGTACTCCTCCGACATGTGGCACGAGGACATGCTGTGGGGCCACACGCTCCGCTCCACCGTCGCGCACGCCGAGATCAGGTCCATCGACATCGGCGAGGCCGTCGCGATGCCCGGTGTCCACGCCGTGCTGACCTACGACGACCTGCCCGCCGCGATGAAGAACTACGGCCTGGAGATCCAGGACACCCCCGTTCTCGCCCACGGCAAGGTCCGCCACCACGGGGAGCCGGTCGCGCTGGTCGCCGCCGACCACCCGGAGACCGCCCGCCGGGCCGCCGCCCTGATCAGGATCGACTACGCCGAACTGCCGGTCATCACGGACGAGGCGTCCGCGACCGCCCCCGACGCGGTCCTGGTGCACGAGGGGCGCGAGGACCACCACATCGGCCATGTCCCGCACCCCAACATCGTGCACCGTCAGCCGATCATCCGCGGCGACGCCGACGAGGCCGCGAAGCGGGCCGATGTCATCGTCACGGGCGACTACACCTTCGGCATGCAGGACCAGGCCTTCCTCGGCCCGGAGTCCGGCCTCGCCGTACCCTCCGAGGACGGCGGCGTCGAACTGTACGTCGCCACCCAGTGGCTGCACTCCGACCTGAGGCAGATCGCCCCCGTCCTCGGGCTGCCCGAGGACAAGGTCCGTATGACGCTCTCCGGCGTCGGCGGCGCCTTCGGTGGCCGCGAGGACCTGTCGATGCAGATCCACGCCTGCCTGCTGGCGCTGCGCACCGGCAAGCCGGTCAAGATCGTCTACAACCGGTTCGAGTCCTTCTTCGGGCATGTCCACCGGCACCCGGCGAAGCTCCACTACGAGCACGGCGCCACCAAGGACGGCAAGCTCACACACATGAAGTGCCGCATCGTCCTGGACGGCGGCGCCTACGCGTCGGCCTCCCCGGCGGTCGTCGGCAACGCCTCCTCGCTCTCGGCCGGCCCGTACGCCATCGAGGACGTCGACATCGAGGCGATCGCGCTCTACACCAACAACCCGCCCTGCGGAGCCATGCGCGGCTTCGGCGCGGTCCAGGCGTGTTTCGCGTACGAGGCGCAGATGGACAAGCTCGCGGCGAGGCTGGGCATGGACCCCGTGGAGTTCCGCCGGATCAACGCCATGGAGCAGGGCACCCTGCTGCCGACCGGCCAGCCCTGCGACTCCCCGGCCCCGGTCGCCGAGCTGCTGCGACGGGTCAAGTCCCGGCCGCTGCCGCCCGCGCAGCAGTGGCTGGCCGCCGACGCGGCGGGCAGCTCCGTCGACGTCCGCGCCCTGCCCGGTGGACTCTCCAACACCACGCACGGCGAAGGCGTCGTCCGTGGCGTCGGCTACGCGGTCGGCCTGAAGAACGTCGGTTTCTCCGAGGGCTTTGACGACTACTCCACCGCCCGTGTCCGGATGGAGGTCATCAACGGCGAACCGGTCGCCACCGTGCACACCGCGATGGCCGAGGTCGGCCAGGGAGGCGTCACCGTGCACGCCCAGATCGCCCGTACCGAACTCGGCGTCAGCCAGGTCACCATCCACCCGGCCGACACCCGGGTCGGCTCGGCCGGGTCCACGTCCGCGTCCCGTCAGACGTACGTCACCGGCGGCGCCGTGAAGAATTCCTGCGAAGCCGTCCGGGAGCAGGTCCTGGAGCTCGGCCGGCGCAAGTTCGGTACGTACCACCCCGCCTGGGCCACAGCCGAACTCCTGCTGGAGGGCGGCAAGGTCGTCACCGACGGTGGCGAGGTACTGGCCGAGATGGCCGATGTGCTGGGGACCGAGGCGATCGACATCGAGCTGGAGTGGCGTCACCGCCCCACCGAGGCGTTCGACCTGCGCACCGGGCAGGGCAACGGCCACGTCCAGTACTCCTTCGCCGCGCACCGCGCCGTCGTCGAGGTCGACACCGAACTCGGCCTCGTCAAGGTCATCGAACTGGCCTGCGCCCAGGACGTCGGCAAGGCTCTCAACCCGCTGTCGGTCATCGGCCAGATCCAGGGCGGCACCCTCCAGGGCATGGGCATCGCCGTCATGGAGGAGATCATCGTCGACCCGAAGACCGCGAAGGTGCGCAACCCGTCCTTCACGGACTATCTGCTGCCCACCATCCTGGACACCCCGACGATCCCGGTCGACGTGCTCGAACTGGCCGACCACCACGCCCCGTACGGGCTCCGCGGCGTCGGCGAGGCCCCGACCCTCTCCTCCACCCCGGCCGTCCTCGCGGCGATCCGGAACGCCACGGGTCTGGAGCTCAACAGGACTCCGGTGCGCCCCGAGCACCTCACCGGCGCCTGAGGGGCCGCCGCCGGGCACGGCTCCCGGGGCGGCCCTGCCCGCAGAGTTCCGCCGGCGGGCAACGGCTCCCGGGCTGCCGTGCCGGCGGCGTTCCGCCGGCCGGTGCGCCCCCGCGCCCCCGGCCCACGGGCGCACGCCCGGAACCCGCCGGACTCCGCGTCCCCGGACTTCCCGGACGCGCCCCGGCCGTTCCCCCTGAACTCTCCGGGCGGTGCGAAGTGCCGTGAACGTCACACTTCCCCGCGTACCGCACCGTCCGGAGACCACCAAGTGCCGTACCGCTCGCGGCTCTTCGCAAGGCCTCAGTACATCCTTACCTGCATGAACAGTTCGCCTCGGGCCGTCCCCCGGGTCGTGCCGCCAGCGCAGTCATCCCAAATCCCGCACTCAGTACTCACCACGCGGGTGCCCCTGTGAACCTTGGGAGTCAGGCATCATGACTCAGCAGTCAGCGGAGCCCAGGACCGGTGCGGAGGACGCGGGCCCCGGCTCGCGCGTCCCCGCCGGAAGATCTTGGCTCGACCGGTACTTCCACATATCCGAACGAGGATCCACGGTCGCGCGCGAGGTGCGCGGCGGCGTCACGACCTTCATGGCCATGGCGTACATCCTCCTGCTCAACCCGCTGATCCTCGGCGGCAAGGACGTCGACGGCAACCTCCTCGGCCAGCCCGGCCTGATCACCGCGACCGCGCTCGCGGCGGCCGCCACCACCCTGCTGATGGGTTTCGTCGGCAAGGTCCCGCTGGCGCTCGCCGCCGGACTGAGCGTCTCCGGCGTGCTGTCCTCACAGGTCGCGCCCAATATGACCTGGCCGCAGACCATGGGCATGTGTGTGATCTACGGTGTGGTGATCTGCCTCCTGGTGGTCACCGGACTACGCGAAATGATCATGAACGCGATCCCGCTCGCGCTCAAGCACGGCATCACCATGGGGATCGGGCTCTTCATCGCCCTCATCGGCCTCTACAAGGCCGGCTTCGTCCACCAGGGCAAGGCGACCCCGGTATCGCTCGGCCCGGCCGGTGAACTCTCCGGCTGGCCCGTACTCATCTTCTGCGTGACCCTGCTGCTGATCTTCATGCTCCAGGCCCGCGACATCCCCGGCGCGATCCTGATCGGCATCGTCGTCGGCACCCTGATCGCCATCGCCGTCAACGCGATCGCCGACATCGACGCCAAGTCCTGGAGCAGCGGCCCGCCGGAGCTGAACGGCGGCGCGGTCTCCGCACCGGACTTCTCGCTCTTCGGGGACGTCGAGTTCGGCGGCTGGGGCGATGTCGGGGTGATGACCGTCGGCATGATCGTCTTCACCCTGGTGCTGGCCGGCTTCTTCGACGCGATGGCCACCATCATCGGGGTCGGTACGGAGGCCGGGCTCGCCGACGACAAGGGGCGGATGCCGGGACTGTCCAAGGCGCTGTTCATCGACGGTGCGGGCGGCGCGATCGGCGGAGTCGCCGGAGGCTCCGGGCAGACCGTGTTCGTCGAGTCGGCCACCGGGGTCGGCGAGGGGGCCCGGACCGGGTTCGCCTCCGTCGTCACCGGGCTCTTCTTCGCCGCCTGCCTGTTCTTCACCCCGCTCACCGCGATCGTGCCGACCGAGGTGGCCTCCGCCGCCCTCGTCGTCATCGGCGCGATGATGATGCAGAACGCCCGGCACGTGGACTGGGGCGACCGCTCCGTCGCCATCCCGGTCTTCCTCACCGTGGTCCTGATGCCCTTCACGTACACCATCACCACCGGCGTCGCCGCGGGCGTCATCTCGTACGCCGCCATCAAGCTCGCCCAGGGCCGGGCCCGCGAGGTCGGGGCCTTCATGTGGGGCCTGACCGTGATCTTCATCGTGTACTTCGCCCTCCATCCGATCGAGAGCTGGCTGGGCGTCCACTGACGCCCGCCCCTCCCACTTCGCCCAAGGAGACACGCCATGCTGGACATCGCCGAAGAGCTGCACCGGTGGGTCGGGCGGGGCCGCGAGTTCGCCGTCGCCACCGTGGTGGCGGTCGGCGGCAGCGCGCCCCGGCAGCCGGGAGCCGCCCTCGCCGTCGACCGTGACGGCACGGCCGTCGGATCGGTCTCCGGGGGATGTGTGGAGGGAGCGGTGTACGAGCTGTGCCGACAGGCCCTCGACGACGGCAGAACCGTCCGGGAGCAGTTCGGCTACAGCGACGAGGACGCCTTCGCCGTCGGTCTGACCTGCGGCGGCGTCATCGACATCCTGGTCACACCGGTGCGGGTGGACGATCCCGCCCGCCCGGTGTTCGCCGCCGCGCTGGCGGCGGCCGCTCAGGGGGCGGCGGCCGCTGTCGCCCGCGTCACCGACGGCCCCGCCGGACTTCTCGGCCGCCCGCTCCTCGTGCGCCCCGACGGGACGTACGAGGGCGGGCTCGGCGGCCACCCGGCGCTGGACCGTACGGCCTCCGCCGAGGCCCGCGCCATGCTCGACGCGGGCCGCACCGGGCCGCTCACCATCGGCGCGGAGGGTTCGCGCTGCGGCAGGCCAGTCCAACTGCTCGTCGAGTCGAGCGTTCCGCCTCCCCGCATGATCGTGTTCGGGGCCATCGACTTCGCCGCCGCACTCGTGCGGGCGGGCTCCTTCCTCGGCTACCGGGTCACCGTGTGCGACGCCCGGCCGGTGTTCGCGACCCGGGCGCGCTTCCCGGAGGCCGACGAGATCGTCGTCGACTGGCCGCACCGCTATCTCGCCGCCACCGAGGTGGACGCGCGCACCGTGCTCTGTGTCCTCACGCATGACGCCAAGTTCGACGTACCGCTGCTGGAGGCGGCACTCAAGCTGCCGGTCGCCTACGTCGGCGCGATGGGTTCGCGCCGCACCCACCTGGAGCGCAACGAACGCCTCCGTGCGGCCGGGGTCACCGAACCCGAGCTGGCCCGGCTGCGCTCGCCGATCGGCCTCGACCTCGGTGCCCGTACGCCGGAGGAGACGGCCCTGTCGATCGCCGCCGAGATCGTCGCCGTGCGGCGCGGCGGCAGCGGTGTACCGCTCACCGGCGCCCACACCCCGATCCATCACGAGGACGGCTCGCCGCTCGCCTCGGTGGCCTGAAACAGACCATCCGGGCCCGGCCCCGCCCCGGAGAAGGGCCGGTTCCGGGCCCGGGAAGTGTGGGACGAGTCCCCGGATACGGCCTGAAATCGTTTCCCTCGGCGCCGCCCACCGATGGGCGGATTACCGCCACGGCGCATTCCTGCCAGCCCGGAACCCGTCCGTGGCCGCGCATTTACCGGTAGATCAGCTGCATGACATTTTCCCCCTCCTCCGCTTCCGGCAGGGCGAGACCCGCTCGCACAGGACGCAGAGCGCTGCTCATAGCGACCTCCGTCGCACTCGTGAGCGGCGCCGTGCTTCCCGTCGCGGGATCGGCCGCCGCCGCCCCCCAGCCGCGTTCCGCCGAAGGCCGCCACGAGGCCCGGGTCGAGAGCCACGACATCACCCTGCTCACCGGGGACGTCGTGCACTTCGTGGACGGTCCCGGCAACCAGGACACCGTCACCGTGGACCGTCCCGACGGCGCGCCGGGCGGTGTCCACGTCCAGCAGGCCGGCGACGACCTGTACGTGCTGCCCGACGAGGCCACGGCGCTGCTCGCGGCCGGAAAGCTCGACCGGCGGCTGTTCAACGTCTCGGCCCTGGTGAAGATGGGGTACGACGACAGCTCCACCGGCGGCATCCCGCTGATCGCCACCTACCCGGCGAGCAGGGCCAAGGCGCTGCCCGCGGCCCCGCGCGGAGCGAAGAAGGTCCGCACGCTCAAGTCCATCCACGGCGCCGCGCTGAAGGCCGACAAGGACGAGGCCCGCTCCTTCTGGAGCGACATCGTCCGCACGGAGAAGGCCCGTTCGCTGGACAACGGCATCGCCAGGCTGTGGCTCGACGGCCGCTCCGAGGCGCTGCTCAAGGAGTCGGTGCCGCAGGTCAACGCCCCGCAGGCGTGGGCCGCCGGCTTCGACGGCAAGGGCACCAAGGTCGCAGTCCTGGACACCGGAATCGACGCCGACCACCCCGACGTCAAGGACCGGATCGTCGGCTCCCGCAGCTTCGTGCCCGGTGAGGAGGTCGACGACAAGAACGGCCACGGCACGCATGTCGCGTCCACCATCGCCGGTTCGGGTGCCGCTTCCGAGGGCGCCAACAAGGGCGTCGCGCCGTCCGCGGACCTCCTCGTCGGCAAGGTCCTCAGCGACGAGGGCTCCGGCGCCGACTCCGGGATCATCGAAGCCATGGAGTGGGCGAAGGCGGAGGGCGCCGATGTCGTCTCCATGAGCCTCGGCTCGCCGGTGCCGGACGACGGCTCCGACCCGATGTCGCAGGCCGTCGACGCGCTGTCGGCCGACGGCGGTCCGCTGTTCGTGATCGCCGCGGGCAACGCGTACGGCGCGGGCACCATCGGCTCGCCCGGCTCGGCCGAGAAGGCCCTCACCATCGCGGCCGTCGACAAGCAGGACGTCCGCGCGGGCTTCTCCTCCATGGGCCCGCTCGTCAGGTCCCACGGGCTCAAGCCGGACCTGTCCGCCCCCGGCGTCGACATCAACGCGGCGGCCTCGCAGTCGGTCCCTGGCATCGAGGGCATGTACCAGTCGATGTCCGGTACGTCGATGGCCACCCCGCATGTCGCGGGCGCCGCGGCGATCCTGAAGCAGCGTCACCCGGACTGGTCCGGCCAGCGCATCAAGGACGCGCTGATGAGCTCGTCCAAGGCGCTGCCCGACTACACCCCGTACGAGCAGGGCACCGGGCGGCTCGATGTGAAGGCGGCGATCGACACGACCGTCGAGGCCACCGGCTCCGTCGCGGTCGCCTCGTACGACTGGCCGCACAGCCCCGCCGATCCGGTCTCCGAGCGGACCATCACCTACCGCAACACGGGTGACAAGGACGTCACGCTCAGCCTGGCCACCGACACGGACGCGGACGCGTACACGCTGTCCACCTCCACGCTGACCGTCCCGGCGGGTTCCACCGCCGAGGCCGTGCTGTCGCTGGACCCGTCCAAGGTCGCCAACAACACCCAGTTCTCCGGCCAGGTCCTCGCCAAGGACGCGGCGGGCACCGTCGTCGCGCACACCGGCTTCGCGCTCAACAAGGAGCAGGAGCTGTACGACCTGACCCTGGAGCTCCGCGACCGCGCCGGCAAGCCGATCGACGGACAGGTCGTCTTCGCCGCGCTCGGCGACACACAGCTGAACGTCGTCAATGTCTCCGGTGACACGACACTGCGGCTGCCCCCGGGCAACTACACCGCCTGGAGTGCCCCCGAGATCGACGGCGACCGGGCGGACTCGAAGGGCATCGCGTTCCTCGCGGCCCCCGAGATCATCCTGGACAAGTCCACCACCGTCACCCTCGACGCCTCCAAGGCCCGCAAGGTCAGTGTGCGGACGCCGAAGGAGACCGAGACCCGCCAGCTGCGATATGACATGGCACGTACGGCTCCGGACGGCACGCTCCAGCGCGACGCGTACCAGATCCCGCTGACGCACGACCAGCTGTGGGCGAGCCCGACCAAGAAGGTCACCCAGGGCGGCTTCAGCTTCCTGACCCGCTGGCGCCAGGGCGAGGAGCTGATCGACCTGACGGCCGACGGCCATGACATCCCGGCCTTCGTGCAGGGCGGTTCCCCCGTCGCCGAGGACAGCGAGCAGAAGCTGACCGGCGTCTTCGCCGGCAACGGTGCCGCGGCCGACTACAAGGGCCTGAACGCCAAGGGCAAGGCCGTCGTGGTCAACCGCAGCGGGTCGGTCACCCCGGCGGAGCGGCTGGCGGGCGCGCTCGCCGCGGGCGCCAAGGCGCTCTTCGTCGTCAACGACGACCGCGGGGTCGCGATGGAGTCCTACGTCCCCTACGGCGAGCAGGCCACCATCCCGGTCGCCTCGGTGCAGAAGACCGCGGGCCAGACGCTGATCAAGGCGGCGCAGCGCGGCAAGAAGCTCTCCGTCGACCAGAAGAAGTTCGCGGACTACGTCTACGACCTGGTCGACCGGCACGACGGCACCATCCCCGACCGTTCGCTGGCCTTCGCCCCGTCGACCCGTCAGCTGGCGAAGGTGGAGAACACCTTCTACGGCCACAAGGCGGCGCTCGGCGCCGGATACCGCTACGACATCCCGGACTACGGCCCGGGTGTCGGCTTCGAGGAGTACGAGAAGTTCCCGGGCACCCGCACGGAGTGGGTCAACCCGCTGCCGGGTGACTCCTTCTGGTACGAGAACCACGCGGTCCTCCCCACCGACGCCTCCGTCTCGGGACACGAGATGCGCGGCGCGGCGCTGGACTACAAGGCGGGCAGGACCTACCGCGACGAGTGGTTCGCCCCGGTGGTCGGCCCCCGTCTCGGCACCGGCTACTGGGGGCCGTTCCGTACCGCCCGCAACGACATCCAGTTCAACATCACGCCGTGGACGGACTCGGGCGAGGGCCACTCCGGCTCGATGCCGGAGAACGAGTACGACACCACCTCGTACGGGTTCTACCAGGGCGACACGCTGATCAAGAAGGGTGCGGGCCGGGCCGGATACGCCTGGGACCTGCCCGCGGAGAAACTGCCGTACCGCCTGGTGATCGACTCCGCCCGGGACGCCGGGATCTGGAAGACCTCGACGCGTACGCACACCGAGTGGAACTTCGTCTCGGGCGCGCTGGACGCCAACGGGCCGCAGCAGGCGGACATCCCGCTGCTTCAGCTGGACTACGACGTGGACACCGACCTGGCCGGTGACGTCAAGGCCGGCAAGTGGACCGAGGTCGGGCTGGAGGCCGGTACCCAGGCGTGGCTGGACGGCGCCGTGAAGGCGACCAGGGCCTCGCTGTCGGTCAGCTACGACGAGGGCAGGACCTGGAGCGCGGCGGAGCTGCGCAAGGGCTCGTCGGGCGAGTGGACCGCGAAGTTCAGGACGCCGAAGAAGGGTGCCACCTCGGTTTCCCTCAAGGTGCGCGCGGAGGGCCCCGGCGGCCTGGCCGTCGACCAGGAGATCATCAGGGCCTTCGGTCTGAAGTGACCTGCTGAGAGAACCATTTGAGGTGGTTCCGCAGCCCCGGCGGGGGCTGCGGGACCACCTCTCTTTACGTTCTCTTGAAGCTTGAAATTTGTCCACTTTGCCCGTATATGGCGGGCGATAACCCTAGAAAGGGACTTTTTGCGGTGTGGAGCGAGTTGCCACGGAGCCACTCGGAGGCTTATAAGAGGAGCGTGGTCACGGCGATTCCGGGAATTCCGGGGACTGCCGCCATGGAGGTTTCCCATGTTTCTCACTCCGTCCGACACGGAGAAATTGCTGCTGAGCGTCGCCGGAATGGTGGCCCGGGACCGGCGTGAGCGCGGTGTCCGTCTCAACTACCCCGAGGCCGTCGCCCTGCTCGCCTGCTGGGCCATGGAGCGCGCCCGCGAAGGTGCTCCCGTCCAGGACCTCATGACCGCGGGCCGTACCGTCCTGACCCGCGCTGACGTGCTCGAAGGCGTCCCCGAGATGCTGCACGACGTCCAGGTCGAGGCGACGTTCCCCGATGGGCGCAAGCTCGTCACGATCACCTCGCCGATCCCGTGATCCCCGGCGAGATCCGGACCGGATCCGGCGTACTGAAAATCAATGACACCCTTACCCAATTGCAGCTCACCGTTGTGAATGACGGCGACCGGCCCATTCAGGTCGGCTCGCACCTGCATTTCTCCGACGCGAATCCCGCGCTTTCCTTCGACCGTGCTCTCGCCGAAGGATTCCGCCTCGACATCCCGTCGGGCACGTCGCTGCGCTTCGAACCCGGCGTCGGCGCCGACGTCACGCTCGTCGAGCTCGGCGGCCGCCGCAGGGTGCCCGGCATCCTGGTGCCCGGCACCCGCACCACAGAGACGGAGGCCGTGTGACATGGCACAGATGACCCGCGCCGCCTACGCGGCGCTCTACGGACCCACCACCGGCGACCGCGTCCGCCTCGCCGACACCGATCTGTGGATCGAGGTGGAGGAGGACCGCTGCTTCGGCGGCGACGAGGCCGTGTTCGGCGGCGGCAAGTCCATCCGCGAGTCGATGGCCCAGGCCACCACGTCACGCGCCGAGGGCGCCCTCGACCTCGTGATCACCAATGTCGTCGTCCTCGACCACTGGGGCATCGTCAAGACCGACGTCGGCGTCCGGGCCGGCCGGATCGTCGCCCTGGGCCGCTCCGGCAACCCCGACATGAGCGACGGCGTCCACCCCGGCCTGGTCATCGGCCCCGGCACCGATGTCGTCTCCGGCGAGGGCCGCATCCTCACCGCCGGGGCCGTCGACACCCACGTCCACTTCCTGATGCCGGAGACCCTCCACGAGGCGCTCGCCACCGGCACCACCACCGTGATCGGCGGCGGCACCGGGGCCACCGAGGCGTCCAAGGCCACCACCGTCACGCCCGGTGCCTGGAACCTCGCGATGATGCACCGGTCCCTGGACAGCGTCCCGCTCAACATCATGCTGTTCGGCAAGGGCTCCACCGTCGGTGAGGAAGCCCTGCGCGAGGCCGCACTCGGCGGCGCCGGAGGGTACAAGGTCCACGAGGACTGGGGTGCCACCCCCGCCGCGATCGACGCCGCGCTGAAGGCCGCCGACGCCTACGGCCTCCAGGTCGCGCTGCACGCCGACAGCCTCAACGAGGCCGGCTACGTCGAGGGAACCCTCGACGCGATTGCCGGACGCGGCATCCACGTCTTCCACGCCGAAGGCGCGGGCGGCGGCCACGCCCCCGACATCATCACCGTCGCCTCGCACCCCCATGTGCTGCCGGCGTCCACCAACCCCACGCTCCCGCACACCGTCAACACCGTCGCCGAGCACCTCGACATGCTGATGGTCTGTCACCACCTCAACCCGCGCGTACCCGAGGACCTGGCCTTCGCCGAGTCCCGCATCCGCGCCACCACCATCGCCGCCGAGGACGTCCTGCACGACATCGGCGCCCTCTCCATCACCTCCTCCGACGCCCAGGCCATGGGCCGGATCGGTGAGGTCGTCTGCCGCACCTGGCAGGTCGCCCACGTGATGAAGCAGCGCTTCGGCGACCGGGGCTCCGAACTCCCCGCCGACAACGAGCGCGCCCGCCGCTATGTCGCCAAGTACACGATCTGCCCCGCCGTGGCCCACGGCATCGACCATGTCGTCGGCTCCGTCGAACCCGGCAAGCTGGCCGACCTAGTGCTCTGGGACCCCGCCTTCTTCGGCATCCGCCCGGCAGCGGTGATCAAGGGCGGCATGGTGGTGTACGCCCCGCTCGGCGACGCCAACGCGGCCATCCCCACCACCCAGCCGGTTCTCCTCCGCCCCACCGCGGCGGCCGGTGCCGCCCCCCATCTGTCCGTCAGCTTCGTCGCGCCCGCCGCACTGGAGGACGGACTCGCCGAACGCCTCGGCCTGCGACGGGAACTCGTCGCCGTACGGCCCACCCGCCACCTCACCAAGGCGGACCTGCCGAACAACACCGCGCTCCCGGCGATCGACGTGGACCCCGAGACCTTCGCCATCCGCATCGACGGGGAGCTCGTCGAGCCCGCCCCCGCCGCCGAACTGCCGCTGGCCCAGCGGTACAGCATGTTCTGATGGGTGTGCTCGCCCCGCTCCTGCTGGCCGACGGGCGCCTCCCGGTCGGCGCGTACACCTACAGCGCGGGCCTCGAACCGGCCGTCGCGGCGGGACTCACCCGCGACCGCATCCCCGCACTCCTGAGGGCCCGGCTGCACACCACCGCCGTGACCGAAGCGGCCGCCGCCGTCCTCGCCCTGCGCGCCGCAGGACAGGACCCGGTGGACTACGGCCCCGTACAGCACGCCCTCGCGGCCCGGACTCCGGCCGCCCCGCTGCGCGAGGCCTCCGCCACGCTCGGCCGGGGCGTGCACCGGCTGGCCCGCCGCCTCGCCCCGGACCACCCGGCGGTCACCGCCCTGTCCGCGCTCCACCCACGCCCGCTGCGGCCGGTCACGCTCGGCGCGCTCGCCGCCGTCGTCGGGGCGACCGAGGCCGAACTGGCCCACGCGGTCGTCTACGACGAACTCCAGACCATCACCTCCGCCGCGCTCAAACTGCTGCCCGGCGACCCGCTCGACTCGGTGGCCTGGATCCTCGCCGCCGAGCCGGACGCCGCAGCGGCGGTGACCGCGGCCCTCGCCGTACGGACCCCGGGCGAACTGCCCGCCCGCACGGCCCTGCTCACCGAACAGTGGGCACTCGAACACGAACGACGCGAACGGAGACTCTTCCTTGCCTGACAACCACGCCCACGCCCACGCCCACGCGCCGACCCATGCCCCCACCGGCAGCCCCGACGACCGCGCCAACCCCCACTTCCACGAGCCCCTGAACCAGCCCCGGGCCCTGCGGCTCGGCGTCGCGGGCCCGGTCGGCACCGGAAAGAGCTCGATCCTGGCCACCCTGTGCCGCGAGCTCGCCGGGGAACTGGCCATGGCCGTCGTCACCAACGACATCTACACCGACGAGGACGCCCGCTTCCTCCGCTCGGCGGGCGTCCTGCCCACCGAACGCATCCGCGCCGTCGAGACCGGAGCGTGCCCGCACACCGCCATCCGCGACGACGTCAGCGCCAACCTCGACGCCGTCGAGGACCTGGAGGAGGCGTACGGCCCGCTCGACCTGGTCCTCGTCGAGAGCGGCGGCGACAATCTGACCGCCACCTTCAGCCCCGCCCTCGCCGACGCGCAGCTCTTCTGCATCGATGTCGCGGGCGGCGGAGACGTGGCCCGCAAGGGCGGCCCCGGCATCACCGGCGCGGACCTCCTGATCATCAACAAGACCGACCTCGCCCCGTACGTGGAGGTCGACGTGGCGGCCATGGTCGCCGACGCCGAAGCGGCCCGCGACGGCCTCCCGGTGCTGGCGCTGTCCAAGAAGGACCCGGTCTCGGTCGCCGAACTCGCCGACTGGGTGCGGGCGTTGCTCGTCCGCCACCGTTCCGGCACCCATGTCCCCACCGACCCGGGCCCGATGGCGCCCCACAGCCACACGCACCCGTGAGCGGGCGGGCGGGGGGCGCCGCCGAACCGACGGTGCTCACCGTCGAGCGCGACGGGACGGGCCGCCACATCGCCCGGGACCTGACGCCCGGCGCCTTCCTGGCCCCCCGCCCCCTCCTCCCGGACCCGGACGCCCTGCACATCGCCCTCGTCGGCACCCGGGCCGGGCTCCTCGCGGGCGACGACCTGGCCCTCCGCGTCAGGGTCGGGCCGGGAGCGCGGCTGCGCCTGGTCGAACCGTCCGGCCTGGTCGCGTACGACCACCGCGGCGGTACCTCGACCTGGCTGGCCCGGATCGAGATCGCGGAGGGCGGCGAACTCCACTGGGACGCGAAGCCGTTCGTGATCTCGGCCGGAGCGGACGTGGAGCGCCACATGGTGGTGGACATGGCCGCGGGTGCCCGGATGCTCTGGCGCGAGACCCTGGTACTGGGCCGCAGCGGCGAGCGCGGCGGGCGCCTGCGGGCGCGGACCCACGCCACGTACGACGGCCGGGAGCTGCTGGTCGAGGACCTGGACCTCGGGGACGCGGAGATCCGTGAACTGCCCGGCATCCTCGGCCCGAACCGTGTCATCGGCTCCGTCACCGCGCTCGGCACGGTTCCCGCGGCCCCGCCGCACCCCTACCGCACCCGCCTGGCGGGCCCCGGAGCGCAGGTGCGGCTGCTGGACACGGTGGCCCCGGAGATGGAGGCCGATCTGGCGGAGGTCTGGGAGACCTGGCGGACGGCACCGGCGGACGACGCGCCGGGACGCGGGGACCGCGGAAGCGGAACCGGGGGTGCCGCCTGAAGGACCGGCCGGGCCGGTGCGGTTGGATGGCCGTATGAGCGTTCATGACGTGGCCCGCAGGCTGCCGGACATACCCGTCCTCACCGACCTCTGCCGCTCGATGGCGATGCTTGACGCCATCCTGTGCCCGGAATGGGACTACCGGTGGCACAGCTTCGACGCGCGGTGGTCCGCGACGGAGGCGATGGCCTCGATGCGGGACGGATCGGGCAACGAGTACTCCCTCGTGATCTCGCCCGCCGGTGCCTACCTCCGCGGGTTCGACCACGAGTCACCCATGAGCCCGTACGTCGACGACGTGCCCTGGCCCGGTGTGCTCGACGACGTCCCGCCGGTCTTCCGGGCGTACATCGACGAGCCCTCGTTCACGGACGAGCACGGCATGCCGGTCGTCACCGCGTGCCTGTGGCGGCAGCGCGACGACGACCGGTGGCACGCCGGCGCCATCGACTTCCCCGAGGACGGCGAGGAGTCGGACGGCGCGGACTGGCTCTTCCAGCTCCTCGTGGCCCGGAGCCCGGAGAGCTACCAGGAATGGGCCGAGGACTACTTCGAGATGGCGGTGGACCTCGACGCGGTACGCCATGTGTTCGCGCTGCGCCCGCTGACCGGCGAGGTCGTCGCGGCACTCAGTCCCGAACGGGTGCCCGCGGAGCTGGCCGAGGACATCAAGGACATCGGCTACCCGGTCGGTTAGACGGGCTCGTTCGGCTCGTTCGGCTCGTTCGGCTCGTTCGGCTCGTTCGGCTTGTTCGGCTCGTTCGGCTCGTTCGGCTCCGCCGTTCCGCCGGCCGGGGTCCGGCGGACCGCCACCGCCGCACCGAGCAGCGCGGGGAGGGCCGCGACGGTGAAGCACACGGCCAGGGGCAGGCGGCCCGCCAGCAGCCCCGCCCCGGCCGTGCCCGCCGAGATCCCCGCGTTGAGCGCCGTGTTGACCCAGGCTCCGGCCTGGGTACGGCCGCCGGGCGCGACGGACTCGTCGGCGAGCAGATAGGCCGTGGTGAGGACCGGGGCCACGAACAGCCCGGCCAGCGCGATCATGACCATCAGCACCGGAACGTTCGGCGAGAAGCCCGCGGCGAACAGGGCCAGCCCCAGCGCACCGGCGAACGCCCCCAGCCGCACCCGGCTGGGGACCCGCCAGGGGACGGCGCCGTTGACGAGGCCGCCGACCGCGCTGCCCGCCGAGAGGGCGGCCAGCACCCATGCCACCGCCGAGCCCTGGTGGCGCTGCTCGGCGAAGGCCACCACCAGCAGATCCAGCCCTCCGATGCACAGCCCCACACCGGCCATCACCAGAACGGCGTGCCGCAGCCCGGCCGTGCGGCGCAGGAGCTGGGTCCGCCCGCCGGAGCTGTCTCCGCCGGGCCCGCCGGGCGCGGACGCCGGACCGGACGGGAGCCCCCCGATGCCCCGGACGGCGGGGGAGTACGCCAGCGCGAGCGAGCCGGCCAGTACGAGCCCGGCGCCGATGGCCAGACCCGCCGCGGGCCGGGCGTACTCGATCAGCAGCCCGACCAGCAGCGGCCCGGTGACGAGCAGCAGTTCCTCGGCCACGGCGTCCAGGCTGTAGGCCCGCCGCAGCAGCGCGCGATCCGGTACGAGGCCGCTCCACACGGTCCGCATGACCGGCCCGAGCGGCGGTGTGCAGACCCCCGCGGCCAGCGCCAGCGCGCCGAGGCGGATCCCCGGGGTGCCGGGCTGCCAGGTGGCCTGGGCCAGCAGCGCCAGCGTCGCCGCGTACGCGCCGGCCATCAACGGCAGTGAGCGGCGTGGTCCGTACCGGTCGATGAGCGCGGCGCGGACGGGGGAGAGCAGCACACTCGCCGCCCCGAACAGGGCCATGACCGCCCCCGCCACGGAGTAGGAGCCGGTGGTGTCCTTGACCGCCAGCAGCAGGGAGAGGGGCACCATCCCATAGCTGAGCCGCCCCAGCAGCGCGGCGCCGAAGGTGCTCGGAGCGTGGCGCGTGCGCAGGACGGCCGCGTACGAGGGGGAGGCGGACGGGGGCGTGGAGGGGTGCGGCGAAGGCGTCGGTGAAGACATGGGACATTCCTCGAAGAGGCGGCGCCGGGCCGACGGGCTCGTGCGTGGCTGCCGTCGGGGCGCCGGAACGTGCGGGGACAGCGGAGTGACGCACCCACGCGGTGGGTGCGGTCGGTGCGTGTCCTAGGCACGGGGGAGGAACATGCCCGCCACTCTACCCGGGTCCGGTCCGGGGCGGCGGAGGGGCCGGGAACGGCAGGACCGGGACATGCCCGCGGGCACATCCCGGTCCCTGGCGGTGAACCGTGAGCACAGGGCTCCCCGGTTCGCTACCTCCTGCGCTCCCGGCGGGACTTGGCCCGCTTCTCCATCGCCTTGCGGCGCTCGACGGTGTACTTCGACCAGTCCCCGCGATGGCGGTCGCACCGTGAGGCACCCAGCATCGCCAGCCGTCGGCACCGGGTGCCCTTCGTCGTCGGTGCCCCGCAGATGGACTGTGTACGAGCCATGCTGAACCGCCTCTGAGCGCGTCGGTGTGTGCCGGTCCCGCCCAGAATCACCCGGTGTGGAAGCCGGGCGACAGGCGCACGGCGGTCGTTCCCGCGGCAGCACGGGCGCACCCGCCTCACACTCCGGCACAACGCCCCGGCCGCGTCCGCGCGCTCCCGGGGGGCGCCCGGCGCCCGCCGCGGGAACGGTCCGCGCGGGCTCAACTCCCCAGCAGGCCCGATGTGTCGATCACCTGACGGATCGCCCGGCCCGAGGCCAGCTCCTCCATCGCGTCGTTGATGCCGGTCAGCGGCAGCGTGCCCGTGTGCATCAGCTCCACCGGCATCAGGCCCGCCCGCCACAGGTCCAGGAACCGCGGGATGTCCCGGCGCGGAACCGCGTCACCCATGTACGAGCCGAGCAGGGACTTGCCCTCGCCCGCGAAGGCCAGCGCCGGGACCTCCAGGACGCGGTCCGGGGCGGGCAGGCCCACCGAGACGACCCTGCCGCCGCGGGCGACGGCCGCCAGGGCGTCCGCCATCACCCGCGGGCTGCCCACTGCCTCGACCGCCAACTCGGCGCCGCCGCCCGTCAGTTCATGCACGGCAGCCACCGCCTCCTCGGGGGCGTACGCGTGGGTCGCGCCCAGTCGCAGGGCCAGCTCCCGCTTCTCCGCCACCGGGTCGACCGCGACGACCGGGTACGCCCCGGCCGCACGGGCGCCCAGCACCGCGGAGAGGCCGACGCCGCCGAGGCCGTACACGACCGCGGACTGACCGGGCCGCAGGGCCGCCGTGTTGATGACCGCGCCCGCGCCCGTGAGGACCGCGCAGCCGAACATCGAGGCGACGGCGAACGGCACGTCCTTCGGGATCGGGACCAGTGACTCCTGGGCCAGCACCGCGTGTTCGGAGAACGCGGACACGCCGAGCTGGTGGTGGACCGTCCGGCCGGCGGCGTCCGTCAGGAGCGAGGGACCGTGCAGCAGGCCACCCGAACCGTTCGCCGCGGCCGCCTGCGCGCACAGGGCGGGGCGGCCCGCCGCGCAGTCCGCGCAGAAACCGCAGCTCGGGACGAAGACCAGAGCCACATGGTCGCCGGGGGAGAAGCGGCGCACACCGGGACCGGTCTCCTGGACCACGCCCACCGCCTCGTGGCCCAGCGCCATCGGCAGCGGGCGGACCCGGTCGCCGTTGACCACGGAGAGGTCGGAGTGGCACAGGGACGCGGCCGCGATACGGACCAGTACCTCGCCCTCGCGCGGCGCGCCGAGGGTCAGCTCCTCCACCTCGACCGGACGGGTCGCGGAATAGGGGCGGGACGTCGACGTCCCGCGCAGCACGACCGCACGGGTCTTCATGCCCGCACCTGCTCACGCGGGGCGCAGCGCAGCACGTCGCGGCTCTCCAGCAGCGGGACGACCTTGCCGAGCACGATGTCCTGGAAGTGCGGGGTCGCGCAGTGCGCGGTGAAGTCGGCCTCGGTGGCGTACTCCTCGTACAGCACGATCGCGCGGGGGTCCTCGATGCCCTGGTGGACCCGGTAGGCGAGGTTGCCGGGCTCCTGGCGGGAGGCGGCGGCCATCGTGTCGAGGAGGGGCAGGACGGTGTCCTCCTCGCCGGGCTTGGTGCGGTAGCGGGCGACGATCACGTAACTCACGGGGACTACTCCTGTGGTGCGGCGGGCCTCTTGAGGGCGGACGGCGGAACCGGCGGCAGCTGGTCCCGGCGCAGATGCCAGAGGCGGGGGTCGGAGGTGGCGGCCGCGGCCGAACCGAGGGCCAGGGCGAGCGCCACGTCCGCGGGGGTTTCCACGAAGCCCGCGGCGACCGACGGGGACATCGCGCGCTGCGCCTGCGCGGTCATCCGGCCGATGATCGGGGCGGGCATGATCTCGACCAGGTCCGGCGCCCCGCGGGAGATCGCGTCCGTGGAACGGCGCAGGTTGGACCGGTCGGTGACGAACACCTTCATCATGGTCAGCAGGCCGAGCGGGCGGCCCTTCTCTATCAGCGAGAGCCGGGTGCTCACCACGCCGTGCGCGCCCATGTTCTTGATGAACTCCAGCGCGCCCCGGTCCTGCGCGAGACCGGGGCTGCTGTCCACGTTCACGAACACGGTCTTCCCCGCCCGGCCCAGCGCCGGCACGACCTGGGGCAGCTGCCCCACCGCGAACGACGCGAGGATGCACACCCTGGCCGGTGCGGTCAGGAACTGCCGCAGCGGCTGGGTGCCGACGACCGACGCGATCACCGGCACCTCGGCGAAGGCCGAGGCGAGCCGGGGATCGAGCGGGGCGCTGAACCGGGACGGGGAAGGGGTCATGGCAAGGGCCTGCCTGGGAAGGGGTTGGGCCCGGCCGGCCCATGGGGGCCGGCCGGGCCTCGCGGCTGCTGGGTCAGTTCAGCGGAGACGTACCGAATCGGCTGGGAAGGCCCAGTTTGCCAGGGTTGAGAATCCCGGCCGGGTCCAGGGCCGCCTTCACCGCGACGAACGTCGCGAAGCCCGCCCCGAGGGATTCCTCCAGGTAGGGGCCGCGCAGCAGACCGCAGCCGTGGTGGTGGCTGAGGGCCGCCCGGTGCTTGATGAGTACGGCGTTGGCCGCGTCCCACACCGAGCGGTACCAGTCGCGGCGCGACTCGGGCGCCACATCGCCGCGCAGCGAGAAGTACACGCAGGCACCGTCGGTGTACGCGTGGGACTGGTGGGCCGAGGCCGCCAGGGTGCCGTCCACCGACTGGATCGCGGCGACCACCTCGTCGTAGATCGCCGGGAGGTCGGCCCAGGACGCGGCCATCTCCAGGGTGTCGGCGACGAAGCCGGGGCCGGGCTTGAAGCCGTCCGCCGACTTGCCGACCAGCATCCGCTCGTCCAGCCAGCGCTCGAAGACCGCCTTGCTGTCCAGCTCGGGACCGTAGGCGGCGCAGACCTCGGACGCGACCTTGATCGACGCGTCGACGATCGCCGGGTCGCCCTCGTCGGCGATGAGCAGCAGATTGGTGTCGGGGTGGCCGAAGTGGGTGCCCGACTCCAGGGTGTCGTACAGGCGCAGAACGGCCGGCGTCGCACCGCGCTGCATGATCTTGCGGCAGGCGTCCAGGCCCTCCGCGAAGGTCGCGAAGCCGTAGGCGACGGCGTTGGCGTACTCGGGCAGCGGGTGGACCCGCAGCCGGGCCGAGACGATGACGCCGAGGGTGCCCTCCGAGCCGATGAACAGCTGACGCAGGTCCGGGCCGACCGCCGCGCGGGCGTAGTCGCCGTAGGTGGCACGGGTGCCGTCCGCGTGGATGACGTCCACCCCGACGACCATGTCCTCGATCTTGCCGTACCGGGTGGAGAGCTGGCCGGCACCGCGGCAGGCGATCCAGCCGCCGACCGTGGAGACGGCGAACGCGGAGGGCCAGTGGCCCGTCGTCACGCCGTACTCCTCCTGGAGCTGCTTCTCGAAGAGGTCACCGAACATGCCGGCCTCGACGTCCACCACGTTCGACTCGGCGTCGAAGCCGGTGATCCGGTTCAGCGCGCAGACGTCCAGCACGACCCCGCCGAAGACGGGGAGCGCCGCACCGGTGACATTGGAGCGGCCGGCGGAGGGGGTGACCGGGATGCCCGCCTCGTGGCAGATCCGCAGCACGGCCGCGATCTGGTCGGCGTCCGCGGCCTCGACGACCACGGCGTCCGGCGTCGCGGGACGGCCCTCGGTCTCGCCGATCATCGAACCGGCCCACCAGTCACGGGTCCGGGTGACGACCTCGTCCCGGGCGGTGTGCACGGCGTGCGCCGCCCCGCGCAGCGCCTCGATCACGCTCTCGGGGACCTCGACCGGGTCGCTCTGGAGCGCGGCCTCGCCGTCGCCGATGGGGGTGTTCTGCGCCCACTTGGCGAAGCTGGGGGCGCCGATCGTGTAGTTGCCCCGGTTGAACGGGTGGGTGATGGTCTGACGGCTGATCATGCTGCTGCCCCTTCGAGGAGTACGGACTTTTCGTGACGGACGGCGGCGAGGTACTCGGAGACCGAGCGCTCCACCTCGGCCTGTGTGAGGTTCAGTTCCCGGCCGAGGATCGCGCCGACCGCGGCGGCGGCGTCGGCGGAGGCGTCCCGGGCGAACAGCCGGGCCCGCAGCCGGCGGGAGAGCACGTCGTCGACGGAGCGGGCCAGCTCGGCGCGGGCCGCGTACACGACCTCCGCCTCGGTGTACGGGAGTCCGGCGACGATCGGCGCGGCCAGCGACGGGTCGTCCTGGATCAGGTCGCCGACGAAGCGGGCCTCGGTGCCGAAGCGCTCGCCCAGGTGCGCGGCGATGCCGCCGGAGGCGGCGACCGCCTCGGCGTCGTACCCGGCGCCGCCGAGCAGCGGGAGGTTCGCGGTACGGCTGGAGCCCTTGCGGCCCAGCACCGTCATCACCTTGTCGATGACCAGCTCACCCATGTGCCGGCTGGTGGTGAGCTTGCCGCCGGTCACCGTCACCATGCCGGTGCGCCCGATGGTGATGTGGTGGTCGCGGCGCATGTCGAGGGTCGCGCCCTCCTTGCCGCCCACCAGCGGACGCAGCCCGCCGATGGAGCCGACCACGTCGTCCGGGGTGAGCTTCCCCTCGAACGCGGTGTTGGCGCCCTCCAGCAGGAAGTCCATCTCCTCGCGCGTGCAGTGCACATCGTCGGGGGAGCCCTGGTAGTCCTCGTCCGTCGTGCCGAGCACCACGCTGTTGCCCCAGCGGGTGCAGGTCGCGCGGCGGGCCCGGCCGGGGATCGGGACAGTGACCGTGCAGTTGATCCGCACCTTCTCCCACGGCACCACGATGTGGACGCCCTTGGCCGGGCGGACCTGCGGCTTGTGGCCGTCGTCGGCCTTCGCGTCCAGTTCGTCGGTCCACACCCCGGTGGCGTTGACGACGGCCCGGGAGCGGATGTCGATGGTGTCGCCGTCCACGGAGACCCGGGCCCCGGCCACCTTGCCCATCTGCGTCAGCAGACCCTCGGCCTTCGCCCCGTTCAGGACCGTCGCCCCCAGGGCCGCCGCGGTGCGGACGATGGTGAGCACGAGCCGGGCGTCGTCGGTGCGGGCGTCGAAGTACATCAGCCCGCCCTTCAGGTTCTCCGCGCGCAGCGTCGGCGCCTGCGCGAGGACCTCGGGGACGCTGAGGCGCTGGTGCAGCTTGCCGATCCGCCAGCCGCCGACCAGGTCGTAGGTCCACAGCAGACCCTCGAAGCCCTTGGCGAGGCGGGCGTCGAAGATGCCCTCCTTCTCCAGGATCGGGAAGAGGAACGGCAGCCGGTGCACCAGGTGCGGGGCGTTCTTGCGGAAGCGGTGGCGCTCCAGGAGCGAGTGACGTACGAGATTGACGTTGCCCTGCTCGATGTAGCGCAGGCCGCCGTGGACCATCTTCGAGGACTTCGACGACGTGCCCGAGGCGAAGTCGTCCTTCTCGACCAGCGCGGCGCGCAGCCCGCGGGAGGCCGCGTCCAGCACCGCGTACGCCCCGGTGATCCCGCCGCCGATGACGACGACGTCAAAGGTGTCGTCGGCCAGCCGGCGCTTGATTCCGGCGCGGTCGAGCAGCAGCGGCGTTCGGCGGGTCGCCGCGGCGCTGCGCCGTGGTTTCCGGGCGGGCAAGGTGATCACAACATCAACTCCTGGTGTTTCGGTACGGCGGCCGCGTGGTCGAAGGGTCCGCCGGGGCGACGGTGAGGGTGCCGTCGGTGGGGGGTGTGCGGTTACGTCTCGGGCGCCTCCAGGGGGCGCAGCGCCGGGTCCTTGAGGTGGCCGATCAGGACGTCCCGCCAGGCGGCGCGCTGCGCGGTGCGCTCGGCCGCCGGGACGGAGGGCGTGAAGACCCGGCCGTTCGGCTGGGCCTCGACGACCTCCTCCAGCGAGGACCAGAGACCCTGCGCGACCCCGGCGAGATACGCGGTCCCGCGCAGGCTCGCGGTGGCCGAGTCCGCGACCCGCTCCAGCGGCAGACCGGTCAGGTCGGCCTGGATCTGCATGAGGGGGTCGCTGCCGGAGACCCCGCCGCCCACCCGCAGGCGGGTGAACGGCGTGCCCATCGTGTCGGCGACCCCGTCGATCAGGTCGCACACGGAGTGCGCGATCCCGTCGAGCACGGCGCGGGCGAGGTCGGCGCGGGTGGTGGCGAGGGTGAGCCCGGTGAGGGAGGCGGTGGCCTCCGGGTGCCAGACCGGCGTACGTACTCCGGCGAGCGCCGGGACGAAACGCGGGGTGCGGCCCGGCCGGGTGGGGACCCGGCCCGCCTCCTCACCGAGCTCCTTCGGCGAGGCGAAGAGGCCCAGATCGTCACAGAGCCAGCGCAGCGCCGAGCCCGCGGTGGAGGTGTAGGCCTCCAGGCTGTAGTGGCTGATGTCGCCCTGCCGCCGGCCGGGCTGGGCGAGCACCCCGGAGATGTCCGGCCGGGGCAGGGCGGGCACGGTGCCGGTCGCGGCGTCCACGAAGGCGCCGGTCCCGTACATGATCATGCCCTGCCCGGTGGTGAGCCCGCCGAGCGCGAGCAGGGCCGCGTGCTGGTCGCCCATGGAGGCGGCCAGCGGCACGGCGATGCCGAGGGCGGCCGGGTCGGTGTGCCCGAACCCGGCGTCGTCGGAACGCAGCTCGGGCAGCAGGTCGAGCGGGAAGCCGAGCCGGCCGATCCACTCCTCGTCCCAGGCGTGCCGCTCCAGCAGATAGCCACCGCTGGACGCGGCGTTGGTGGGCGTCGTGGCGTGCACGGCGCCACCGGTGAGCCGCCAGATCAGCCAGGTGTCGACGGTGCCGAAGAGCAGCCGGCCCGCGCGGTGCGCGGCGGCCACCTCCGGGTGCGCGGCGATCTGCCGCGCGGCCCAGAGGAAGGGTGCGCGGGCACCGACCGGCCGGCCCTGGCGGGCCAGCAGGGCGGTGTCCCACTCCGCTTCGTAGGAGGTGAGCTCGGCGGCGTACCGCCGGTCCTGCCACACCACCGCGGGCAGCAGCGGCCGCCCGGTGACCCGGTCCCAGAGCATCGCGGTGGCCCGCTGGGTGGAGAGCGCCACCGCGGTGATCGCGATGCCGTCCTCACGGGCCCGGCCGACGGCGCGGCGGGCCACCTCCAGGGTGGCGGTCCAGATCTCCATCGGGTCCTGCTCGACCGACAGGTCGTCCGGATGGCTGACCTTGATCGGCCGGTAGAACACCTCGTGGGCGGCGCCGGAGTCGAGGACGACTCCGGCCCGGGTGCCCGTGGTGCCCTCGTCGATCGCCAGCACTCCGCGCCGTGGGGCGGCGCCGGGGAACGTCTGCGTCATTGCAGCCCTTTCATTGCGAGCATCGCGAGCTGTACGGAGCCGGCCGTACGGAGCGGTACGTACGGATCCGGCGGTACGGGGGAGGGGGACCATCGTGTGATGCGGCAGGCGCGGCCGACCGTCAGCGCGCGGTCGTGGCCTTCGCGGATTCGGGGGAATCGGCCTGCGGGCCCACGCCGGAGGCGTCCGAGGCAGCCCCGTCCGGGGACTGGCCGGCCTTCATCGGGTCCCACTTGATCGCCAGGCAGGTGATCATGCCGAGCAGCGGGACCGCGGAGAGCACCAGGAAGGTGTCGGCGAGGCCGAGGGATTCCTTGATCTGCGGGAAGAGGTACAGCCCGGCGACACTGCCGAAGCTGCCGACCATGCCGGTGACACCGGTGCCCAGCGCGCGCACATCACTGCTGTACGAGAGGGCGGCGATGGACTTGCCGTTGGCGCCGGGGCCCGTGGAGTGGCACAGGATGAACAGCACCGGCAGCAGGAACGCCACGGCCGTGGGGACCTTCTCGAAGGTCAGACCCATCGCGAGCAGGGCGACGAACACCCCGGCGAAACCGGCCGCGGAGCTGAGCCGCAGTCCGAGGCGGCGGCCGAAGTAGGCGGAGAGCAGACCGCCCGCGATGCCGAAGGCGTTGAACACCATCGAGCCGATGGTGGCCTTCTCGAAGCTCTCGCCGAAGATCGTCAGGCTGATCAGCGGGAGGTACCAGCCGACGGCGAAGTACTGCATCGACTGCCCGAGCGAGATCACCGAGGACAGGACGGTGCGCGGCAGGTAGTCGCCCTTGAAGAGCACCCCGGCCTGGCGGAATCCGATGGCGGGGGCGGCGGAGGCGGCCCGGGTGGCCGCGTCGGGCTGTCCGGCGACGGCCTTGATCCCGTAGATCCTGTCCAGGTTGCGGACCGCGTCGTCCAGCCGGCCCTTGCTGGCCAGCCAGGTGGGGCTCTCCTGGAGCATCAGCCACTGGCCGAGGAGCAGGGCGATGGCGACGACCGCGGCGGAGCCGACCGACCAGCGCCAGATGTCCGCGCCGACGTCCATGTTGAAGAAGAGGAGCGCGAGGGCGAGGTTGCTGGTGGTGGCGACGTACCAGACCGCCTGCCACAGGTTCAGCCGGCCGCCGAGCTTGGCGGGGGTGTACTCGGCGAGCAGCGCCATGGCGACGGCGAAGTCGATGCCGTAGGCGATGCCCACCATGACGCGGCCCACCCAGACGACACCGAAGTCGTCGGCGAACGCGGCGGTCAGGGCGCCCGCGATGGCGAAGACCTTGGCCAGCAGCAGCGGGGGAACCCGGCCGAAGCGGGTGGCGAGCCAGCCGCCGATCGGGTTGAAGAGGATCGCCAGGGCCGGAGCGGTGGCCGTGAGGACCGAGACCTGCGTGCTGGTCAGCTCCATCTGGGACGTCATGGGCCCCAGGCCCGCGCTCAGCGCGGCATTCGAATAGGCGTCGAGGAACAGCCCGCCGAACACGAGGAACCAGATGACTTGCGCCCGGCCGGTGATCTTTCCCAGCCCATCGATGAGCGCAACGACGTCGCCGACGCCTTTGACGCTCGGACGTTGTGCCATGAATCCGCCTTCGAGGAAGACCCATCGGCGGCACGGGGAGCACAGGAAACAGGCATGACGAAACCACCGACAGGTGGTCTATGTCTGTGCCTGTCAAAACACTGCGGAAAGCGCCGCAGCACGTGAACTGCTGAACTGCCGATCCGGCGAACCACCGGGTCCCCAGGGACCCGGTCCGGTACTTCGGTACTGATGCAGTGAGGTTAAGAACGTGTCAGGACAAACGTCAAGGGTTTCCGGCAGGTTACCGAAACGTGACGCGTGTGCCTCAAGTGCCCCATGTGCCCCATGTGCCTGGCGGGAGGCTTCCCGCGCCGGGGCGTTCCGGTGGCGGTGTGCCACGGAACGCCCCGCTTCGCTCCGGACGGGTCAGCTGCCCGCCTGGAGGGCCGACCAGGTGGCCGGTCCGACGCTCCCGTCGACGGAGAGCTTGCGGGCGCTCTGGTAGGCGCGCACCGCCGTGTCGGTGGCGGGACCGAAGCTCCCGTCGATGCCGACCGTGGAGCCGAGCGCGGCGGTCAGACTCCGCTGGAGCCGCTTCACCTCGTCGCCGGAGCTGCCCAGGGTCAGCGTCGGGGCGGTTCCGGCCGACAGCAGAGCGGTCCAGGTCTTCGGCCCGACCGTGCCGTCCGCGGTGAGCGCGCGGGCGCTCTGGAAGGCCTGGACCGCGCTCTTGGTGGCGGGGCCGAACTGTCCGTCCACGGCGCCCGGCTCGTACCCCTGCTGCGTCAGCAGCCGCTGGACGGCCGTGACCCGCGCCCCCGACGCGCCCTGCTGCTGGGTCGTGTACGAGGTGAAGTCGAGCCCCTCGCTGCCGGTGCCGTCGCCGGGGGCGCCCCCGACGAGCTGCATGTAGTAGGTCCAGTTCCAGTTGGCGCCGGGGTCCGTGTGGTCGTTCCCGGGGGCCTCGCTGTGGCCGATGATGTGCGCCCGGTCCTTCGGGATCCCGTAGCGGTCGCACAGGTGGCGGGTCAGCGCGGCCGAGGAGCGGTACATCGCGTCGGTGAACCACGACGGGTCGTCGACCCAGCCCTCGTGCTCGATGCCGAGGGAGGAGGCGTTGGCGCTCCTCGCGTGGTACGCCGTGTTGCTGTCGCGCACCATCTGGGTGACCTCGCCGTCCGAGGAGCGGACCACGTAGTGGGAGCTGACCTGGGACGTGGCGTTCTGGAACCAGCTGATGGAGCCCGCGTACGAGCCCTGGGTGACATGGACGACCACCTTGTCGACCGACGCCGACCGCCCGGTGGCGTAGTTGTTCGCGTGGGCGGGCACCCAGAGCGCCGAGGGGTAGTCGGGACTCTGTGCCGTGACGCCGGCCGCGGCGAGACCGCCCTTGGCCGGGGCGACCGGGCGGGAGGTGACCGTGACCTCCTCGCCGCCGGGCACGGTCGTCCGCAGCCCTTCGGCCAGGAAGGTGTAGACCGCGTCCGCGTACAGCGCCGCGGCCGGTCCCCGGGCGCCGCTGTAGCGGGCGACGGCCGGGTACCAGGCGTCGAGGTCCCGGCGTTCGGCGCGGTCCAGGCCCAGCGCGTCGGCGTGGCCGCGCAGCACGGCAGCGCCGCCCCGGATGTTGGCCGCGGTGTCCCGGCGCAGCCGGGGGAGCGACTCGCCGGTCAGCGCGGCGGCCTTCTCCAGGGAATGGTTGGCCGGGTTGCTCGCCAGGTGCATCACGCCGTAGCCGTTCGCCTGGCTCGGCGCTCCACCGTGTCCGTCCAGATGGGTCTCGCCGTAGCCGACGGCGGCCAGCAGGTCGCGCGGTACGCCGAACTCCTCGGCGGCCCGCGCGAAGGCCCGGTTCATCGGCTCGGCGGCGGTCGCCGGGGCGGTCGCGTCGGCCGCGCTCCCGGGGCCGGCCGAGGCCGCCGGGTGGCCGGCCGCGACCAGGGCCGTGACCGTGAGTGCCGCCAGCAGGGACGCGCGGGCTCTGCGGTGGACGGCGGTGTGTCGTCGGGGCATGGGTGCTCCTGCTCTGTGGGGTCTCTGTGAGCCCGGTGGGGCTCCGTGGGGGGAGAGAAGAAGGCCCTCGGGCCCGGGTGGGGTGGGCCGAGGGCCGTTGAGCGCGCCCAGGCTATCGAGATGAATGGAGCATGACAACGACATCCGGGCGCGTCGAAGCGGTGCTGCTAATTCCCTTTGATGTCAAAGGAGTTGAGAGGGTGACATGGTGACGGACCGATGTCCGTGAAGGGCATCGCTCAGCGTCGGGTGAGCCGGACGACGGGGATGTCGCGGTCGGTGCCCGCCTGGTACTGGGCGTACCGGGGGAACAGCTCGACCAGCCCCGGCCAGACCCGGGCCTTCTCCTCGGCCGGAAGCGTCTCGGCCCGTGCGCCGAAGCGTTCGGTCCCTACGCGGAGTTCGACCTCGGGGTTGGCCAGAAGGTTCAGGTACCAGAGCGGAGGACGGTCGGACCCGCCGTTGGATCCCACGATCAGATAGTCCTCGCCGTCCCGCCCGTACATCAGCACCGTGCGCCGCACGGCCCCGCTGCGCCGCCCGACGTAGTCCATCAGCAGACACGGCACCCCGAGCTGCGTGGTGCCCCGCGTGCCGCCGGAGGACTCGTACAGCTCGGCCTGCCGGGCCACCCAGTCGGCCGGGCTGATCCGTACCGCCGCTTCGCCGTCCTGCTCCGCCGTCATCCGGACTCTCCCTCTCTCGTACGGTGCGTCGTCCGCCATCCTGGCACTCACCCTGCCGGAACCCGTGGATTCGTACACCTGGACAACCCCCCACCGCACGGGGGAACGAGGGCCGGAAGCAGGGCCGCGAAGGCGTATAAATGGTCCCTCCGGAGCAGCCGGCGTCCCCCGATGGCCACCTGACCCCCCCACGCGGCCGGCGTCACCGCGTCACTGAGCGGAGGAGCGCCTCAATGAACACCTCGGAAGCGACCTCGATGAGAACCTCGGAAGAGATCAGCGCCCTGCTGGTAGCGAACTTCGGCACCGACCCCCTGGCCATCCGCCCCGAGGTGCCGCTCCGTCAGCTGCGCCTGGACTCCCTCGCCCTGGAGGAGCTGCGGCTGCTCATCGAGGACCGGCTGGCCATCGACCTGGAGGATGTCGCCCTGACCTCACGGGACACCGTGGGCCGACTGGTGGCGGCCGTGCACGAGAGGGCCTGCGCGTGACGGCCCGCCCGCACACCGATCCGTCACCCGCCCGGTCCACCCGGCCGTTCACCCGGCCGCGCACCGAGCCGTTCCGTGCCGCCGTCACCGGCATCGGCCTGGTCACCGCCGCCGGAGTCGGCGCCGACGCGGCCTGGCGCGGCGTCAGCGAGGCCGCCGCCGCGCCCTCCGTCCTGCGGCGGCCCGAGCTCCAGGGCCTGCCCTGCGACTTCTTCTACACGGTCACCGGCCTCGACACGAAGGCCGTCCTCGGCGTGGCCGTCCAGCGGCTGATGGACCGCTTCGCCCAGCTCGCCGTGATCGCCGCGCGGGAGGCCGTCGCCGACGCGGGACTGGACACCTCGCTCTGGGACAGTGGCCGGGTCGGCGTCGTCATCGGCTCCGCGCACGGCGGACTCCCCTTCTACGACGAGCAGCACACGGCCCTCACCGAGCGCGGCCCCCGGCGTGTCTCCCCCAAGCTCGCGCCCCTCACCGTCGTCAACGGCGCGGCCAGCAGCGTCACCCTGGACCTCGGCATCCACGGCCCCAGCCAGGCGGTCTCCACCGCCTGCTCCTCCGGCACCGTCGCCATCGGCACCGCCCACCAGATGCTGCGCAGCGGAGCCTGCGACATCGTCATCGCGGGCGGCGCCGAGTCGTCCTGCACCCGGCTGCTGCTCGCCAGCGCCTGCCAGATGAAGGCCGTCTCCACCCGTCGCGAGGACCCGGAGGCCGCCTGCCGTCCCTTCGACACCCACCGGGACGGCTTCGTCGTCGGCGAGGGCGCCGGTCTCCTCGTGCTGGAACACCCCGACCACGCCCGTGCCCGGGGTGCCACCGTCCGCGCCCATGTCGACGGCTACGGCGCCTCCAGCGACGCCCACTCCACCGTCGCCCCCGACCCGGGCGGCCTCGGCATCGAACGGGCCCTGCGCACCGCGCTCGCGGACGCCGGCGTCGCGCCCTCGGACGTCGGCCATGTCAACGCCCACGGCACCTCGACCGTGTCCAACGACCTGATCGAGGCGACCATGCTGCGCCGGGTCCTGGGCGAGGACCCGCTCGTCACCTCGACGAAGGCGATGACCGGGCACACCCTCGGAGCCGCGGGCGGCATCGAGGCGGCCCTGACCGTCCTCGCCCTCCAGCACCAGCTGGTGCCGCCCACCGTCAACCTCGACACGCCAGATCCCGCGATCCCGGTCGACGTGGTCAGCAAGGAGGCCAGGCGGGCCGTGTTCGAATGCGCGGTCAAGACCTCGCTCGGCTTCGGCGGCCACAACGCGGCGCTCGTACTCACCAGGGCCTGACGGGAAAGGGAAGAGGGACCATGTCCGAGGAGATCATCCGGCCCCTGTCGGTCGGCGGAATGCGCTACGCCTATCGGGTGCTGACCCGTCCCGAGGACGCGGGCGCGCCCGCCACCGAACCGGTGCTCGTCATCGGCGGCGCCCTTCAGGGCATGTTCGGCTGGCCCCAGATGGACGAACGGCTGGGACCGCTGGCCGATGTGGTGACCGCCGATCTGCCCGGTATGGGTACGGCCGACCCGCTGCCGGCCGGCCCCAGCGCGGGGGTGCTGCGCGAAGCGGTCCTGCGGATCGTCGACGACCTCGGCGCTCCCAAGGTCAACCTCTTCGGCTTCTCGTACGGCACCGCCATCGCCTTCGACTTCGCCCGGCACCACCCGCACCGCGTGGCCCGACTGGCCCTGGGCGGCGTACCGGTACACATCGGTGCCGACCAGCGGGCGGGCTGGCTGCGGGCGGTGGACCTGCTGGCCGAGGGGGACCGTGAGGGCTTCGCGGCGTTCGCGGCCGACGCCCTGATGTGTCTGGACCCGGAGCGCCCGGTGCACCGCAGGGAGCTGGCGCGGCGCTACGTCCGGCGTTCGTTCCTGCACGCGCTCACCCACTCGCCGCACGTCTCGGACTCGCTGCAACGGGCCCTGACGGACCGGCGGGACTTCTCCGGCGGGCTGTCCGGTGTACCGGCCCTGGTCTTCGCCGGGGAGCACGACACGGTGACCTCGCCGGAACGGCAGCGGGAGTTCGCCGCGACCATCGAGGGCAGCCGTTTCCTGACGATCGGTGAGTCGGACCACTGGGTCGTGCTGGAGCGGGCCGACGATGTGGCCGAGCTGGTCGCCCGCTTCTTCACCGACCTCCCCGTGGGGCCGCCCGCCGTCCCCCGGCAGCAGACGACCCCCGCCCCGGCCGGGCGGACCTGAGCGAACAGGTCCGCCCGGACCGGGCGCCGGCCTCAGCGCCGGTGGCCGTGTCCGTGGCCGTGCCCACCGCCGTGTCCGTGACCGTTGCCGCCGACGTCCACGCGCACCACCTGCGGGTCGTGGTCGCTCGCCTGGTCGGCGAACTCCGCGTTGATGTGCACCACGTCGTAGTCGAAGCGGCGGATGCCGGGGCTCGTCAGGATGTGGTCCAGCGTCTGCGAGTTGCCGTCGTAGACATAGCTGTACCGCTCGCTCGCGGGCAGCGTGCTGATCAGCGGCTTGAGGACCCTGCCACGGGTCAGCGCGTCCATCGTCGGGGAGAACGCGAAGTCGTTGAGGTCGCCGAGGGTGATGACCCGCGCCGACTTGTCCGCCTTCAGCAGCGAGGTGACGAAGGTGTTGACCTCCGCCGCCTGCTGCACCCGCTTGGTCTCCGAACCGCGCGTCGGCTCCTGGTAGCGGCCGTGCAGGGGCTGGTCACCGCCCTTGGAGGCGAAGTGGTTGCCGATGACGAAGACCGGCTTGCCCCGGAAGCGGAACTCGCCGACCAGCGGCTTGCGGCTGTCGTCCCAGGCGGCGCTCGCCGGGTTGATCCGGCCGGGCGAGACGGAGAGCTCGACGCCCTTCCTGGTGTCCACGGCATTCACCGCGGTGGTGGCATCGCCGCCGGCCCGGTCGGTGAAGGTGACGCGCTGAGGGTTGAAGAGGAAGACGTTGCGGATGTTGCCGCCGGGCTCGCCGCCGTCCTTGTTGTTCTCGGGCGCGATGTAGCGCCAGGCGTAGCGCGGACCGCCCGCCGCGACGATCGCGTCGGTGAAGCGCTTCAGCGTCGCCTCGGAGCCCACCGTGCCGTCGTTCTTCGCGCCGTTGTCGTCCTGGATCTCCTCCAGCGACACGATGTCGGGCGAGGCGAGACTGACGGCGACGCCCTCGGCCAGCGTGTCGAACTTGGTCTGCTCGTCGAGCGCGTCCAGGTTCTCCACGTTGTACGTGGCGACGGCCAGTTCCTTGCGCTTCTGCTTCCGGGTGACCTCACGCCTCAGCCGCTTGTCGGTGAGCGTGCCCAGCTCGGTGGCCTGGAGGTTGTAGCCGCCGAAGGACGCGTAGTCCAGGACGCCGGTGGTGGCGCCGGAGAGTACATCGCCCACGTTCGCCGCGGGGACCGGCCGGGCCGGGTCGAGGGACATCACCTTGATGCGGCCGGTGTTCTGGTCGTTGTACGAGGCGTAGAGCGTGCCGCCCCGCCTCGTCGGGTTCTCCCGCGGCTTGACGGTGACCCAGACCTCGTCGTACGCGGTCGTCGCGCCGGTGACACGGGTGTCGGCGATCCTGACCCGGGTGCCTTCGAGCGACTCGTACAGATCCAGCGCGTATGTCGCCGGGTCGAGGGGGAGCGCGTCGATCGACCCGCCCGCGGCGGTGGGCGCGTAGACGCCGGGCACCGAGGCCGCGTCGAGCACGACCGGCGCGGGCAGGGCGTTGCCCGAGGACAGCACGGTGGTCCGCGGCGAGGTGAGCTGGGTGAGGGACTGGGCGGTGGCGGACGGGTAGTACTCGGCCACCTTGCCGCTGACCAGCACCGAGTCGCCCACGGCCACGGCCGGTGCGGCGGAGCCCGTGTAGACGAACAGCCCCTCGCCGGTACGGGCGTCGGCGTCGGGCGCGGTGTCCTGGATCCAGAATCCGCGGGAGCCGGTGCTCCGGACACCGGTGACGATGCCCGGGACGCCGTCGACCGACCGGCCGGTGAACGGCGAGAGGCGCGTGGTGCCCTGGATGTCGTGCACCCGTACGGTGCCGGGCTCGGTCGGGCCGCCGGGCTCCCCGGGATCCGTGCCGCCGGAGGTGTCACCGGCGGCGTTGACCGGGGTCGGGGTGCCCGCGGCGAGGTCGGCGGCGTTGTCGTCGGTGTCGGCGAGCGAGGCGGCGCGGGCGACGGACGCGGTGGCGGAGGCGCCGGGCACGGGCCCGCCGCCCTCCCGTACGACCGCGGAGCCGTAGCCCACGAGGTCCACGATCCTGGTGTCGGCGGCACAGTCCGCCGCGGTCCTGCAGGTGAGCGGGGTGGTGCCGGAGACCAGGGCGACGCTGCCGCTCGCCGCGGACATCGCCACCGTACCGGTGGCGTCGGCGGTCGGCAGGGCCACGGTGCCACCGGTGCCCGCGGCCTGGGCGACCAGGTAACGGCCGCCGGGGGCGACGGCTCCGTTCAGCGCGGACACCTGCCACAGCGAACCGGCGGACGGGCTGCCCGGCAGGTACTGGACGCTGAAGCCGCCCAGGTCGAACGGGGTGGAACCGGCATTGGCCAGCTCGATGAAGTCCCGGGTGAGCGTCGCGCCCGAGTTGCCGCCGCCGCCGTACACCTCGGAGATCACGGCCGACGAGGACGGGGCCGCGAAGGCGGCGGGCAGGGCGGTCACCGAGAGAGCGACGGCGACGGCGCCGGTCAGCAGGACGGAACCGGGTCTGGATATGCGCACGGGAGGTGCCCCCAACTGTGTAGTGAGGGCTGAAAACTATGCGCGTAGATGGGGCGTGACAAGGCATCAGAGGTTAATTCCACGCATCGTGTCGATGTGGAGTCGATGTGGGGGGTTCGTGCCGATGCGGCAGATGACCGCGCGGCTGCTCTCGATGATTCCCTATCACTCCTCATCCTTCCCTATCGATCCTTTCTGAGGGTTGTTCAGGGTAAGGTTCCTCCCTATGGAGAGCGCTGAACGCGAGCTGTACTCGATGGGCGAGGTCGCCGAGCTGCTGGGGCTGCATGTACGGACCGTCCGGAACTATGTCCGCGACGGCCGGCTGAAGGCCGTCCGGATCGGCAAGCAGTACCGCGTCAGCCGCGCGGACCTGGCGGCGCTGGCCGGGCTCACGGGCGAGGGGGCGCCCCCGGGGGACGCCGCCCCGCGCGGTCATCTGGAGGTGTCGAGCATCGTGCAGATCGACGCGATCGGCGAGGACGGGGCGAGCAGGCTGAGCACCCTGGTCACCGCCGCCGCGCGGTCGGGGCGGGACACGGCCGAGCCCTTGCGCGTCCAGACGGTCCACGACGCGAAGCTGGCCCGGATGAAGATCGTGATCCTCGGTGGCGCCGGCGCCACGGCGGATCTGCTGCACCTGATCGAGGGGGCCCTGGGCCCCGGCAACGGCATGTTCCTGGCCGACGGCGGACAGGCGGTGCGCCGTGGCTGACCTCGTCGTGGAACACCATGGAGTGCCGGTGCTCGTCTGCGACGCCGAGGGGGCGCCCATCGCCGGTGCGCAGGACGCGCTGGACCACCTCGTCGCCCCGGCCTTCTGCCGTGCGGAGGTGGTCGCGGTTCCGGCGGAGCGGTTCGCCCCCGGCTTCTACGACCTCCGTACCGGTCTCGCCGGAGAGATCTTCCAGAAGCTCGCGAACTACCGGCTCCAGCTGGCCGTCGTCGGGGACATCTCGGACCGTCTGCGGGCGAGTTCGGCGCTGAGGGACCTCGTCCGCGAGGTCGACCGAGGCCGGCACGTGTGGTTCGTGGCCTGCCTCGACGACCTCGCGGACCGCCTCGGCGGTTAGGGCCGGTCCGGGGCCCTGCCCGAGGGCGTGTCCGAAGGTGAGTCCGCCCGGGACGGGTCCGGTCCGCAGGTCACTGGCGGATGCGCTCGCGGATCCAGACCCCGGCCGGCTTCAGGACCGAAGTGCCGGTCCACTGGGTGCCGTCGCAGGTGCCGGTCTTGAAGACCGCGCCGGAGCGGTTGTCGTCCGAGTAGTTCCAGTTGGTCCAGGAGATCTTCTTGCGCTTCATCAGGTCGAGGTAGCGCTGCGACATCGCGAAGTCGTCGGCACCCTCGCCCGCGTAGTTCTGCGTCCCGAACTCGGTGACGAACACGGGAAGTTCGTCGGAGGCCCGGTCCAGGGTGTCCAGGTACTCGTCCTGGTGCGAGGCGGCGTAGAAGTGGAATGTGTACATGATGTTCGAGGCGTTGACCGGGTTGTCGACGACCTCCTGCTCGTCCGCGCCCTCGGAGACGCCGAACGAGGACCAGGCGCGCGTGCCGACCAGGACCACCGCGTCGGGATCCTGGGCCCGGATGACCGGGATGATCTTCTCCGCGTACGACTTGACCGTCGACCAGCTCACCCCGGAGGGCTCGTTGGCGATCTCGTAGAGCACACCGGGGTTGTCCTTGTACTTCTTCGCCATCGCCGTGAAGAAGGTCTTCGCCCGGCTGAGGTTGTAGTTCGGGTCGCCCGGGTCGAGCATGTGCCAGTCGATCACCGCGTACATGCCCCGCGCATGGGCCATGTCGACGAACTTCTGTGCACGGGCGGTGAAGCCCTGCGGGTCGGTCTCGTACCCGTCCTCCTGTACGTAGGTGGAGATCCGCAGCACATCGGCGCGCCAGTCGGTGGCCAGCGCGTCGAGCGAGCCGTTGGTGACGCACTGGGCGTACCACTGGGTGCCGTGCGTGCTCATGCCGTTGAGCTGGACCGCCTGGCCCGAGGCGTTGCAGAGCTGCAGGCCGCAGACCTTCAGCTGGCCGTTCGCGGCCAGGGGCGTCGCTGCGGCGGCCGGGGCGGCGCCCGCCGGGGCGGGGGCCAGCAGAGCGGTACCGAGTGCGAGGGCGGCCGCGCCGAGGAGCGCGGTCCGGGCACGGCGGCGGCGTCGGGACGCGGTCGGCCGCTGGGTGGGGGGATTGGTGCGCTGGTGCATGGTGGTGCTCCCGTCGGGGGTCGGTGGAAGGGAGGCGCCATGTCGGCAAACTGAAAGTAAAGGTCCTTTCCGATTCCCGTCAACAGTGTTGGGAAAGTTTCCTAACCATTAACCGGAGTGCGTCGATCCGGTCGCCCCGTATGGAGGAAAACCGGGCCGCGCCCTAGGGTGCGAAACATGGCAGAGAGCACGGCGCACCCTGGGCCGGCGGGGCGCGGTGCGGGTCCCGGCCCCGATTCCGGCGGCCCCGACCCCCGGCGCTGGCGCGCACTCGCCGTCTGTCTGGTGGCGGGGTTCATGACGCTGCTGGACGTCTCCATCGTCAATGTGGCCCTGCCGTCGATCCGGGAAGGGCTGCACACCCCCGAGTCCGACCTCCAATGGGTGCTCTCCGGCTACGCCCTCGCCTTCGGGCTCTTCCTGATCCCCGCGGGCCGGCTGGGGGACGCACGCGGGCGCCGGGCGGTGTTCCTGGCCGGACTCGCGCTCTTCACCCTGGCATCGGCCGCCTGCGGGGCCGCTCAGTCCAGCCTCTGGCTGGTGATCGCCCGACTGGTCCAGGGCATGGCGGGCGGTCTGCTCTCCCCGCAGATCTCCGCGCTGATCCAGCAGATGTTCTCCGGCCGGGAACGGGGCCGGGCGTTCGGCATGTTCGGCACCGTCGTCGGGATCTCCACCGCCGTCGGGCCGCTGCTCGGCGGTCTGCTGATCCAGGTCGCCGGGGCGTCCGGGGGCTGGCGCTGGGTGTTCTACGTCAACCTGCCGCTCGGCGTCGTCTGCTATCTGCTCGCCCGGCGGCTGCTCCCGGACACCCCCTCGGCGTCCCGGGTACGGCCGCGCGACCTCGACCCCGTCGGAGTCGTCCTCCTGGGGGCGGGAGTGCTGGCCCTGCTGCTGCCGTTCGTGCAGGCCCAGCAGTGGCCGGGCAACGCCAAGTGGCTCTTCGTGGTCCTGGCGGCCGTGCTGCTGGCGGCGTTCACCGGCTGGGAGTCGCGGTGCGCGGCACGCTCCGTCCAACCGGTCCTGGACCTCTCGCTGTTCCGGCTGCGGTCCTACTGGCTGGGCTGTCTGATGATCCTCGTGTACTTCGCGGGGTTCACCTCGATCTTCTTCATCACGACCCTCTACCTCCAGTCGGGGCTGCACTACTCCGCCCTGGAGGCCGGTCTCGCCATCACCCCCTTCGCCCTGGGCTCGGGTGTGTCCGCCGGGATCGGCGGCCGGCTGGTCGGCCGCTACGGGCGTCCCCTCATCGTGACCGGCCTCGTCATGGTCGCGGTGGGGCTCGCGGCCACCGCGCTCGCCGCCCACCTGGTGCCGGGACGGTCCGTGGGCTGGGCGATGGCGGCCCCGCTGCTCCTCGCCGGAATCGGCAGCGGCCTGGTCATCGCCCCGAACCAGACGCTGACCCTGGCCGAGGTACCGGTGGCCCACGCCGGAAGCGCCGGGGGCACGCTCCAGACCGGCCAGCGCGTCGGCTCCGCCATCGGGATCGCCGCCGTCGGCTCGGTGTTCTTCTCCCAGGTCGGCACCGACGGCTGGGCCACCGCCTACGATCACGGCCTCGTCGTCTCGGTCGCGTTCGTCCTGGCCGGGCTCATCGTCGCCCTGGCCGACGTGGGGTCCGCGCGACGGGCCGGACGCCGTGCGGAGAAAGCCACGAACCCATCGAGGAGTGCGGTATGAGCACCACCCAGGA
Source organism: Streptomyces sp. NPDC001787 (assembly GCF_040297465.1). NCBI lineage: Bacteria > Bacillati > Actinomycetota > Actinomycetes > Kitasatosporales > Streptomycetaceae > Streptomyces > Streptomyces sp. NPDC001787. The sequence goes on from NZ_JBEOZE010000006.1 coordinate 250,476, forward strand.
CGGCGGCCCGAACGGGAACACCTCGTACGGCCGCAAGCCCTTCACACGCTCCCGGAGCCATTTCGCCGACCGCATCACCGCCGACGGCCGCGACGGCTGGCCGGTGGAGGCGGGCCGCTACCGGCTCGTCGTCAGCCGCGCCTGCCCATGGGCGAGCCGGGCGCTCGTCTCGCGGCGCCTCCTCGGCCTGGAGAACGCCCTGTCGCTCGCCGTCACCGACCCGGTCCAGGACGACCGCAGCTGGCGCTTCACCCTGGACGAGGGAGGCCGCGACCCGGTCCTGGGCATCCGCTACCTGAGCGAGGCGTACGACGCACGCGAGCGCGGCTATCCCGGCGGGGTCAGTGTGCCCGCCGTCGTGGACGTACCGAGCGGCAGGCTCGTCACCAACGACTACCAGCGGATCACCCTCGACCTCGCCACCGAATGGACGGCACTGCACCGCCCCGGCGCCCCCGACCTCTACCCGGAGCCGCTGCGCGAGGAGATCGACGAGGTCATGGACGGCATCTACCGGGATGTCAACAACGGTGTCTACCGGGCCGGTTTCGCCGACAGCCAGAAGACCTACGAAGCCGCGTACGCCGATGTCTTCCGCCGCCTCGACCAGGTCTCCGCGCGCCTGGCCGGCCGCCGCTACCTGGTGGGGGACACGATCACGGAGGCGGACATCCGGCTGTTCACCACCCTGGTGCGCTTCGACGCCGTCTACCACGGGCACTTCAAGTGCAACCGTACGAAGCTCACCGAGGACCCCGTCCTGTGGGCGTACGCCAGGGACCTGTACACGACACCCGGCTTCGGCGACACGGTCGACTTCGACCACATCAAACAGCACTACTACCGGGTGCACACCGGCATCAACCCCACCGGCATCGTGCCGCTCGGCCCCGACCTGTCCGGCTGGCTGGGCCCGCACCACCGGGAGGAGCTGGGCGGCCGTCCGTTCGGCGACGGAACGGCACCGGGACCCGTACCGCCCGCCGAACAGGTCCCGGCGCGCGGCCGGCCCTGAACGGGGGCGCGTACAGCGGTTCCGAGCGGACCCGGACGCGGGACGGCCCTCGCCGCCGCACGGGCGGCGGCCCGCGTAGCGTGCGCACATGGCCGCCACGACGAACCCGCCCGACCGCCCCCCGGTGCTCTCCGTCCGGGCCCTCAACCGCGCCACCCTGGAGCGCCAGCTCCTGCTGCGCCGGGCCGCCCTGTCCGCCGGGGACGCCGTGGCGCACCTGGTCGGGCTCCAGGCCCAGAACACCAGGCCGCCCTACTTCCAGCTCTTCGCCCGGCTCGAAGGGTTCGACCCCGCCGAGCTCTCCGCACTGATGGAGTCCCGCGAGGTGGTCCGGATCGTCACCCTCCGGTCCACCATCCACACCCACACCGCCGACGACGCCCTCACCCTGCGCCCGCTGGTCCAGGCGGCACGCGACCGGGAGCTGAAGACGTTCCGCCGGGGCCTGGTCGGCGTGGACATCGGCCGGCTCGCGGCGATCAGCCGGACACTCGTCGAGGAACGGCCCCGTACCAACAAGGAACTGCGCGCGGCCCTGCTCACCGAATGGCCGGACGCCGATCCGCAGGCCCTCTCGGTGGCCGCCCGGTGCACCCTGCCCCTGGTGCAGGTGACCCCGCGCGGGCTGTGGGACAGAAGCGGGCAGGTCGAGCTGACCACCGTCGAGCACTGGCTCGGCCGCCCCGCGTCGCCCGTCCCCGCCCCCGACGCCACCGTCCTGCGCTACCTCGGCGCCTTCGGACCCGCCTCCGTGAAGGACATGCAGACCTGGGCGGGACTGACCCGGCTGCGGGAGGTCTTCGAACGGCTGCGGCCCGTGCTGCGCACCTTCCGCGACGAGAACGGCGTCGAACTCTTCGACCTGCCCGATGCCCCGCGCCCCGACCCCGGCACCCCGGCACCACCGCGCTTCCTGCCCGAGTTCGACAACGTCCTGCTCGGCCACGCCGACCGGGCCCGTGTGATCCCGCCCGCGTACAAGGGCCGCAACGGGGTGGGGAACCAGTCCTACGGAACCGTCCTGGTCGACGGGTTCCTCGCCGCCGTCTGGCGCGTCGAGCGGAGCGGGGACACCGCGACCCTCACGGTGCAGCCGCTCGGCAGGCTCGTGAGCGCGGAGCGGGACGCCGTCACCGAGGAGGCCGTACGGATGCTGTCGGTGATGACGGAGGCGACGGTGTACGACGTCCGGTTCGCCGCCTTCCTCGACTTCGGGGACTGAGACTCCGGGGACTGACGAGCCCCGCCGGGCCGCACGGACCACCGGCGGGGCGCGCTCAGGGCAGCAGCCCCGCCCGGCGCGCCGCCACCACCGCTTCGAGCCGGGTGTGCGCCCCGAGCTTGCGCATCGCGGAACGCAGATATCCCTTCACGGTCTCCGGCCGCAGCCCCAGCCGCTTCGCCGCCGCCGCGTTCGTCGCTCCGGCCGCCACACAGGCGATGACGTCCACCTCGCGCGGCGCCAGCTGCACCGTCCGGGCCGCCGGGACCCGTGCCCCGGACGCCGAGGCCAGGCGCCCGCACACCGTGAGCAGCTCCTCCCGCAGCACCGGGTCCCCGATCTTCGGGGCCAGCGCACGCAGCTCGCGGTGCGCCTCGCGGACGTTCTCCCAGGCCCCCGGGCCCGTGCGCGGATCGGTCACCTGCTCCCGGGTGGCCGCCAGGAGCTGCTGCACCTCGTCCCGTACCGCGAGCGCCTGCTCCACATCGCGGGCCGCCGCCACCGCCGCGTCGAACGTACGGTCCCCCAGCGTGACCGGCTCCCGCAGCGCCCCGTACAGCAGGCCCCGCACCTTCCGGCGCACCACGACCGGCACCGCCACGACCGAACGCAGGCCCTCGGCCGCGACGGCCGTGTCGTACTCGTGGCTGATGTGGCGCGAGGAGGCGTAGTCCGTCACCGCGCACGGCCGCGACAAGGCGATCGACTTGCCGCCGAGCCCGCTGCCGGCCGAGATGACCAGCCCCCGCAGCGCGCTGGTCTGCGCCCCGTTCAGCTCGATGATGCGGGCGTGGCGCGCGTCGGACAGCAGCCCTCCGAAGGCCACCGGAAGCCCGCTGGAGCGCCGCAGCCGCAGCAGCGCGGCCTGCATCTCGACCGTATCGACCGATTCGGGCACGTTGACGTCTCTCCGCCCTGTTCGTACCACCCCCGTCCGGGGGTGGTGAGACCTGGGTCACTGTTTACATGATGTTAAGCGACCGGTCCGGTCCGCAATGAGGAGGGCACATGTCGGCAACCAGTGCGACGGAGACGTTCCGGGCCGCCCGGGACTTCCTGCTGGAACACCGTGAGGACTACGCGAAGGCGTACGAGGGGTTCCGCTGGCCCCGGTCCGATCACTTCAACTGGGCGCTCGACTGGTTCGACGCCATCGCCGAGAACAACGACCGCACCGCCCTGCACATCGTGGAGGAGGACGGCCGGCGCACCGAGGTGTCCTTCGCCCGGATGTCCGCCCGCTCCAACCAGGCCGCGAACTGGCTCCGGGCCCAGGGCGTGCGGGAGGGCGACCGCATCCTCGTCATGCTCGGCAACCAGGTCGAGCTGTGGGAGACGGCGCTGGCCGCGATGAAGCTGCGCGCCGTCGTCATCCCCGCCACCCCGCTGCTGGGCCCCGTCGACCTGTGCGACCGCGTCGAGCGCGGACGGGTCCGCCATGTGCTCGTGCGGGCGGCGGACACGGCGAAGTTCGACGAGGTGCCCGGTGACTACACCCGGATCGCCGTCGGCGGCGCGGCCGGGGACGACGCCGGGGGCGGGAGCGGCACGGAGGCGGGCGTCGAGGGATGGCTGTCGTACGCGGGAGCCGACGACCTGCCCACGACCTTCACGGCGGACCGGGAGACCGACGCCGACGAACCGTTGATGCTCTATTTCACCTCCGGCACGACCGCCCGTCCCAAGCTGGTCGAGCACACCCATGTCTCCTACCCCGTCGGGCACTTGTCGACGATGTACTGGATCGGCCTCAAGCCCGGCGACGTGCATCTGAACATCTCCTCGCCCGGCTGGGCCAAGCACGCCTGGTCGAACCTCTTCGCCCCGTGGAGCGCCGAGGCCACCGTCTTCATCTTCAACTACACCCGCTTCGACGCGGCCCGGCTGATGGCGGAGATGGACCGTTCGGCCGTCACCAGCTTCTGCGCGCCGCCCACCGTGTGGCGGATGCTGATCCAGGCCGACCTCTCCCAGCTGAAGACGCCGCCGCGCGAGGTCGTGGCGGCCGGCGAACCGCTCAACCCCGAGGTCATCGAGACGGTGCGGCGTGAATGGGGCGTCACCATCCGGGACGGCTTCGGCCAGACCGAGACCGCCGTCCAGGTCGCCAACACCCCCGGCCAGCTCCTGAAGTCCGGGTCCATGGGGCGGCCCAGCCCCGGCTTCACGGTGGAACTCCTCGACCCCGTCAGCGGTGAGCCCGGCGCCGCCGAGGGCGAGATCTCCCTCGACCTCTCCACCCACCCCGTCGGCCTGATGACCGGCTACCACGGCGACCCGGACCGTACCGCCGAGGCCATGGCGGGCGGCTACTACCGCACCGGTGACATCGGTGCCCGGGACGAGGACGGCTACATCACCTACATCGGCCGCGCCGACGACGTGTTCAAGGCGTCCGACTACAAGATCTCGCCGTTCGAGCTGGAGAGCGCGCTGCTGGAGCACGAGGCGGTCGCCGAGGCCGCCGTCGTACCCGCGCCGGACCCGGTCAGGCTCGCCGTGCCGAAGGCGTACATCGTGCTGGCCGAGGGCTGGGAGCCCGGCCCGGACACGGCCAAGGTGCTGTTCGACCACTCCAGGTCGGTGCTCGCCCCGTACAAGCGCATCCGCCGGCTGGAGTTCGCCGAGCTGCCGAAGACCGTCTCGGGCAAGATCCGCCGCATCGAACTGCGCGAGCGCACCGCCCGTGGCACGGGCACCGAATTCGACGAGGGGGACCTGCGATGAACGAACCGTCCTACGCGCACGGCACCGGCACCACCGCCCTGCTCGGCGACACCATCGGCCGCAACCTCGACCGGGCGATCGAGACGCACGGCACGCGCGAGGCGCTGGTCGACATGGAGTCCGGCCGGCGCTGGACGTACGCCGAATTCGGCGCCGACGTCGAGGAGCTGGCCCGCGCCCTGATGGCATCCGGAGTGGCCAAGGGCGACCGGGTCGGGATCTGGGCCGTCAACTGCCCGGAATGGGTGCTCGTGCAGTACGCGACGGCCCGCATCGGCGCCGTCATGGTCAACATCAACCCCGCCTACCGGGCGCACGAGCTGGAGTTCGTCCTCAACCAGGCCGGCATCTCCCTGCTCGTCGCCTCGCTCGCCCACCGCTCCAGCGACTACCGCGCGCTCGTCGGCCAGGTGCGCGGCAACTGCCCGGCCCTGCGCGCCGTCCACTACATCGGCGATCCCTCCTGGGACGCGCTCGTGTCCGCCGCGCGGTCCGTGTCCTCCGGTCAGCTCGCCGCTCGGGAAGCGGAGTTGTCCTGCGACGACCCGATCAACATCCAGTACACCTCGGGCACGACCGGCTTCCCGAAGGGCGCGACGCTCTCCCACCACAACATCCTCAACAACGGGTACTTCGTCGGGGAGCAGATCGCCTACACCGAACAGGACCGGGTCTGTCTGCCGGTGCCCTTCTACCACTGCTTCGGCATGGTGATGGGCAATCTCGGCATCACCTCGCACGGCGCCTGCATCGTGATCCCGGGCCCCTCCTTCGAAGCCGCCGCGGTCCTCAGGGCGGTCCAGCAGGAGCGCTGCACCTCGCTCTACGGCGTCCCCACGATGTTCATCGCCGAGCTGAACCTGCCCGGCTTCGCCTCGTACGACCTCTCCTCGCTGCGCACCGGGATCATGGCCGGGTCCCCCTGCCCGGTCGAGGTGATGAAGCGGGTCGTCGCCGAGATGCACATGGACGAGGTGTCCATCTGCTACGGGATGACGGAGACGTCCCCGGTCTCCACCCAGACCCGCCGCGACGACGATCTGGAGCGCCGCACCGGCACGGTCGGGCGGGTGCTGCCGCACATCGAGGTCAAGGTGGTCGACCCGGTGAGCGGGGTGACCCTGCCGCGCGGTGAGGCGGGTGAGCTGTGCACCCGGGGCTACAGCGTGATGCTCGGCTACTGGGAACAGCCCGACCGGACGGCCGAGGTGATCGACGCGGGCCGCTGGATGCACACCGGGGACCTCGCGGTGATGCGCGAGGACGGCTATGTCCAGATCGTCGGCCGGATCAAGGACATGATCATCCGGGGCGGCGAGAACGTGTATCCGCGGGAGATCGAGGAGTTTCTCTACGGTCATCCGAAGATCGCCGACGTCCAGGTGGTGGGGGTGCCGGACGAGCGGTACGGCGAGGAGATCCTGGCCTGCGTCATCCCCCGCGACCCGGCTGATCCGCCGACGCTCAAGGAGGTGGACGCGTACTGCCGCGAGCAGTTGGCGCACTACAAGATCCCGCGCGCGCTCAGGATCCTGGACTCCTTCCCGATGACGGTCAGCGGGAAGGTGCGGAAGATCGAACTGCGCGAGACCTACGGCCGCTGAGTGCCGTCCCCTCACGGGGGCGCACGGGCGGACCGGTGGATCAGGCGGCCTCGATGACGTCGGGGCCGCCGGTCCGGGTCGCCGCCGCCCACTCGATCAGCAGGATCTCGTACTTCGCGGACTCCACGGGCGACCACTCCTGACCCGCTCGCGCGTCGACGAGCGCGCGAATGGCCTCGTTCGCCGCGTCGGCGGACGCGGGCGCGGGCAGGAGCCCGGCAGCGGGCGCGGACGGCGGCCCGGAGCAGGGCGCGGACGCGGAAGCGGACGGGGACGCCGGTCGGGCGGGGGTGGACGGTATCGGGCGCCGAGGAGTTAAGACCATGCGCTGAGCTTACTTGCCGCCACTGACAGCGACATCATCGCCGTGCCCCGAAGTCCTGAACCGGTCCGGCGCGGCTCAGGGTTCGCGGCGCATACAGACCCGTGGCCAGCGGTCCAGGCCGTGTTCCGCCTCCTCCGCCCTGATCTTGCGCAGGCCGTCGGTGAGTTCGCTCTCCCCGAGTGTCCGGAAACCGATGCGCGTGTAGTACGGGGCGTTCCACGGGACGTCGGTGAACGTGGTCAGGGTGAGGGCGGTCGGCCGCCGCTCGGCCGCCCAGGAGGCGAGATGCCCGATGAGCGCGCGGCCGACGCCCCGGCGGGCGGCCGACGGATCGACCGAGACCTGTTCGATGTGGAACGCGCCGTCGACGGGATCGGCGATCAGATACCCGGCCGGACGGCCGCCGGCCGCCGGGAGGGCGTCGGTGGCGACCCAGCAGCGGCCGGCGCGGCGGTATCCGTCCAGGACGTCGAGCGGCGGCGGGTCGTCATCGGCGATGGACGCCATGCCGAGGGTGCGGAAGGATTCGCCCGCGGCACGTTCGATGTCCTGGAGCAGGGGGAGGTCGGAACCTCTGGCGAGGCGGATACGCATGCGTCCAGTATGACGAGCGGCCTCGGTCGCCGGTGGTGGATACCGGACTCAGGCCCCGGTGCTGATCAGCTCGTCCGCCGGGCTGTTCACCGGCTGCGGCGTCCCGGTGGGATCCATGAGGAAGAGCGGTACGCCCAGGGTGTCCGCGCGTGACCTGGCGTCCTGCGTGTAGCCGGCCAGGGAGAAGAACACGCCCGCCACCGAGGCGCTCAGGGCGTTCAGCCAGAGGCACTCGACATCGCGCAGGCCGGTCGGCCGGTCGCCGGCGTCGACCTGGGCGACGACTCCGGCGGCCCGCAGGTCGATCCGGGACGCGGGCCGCTTCTCGGGCTGGACGATGTCGTGGTAGCCCAGCCACTGCAGATACCGGGCGGCGGCGCTCACCGCGTCCCGGCCGGTACGGATCGTCAGCGGCCGGAACGACGGGCGCGGATGGGCGGCCGTGCGCGGCAGCGGGATATGGGCGGGGCCGGTCCCGGCGTCGGGTGCGGTGACGCCGGACCCGGGTGCGTCGGGCGTCTTCGGCTCCACCTCCGTGGTCACCGGGCGCACCGGAACCCGCAGAACGGCCCCGCACGGGCAGCACAGTTCCGGCTGCGGCCACTGGTCCAGGCGTCCGCAGTCGGCGCAGCGCGCCGTCACCCAGTCGTCGTCCCAGGTGCGGTGCGTGACCGGCTCGACCGGCGCGTCCCGCAGCAGCGGCGGCACGACGGGGGTGCCGCACGGACAGGGGTAGGCCGGTGCGGTGTACGCGTGGCCGCGTCCGCAGGCCGGGCACCGCAGCTGCACGGACTCCACGATCGTCTCCCTCCGGCGCGGGCCTGCCGGGCGCCCGCGTTGCGCGGCTTCGGCGGCACGCCTGCCGCCGCGTCCGCCGCGCCGTGCCCTCGTCCCGCCCATCGTCTACCAAGAGCGAGGCCCTGGGGAGGGAATCGCCCGACTTCACGCGGCCCGGCGACGGCGCACCGCCCCGACGGCGCGCGCCCCGATGGTGCGCTGCCTTGACGGCACGGGAGCCTCGTTTTAGATTACTTCCGTATAGCAGAACCAAACTTCCGTAATGCGGAATTGGTGCTCTCAGGTGGCGCGACAGAGCCCGACTCCACCAAGCCCGAGCAGGAGCACTCAATGCCTCGTATGACCGCTGCCCGAGCGGCAGTTGAGATCCTCAAGCGCGAAGGTGTCCGTAACGCGTTCGGTGTGCCGGGTGCGGCGATCAACCCGTTCTACGCGGCCCTCAAGGCATCCGGCGGGGTTCACCACACCCTGGCCCGGCACGTCGAGGGCGCGTCCCACATGGCGGAGGGGTACACCCGCGCCGGGGCGGGGAACATCGGCGTCTGCATCGGTACGTCGGGCCCGGCGGGCACGGACATGATCACCGGTCTGTACTCCGCCATCGCCGACTCCGTCCCGATCCTCTGCATCACCGGCCAGGCCCCGACCGCGGTCCTGCACAAGGAGGACTTCCAGGCCGTCGACATCGCGTCCATCGCCGGGCCGGTCACCAAGGCCGCGACCACGGTGCTGGAGGCCGCCCAGGTCCCCGGTGTCTTCCAGCAGGCCTTCCATCTGATGCGCACCGGCCGGCCCGGCCCGGTCCTCATCGACCTGCCGATCGATGTGCAGCTCACCGAGATCGAGTTCGACCCCGACCTGTACGAGCCCCTGCCGGTCCACAGGCCCGCCGCGTCCCGCAGGCAGATCGAGCGGGCCGTCGAGATGATGAACGCCTCCGAGCGACCGCTGCTCGTCGCGGGCGGCGGCATCATCAACGCCGACGCCTCCGCGCTGCTGGTGGAGTTCGCCGAGCTGACCGGCGTCCCGGTCGTCCCCACCCTGATGGGCTGGGGCATCCTCGCCGACGACCACGAGCTGAACGCCGGCATGGTGGGCCTGCAGACCTCGCACCGCTACGGCAACGCGAACTTCCTGGAGTCCGACTTCGTCCTCGGCATCGGCAACCGCTGGGCCAACCGCCACACCGGCAGGCTGGACGTCTACACCCGGGGCCGTACGTTCGTCCACGTCGACATCGAGCCCACCCAGCTCGGCAGGATCTTCGCCCCCGATCTCGGCATCGCCTCCGACGCCGGGGCCGCGTTGAAGCTCTTCGTCGAGGTGGCACACGAACTGAGGGCGGCGGGCCGGCTCAAGGACCGCTCGGCCTGGGCCGCCTCCACGCAGGAGCGCAAGGCCACGCTCCAGCGCCGGACCCACTTCGACGACGTGCCGCTCAAACCGCAGCGCGTGTACGAGGAGATGAACCGGGCGTTCGGGCCCGAGACCCGCTACGTCACCACCATCGGGCTCTCCCAGATCGCCGGCGCGCAGATGCTGCACGTCTTCAAGCCGCGCCACTGGATCAACTGCGGCCAGGCGGGCCCGCTCGGCTGGACGATCCCGGCGGCGCTGGGTGTGGCCACCGCGGACCCGGACGGCTCGGTGGTCGCGCTCTCCGGTGACTACGACTTCCAGTTCATGCTGGAGGAACTGGCCGTGGGCGCGCAGCACCGCATCCCGTACGTCCACGTCCTGGTCAACAACTCCTACCTGGGGCTCATCCGCCAGGCGCAGCGCAACTTCGACATCGACTTCCAGGTCAGCCTGGAGTTCGAGAACCTCAACTCGCCGGAGCTCGGGGTCTACGGCGTCGACCACGTCAAGGTCGTCGAGGGCCTCGGCTGCAAGGCGATCCGGGTCACCGAGCCGGACCGGCTGCTGCCGGCCTTCGAGGAGGCGAAGAAGCTCGCCGCGGAGTTCCGGGTGCCGGTGGTCGTCGAGGCGATCCTGGAGCGCGTCACGAACATCGCGATGAGCGGCACCGACATCGCCTCGGTCAACGAGTTCGAGGACGTCGCGACGGAGCCGGCCCACGCGCCCACCGCGATCCGCCCCCTCGCGGTGTCCTGATCCGGAGCCGCACCCGGCCCCTTCCTCCGCTCTCCCGGGGGGAAGGGGCCTTTCCGCCGCAGGCGGGGCACCCGTCCGGTGCGGGGAACGGCGTAAGGGCGCGGAGTACGGAGGACACCCGTACTCCGCGCCCTCGCGCGGACAGATGGGGAACGGTGCGGAGCGGGCGCAACGGGACCGCGGCGCCGGCGATGGGTCCGCGACGGCCGCCTCCTTCAGGTCGGAGGGCGGCGTCCGGCCCCGTCACCACCGCACTGGCGTCGCTCGGCCGCCGCGGCCCCGGCCTGCCCGCGCCGCGCGGACCCCTCATCCGGGTGCGCGGCGCGGGCAGGGCCCGGGAGCGGAGGCTCAGTCCTCGCGCAGGGCGCGGACCGCCTCCTCCACGCGCCGGCCGTAGTCGGCGTCGGCGGCACGGAAGTGGGCGAGGTTCTTCTCGATCACATCGTCGCGGGTGACCTGAGAGAGGCCCCCGGCGATGTTGGCGACCAGCCGGCCCTTCTCGTCCTCGGACATCAGCCGGAACAGCTCGCCCGCCTGGAAGAAGTCGTCGTCCTTGGTGTGGGCGGGCGCCTCATGGGTGCCGGTCCAGCCGTGGACGGCGAGCGGGGCGGCGAGCGCCGCTCCGGTCTGCGCGGGACCGTCGTACGAGTTGGGCTCGTAGTTCTTGTCGTGGCGCGAGCCGTTGCGGGTGGCCATCAGACCGTCGCGGCCGTAGTTGTCCGCGGTGGCGGCCCTGGGGGCGTTGACCGGGAGCTGGGTGTGGTTGACGCCCAGCCGGTAGCGGTGCGCGTCCGCGTAGGCGAACAGCCGGCCCTGGAGCATCTTGTCGGGGGAGGGGCCGATGCCGGGCACGAAGTTGTTCGGGGAGAACGCGGCCTGCTCGACCTCGGCGAAGACGTTGTCCGGGTTGCGGTCCAGGACGAGCCGGCCCACCCGCTGGAGCGGGTGGTCGCTGTGCGGCCAGACCTTGGTCACATCGAACGGGTTGAAGCGGTATCCGGCGGCCTCGGCGGCAGGCATGATCTGCACGTACAGCGTCCAGGACGGGTTGACGCCGCGTTCGATGGCCTGGAGCAGGTCCGTCTGGTGCGAGCCGGGGTCCTTGCCGGCCAGTTCGGCGGCCTGGTCGGTGGAGAGGGAGCGCACTCCCTGGTTCGTCTTGAAGTGGTACTTGACGAAGAAGGCTTCGCCCTGGGCGTTCGTCCACTGGTAGGTGTGCGAGCCGTAGCCGTTCATATGGCGGTACGAGGCGGGGATGCCGCGGTCGCCCATCAGCCAGGTGACCTGGTGCGTGGCCTCGGGGGCGTGCGCCCAGAAGTCCCAGACGTTGTCCGGCTCCTGCCTGCCGGTGAACGGGTCGCGCTTCTGCGAGTGGATGAAGTCGGGGAACTTGACCGGGTCCTTGATGAAGAACACCGGGGTGTTGTTGCCGACCAGGTCGTAATTGCCCTCCTCCGTATAGAACTTGAGGGCGAAGCCGCGCGGGTCCCGGACGGCGTCGGCGCCGCCCAGGGAGTCGGCCACCGTGGAGAACCGTATGAACGTCTCGGTGCGGCGGCCCACTTCGGAGAGGAAGGCGGCGCGGGTGAAGCCGGTGACGTCGTCGGTCACCTCGAAGTATCCGTAGGCGCCGGAACCGCGGGCGTGCACCACGCGCTCCGGGATGCGCTCACGGTTGAAGCGGGCGAGCTTCTCCAGGAGGTGCTGGTCCTGGAGGAGGATCGGTCCACCGACGCCGGCGGTGGCGGAGTTCTGGTTGTCGGCGACCGGGGCGCCTGACTCGGTCGTGAGCACACGCTTAGCCATATGTCGGGATGACCTTCCGTACGGAGCTGCTGACGGCTTGGGGAGCGTAGGTTCGCCGGGAACGGTGCGTCAACAGTTTGTTGAAATCGGGGAGATGGGTCCGGACCGCGGTGGCGCCTGGGCGCGACAGGACAGGTGTCAGCGCCACCGCGGCCCGGAGTTCAGGGGCCCCGGGCGGGGCCGGGGGTCAGACCCGCGTGCCGGAGAGGCGCTCGACGGAGCGCAGCAGGGCCGAGTGGTCCAGCCCGCCGTCCCCCTGCGCGCGCAGGGAGGCGACCAGTTGGGCCACGACGGTGCCGACGGGCAGCGCGGCGCCGACCTCGCGGGCGGCGTCCGTGACGATGCCCATGTCCTTGTGGTGCAGATCGATCCGGAAACCCGGCGCGAAGTCGCGCTTGAGGAAGTTGTCCTTCTTGCGGGTCAGCACGGTCGAACCGGCCAGTCCTCCGTTGAGGACGTCGAGCGCGGCGGCGAGGTCGACCCCGGACTTCTCCAGGAAGACCACGGCCTCGGCGCACGCCTGGATGTTGACCGCGACGATCAGCTGGTTGGCGGCCTTCACCGTCTGGCCGGAGCCGTGCGGGCCGCAGAGGACGATCGTCCTGCCGAGCGCTTCGAGCAGCGGCCCGGCCGCGTCGAAGTCCGCCCGCTCGCCGCCCACCATGATCGACAGTACGGCCTCGACGGCGCCGGCCTCGCCGCCGGACACCGGGGCGTCCAGTACGCGGATGCCCTTGTCCCGGGCGTGGCCGGCGAGGTCCACGGAGGTCTGCGGGGTGATCGAGGACATGTCGATCAGCAGCGCGCCGCGCCGGGCGTTCTCCAGGATGCCCTCGGGGCCGTACGCGATGGCCTCGACCTGCGGGGAGGCGGGCACCATCGTGACGATGACATCGGCGTCCGCGACCGCGCCGGCGATCGAGGAGGCGCCCTTGCCGCCGGCCGCGACCAGACGGTCGATCTTGTCCTGCTCCAGGGTGTACCCGGTGACGTCGTAACCGGCCCTGATCAGGTTCTCGGACATGGGGGAGCCCATGATGCCGAGCCCGATCCACGCAACCTTGGGGAGGTTGTTGCTCATGAGGGTGCCTTCCTGGAAAACGGGTGTACGTGAGGGGGTTCGGCGTCCCCTACCGGGGGAGCCACGCGAAGGACTCGGCGCTCGGCCGGTCGCCCGGCTTGTACTCCAGGCCGACCCGTCCCGCGTAGCCGGCCCCGGCCAGCTCGTCCAGGAGCCGCTCCAGCGGCAGCGAGCCGGTGCCCGGCGCGCCGCGTCCCGGGTTGTCGGCGATCTGGACGTGGCCGGTCTTCGCGGCGTACGCCTTGATCACCTGGCTCAGGTCCTCGCCGTTCATCGACAGGTGGTAGAGGTCCATCAGGAACTTCGCGTTCCCCAGGCCCGTCGCCGCGTTGACCCTGTCGACGATCGCGATCCCGGCCGGCGCGCTCACCAGTGGATAGCGCGGCGACTCCGCCGCGTTGAGGGTCTCGATCAGCAGGACCGCCCCGATCCGGTCGGCGGCCCGTGCGGCCACCACCAGGTTCTCCAGGGCGAGTTGGTCCTGCACGGTCGGGTCCACGCCGTTGACCCGGTTGCCGTACAGCGCGTTGAGGGCCTTGCAGCCGACCGAGGCCGCGAACGCCGCCGCCACCTCGATGTTGGCGCGGAAGCGGTCCGACTCCGGGCCGGGCACGGAGAGTGCGCCGCGGTCGGGGCCGGGCAGCTGTCCGGCGTAGAGGTTCAGCCCCACCAGCCGGGTGCCGGCGTCGTCGAGCGCCTGCTTGAGCGCGTCGAGCTCCGCCTGTGGCGGGGTGGGGGTCTCGGTCCAGGGCCACCACAGCTCGACCGCGGTGAAGCCCGCCGCGGCGGCTGCCGCGGGGCGCTCCAGGAGCGGGACTTCCGTGAAGAGGATCGAGAGGTTCACATCGAAGCGCTGGTCCGGGTATCCCATGAGGGGTTCGGCGCTCCTTCCGTATTGCGGAAGTTAGTTTCTGCGTAACGGAAGATTGCCCGGCGGGTGATGGGGCTGTCAAGGGGGTGCCCGAAATCCGGCGGACGTGGCGCGCGGGGCGGCGGCCCGGAGGGTCCCCTTGCTGACGGGCCCCGGACCGGGCCAGGGTGGCTGCGCATCCGAAGCAACCGCCCCCCCCACATGAGGTGCCTCGCATGAATCACACCGCCACCACCCGTCGCAGCCTTCTCGGAGCCCTGCTGGCGGGTGCCGCCCTGTCCGCCGCCCCCGCCGCGGCGACCGGTTCCCTGCCCGCGGCCGTACCGCCGGCCGCCCCGCGCGCCACCCGGCCGCTCCTCCTCGGTACGTACACCTCGGACCCGGGCGGTGGCACCGGGATCGGCACCGCCACGTACGACACCACCACCGGGGCCCTCACCACGGGTCCCGTGATCAGTGGCGTCGACAACCCCTCGTACCTCGCCGCGCACCCGTCCGGCGCCACCGTCTACGCCGTCGACGAGCAGCGGCAGGGCGGTGTGACGGCGATCGCCCTGGCGCCGGACGGGTCCCACCGGGTGCTCGGCACCCGCGGCACCGGCGGCGCCGGTCCCACCCATCTGTCCGTGCACCCCACGGGAAAGTGGCTGCTCAGCGCGAATTACACCTCGGGCAGTGTCGCGGTGCACCCCATCGCCGACGACGGCTCGCTGGGTGAACGCACGGACCTCGTCGCACACACCTCACCGCCGCCCGGACCGGGCCAGGACGGGCCGCGCGCCCACCAGATCCTCACCTCGCCCGACGGCGGCCATGTCCTCGCCGTCGATCTGGGCAACGACACCGTGTACACCTACCGGCTGGACACGGCCGCCGGGACCCTGGCCGAAGTCTCCCGCGCGGCGCTGGAGCCGGGGGCGGGACCGCGGCATATCACCTTCCACCCCGGCGGGCGCTTCGCCTACCTGGCCTGCGAGCTGGACAACACCACCGTCGTCTGCGGGTACGACCCCGCCACCGGCACCCTGACGCCCGGAGCCGGCCAGTCCACCGGAACCGGCCCCGGTACCAGCTACCCCGCCCAGCTGCTCGTGACCGCCGACGGCGCCTTCGCCTATCTGGCCAACCGGGGGCACAACAGCCTCACCCGTTACGCGGTCGAGCGGGACGGCGCGGCGCTCCGGCTGCTGGACACCGTGCCGGTCCGCGGCGACTTCCCCCGCCAGATCGCCTTCTCCCCGGACGGTGCCCTGCTCTTCGCCGCCAACCAGCGCTCGTCCACCGTCACCGTCTTCCGGGTGGACCGGGCCGACGGCGCGCTGAGCCCCGCGGGTGAACCGGTGAGCGCCCCGGTGGCGGTCTGCGTGCTGCCGCTCTGAGAGCGGGCCCGCGACCGCCCGCCGCCCGTCACCAGCGGGTTAAGGTCGTGGCCGAACCGCGGAGGCCCGCCTCCGCGGCGGCTACCGGCAAGGACATCAGGGAGGCACCGTGCGCTTGAGGGTGGAATTCACCACCGAGCCCTTCGATCTCGACGAGGCACCCGCCCACGCGGTGGTGGCCCGCGAGGTCATCCAGTCGGCCGAACTCGACGCGGTGGACGTCGGCCCGTTCGGCAACACGGCGGAAGGGCGCGCGGACGAGGTGCTCACCGCCGTGGGCTCCCTGCTGCGCGAGGCCCTGGCCTCCGGCGCCACCCGGGTCTCGCTCCAGGTCAACGTGATCGGGGAGGAAGCGCGGTGACCGGATCGGCGGATCAGCACCTGGACGCGGTGGACCACCCCCTGGTCGCCGCGGTGAAGCCGCTCGTCGACGCCATGGGCGCCGAACTGCTGGGCCCCGAGCTGGCGCAGGCGGACGATGTGGTGCTCGCGTGGGAGGGGGAGGACGTCGTCGCCGTACGGCTGCCGCAGCTCTCCGACTCGCTGGACCGCATTCTCGCCGCGATGGAACGACGGCACGGGATGCCGCTCGCCGAGCTGGACCGCCGGACGAAGCAGTCCGTCGTCCGGGCCCTGGAGGCGCGCGGCGCCTTCTCCGTACGGCATGGAGTGGAGACCGTGGCGGGTGCTCTGGGGGTCAGCCGCTTCACCGTCTACAACTACTTGAATAGGGAAAATGCCGCCAAGGGTGAGTAGTTGAGCGAACATCGAGGAAAGCCGCCGTCCGCATGCCGGGACGGCGGCTTTCCTCGTCCGCGAGATTTCAACAAAGTGTTGACGTGATGTTGCCGAGGGCGTTAGCTATCCGCAGCCCGTACGACGCACAGCGGAAAACAGCCACGGAGGCTCCCGTGACTTCGAGCTCCACACCGGGCCTCGCCCGGTTCAACACCCTGGCGGACAACGTGGCCATCGCCGCACTGCACGAGGTCTGTGCCAGTGCGGCCTGGGGGAGGGCCATCCTCTCCCGGCGCCCGTACGCCACGGCCGACGCCCTTCTCGCCGCGAGCGACGCCACCACGGCCCATCTCACCGCGGCGGATCTGGCCGAGGCGATGGCCGGCCACCCGCCGATCGGCCGCCCGAAGCCCGGGGACCCGGTCTCCTCCCGTGAACAGCGGGGGATGGCCGGTGCCTCCGAGGAGCTCAAGACCGAGATGCTCGAACTGAACCTGGCCTACCAGGAGCGCTTCGGACATGTCTTCCTGATCTGCGCCACCGGCGCCACCGGTGAGCGGATGCGCGACGCGCTGAAGACCCGGACCGGGAACTCTCCCGAGCGGGAGCGCGAGATCGTGCGCACCGAACTGGGCAAGATCAACCGCATCCGGCTGACCCGCCTCGTACAGGACTCCTGAGAGCAACCTCGTACAGGTCTCTTGAGAACAAGGAGCAACGGTCTTGAGCACCGACACCACCGCATCGGTGTCCACGCATGTGCTGGACACCAGCATCGGCCGCCCCGCCGGGGCCGTCACCGTCTCCCTCGCCGCCCGCGGCGGCGCCGGAGCGGAGTATGTGACGCTCGGCGCGTCCGCGACCGATGCGGACGGGCGCTGCAAGGACCTGCCGGCACTGCCGGAGGGCACCACCCATGTACGGCTCGTCCTCGACACCGGGTCGTACTTTTCCCAGAAGCAA
This sequence comes from Streptomyces sp. NPDC001787, assembly GCF_040297465.1. Taxonomy (NCBI): domain Bacteria; kingdom Bacillati; phylum Actinomycetota; class Actinomycetes; order Kitasatosporales; family Streptomycetaceae; genus Streptomyces; species Streptomyces sp. NPDC001787. The sequence goes on from NZ_JBEOZE010000006.1 coordinate 267,714, forward strand.
GCCGAGGCGCAGCAGGACGCCCCCCGCGTAAGGGACAGCGGTGCGTTCTTCCCGGAAGTGGCGATCGCGTTCGCCGTCGAGCCGGGCGAGCACTATCACGTACCGCTGCTGCTCAACCCGTTCGGCTACTCCGTTTACCGAGGGAGCTAGCAGACATGCCCACGATTCTCGGCCAGAACCAGTACGGCAAAGCGGAGAACCGCGTCGTCAGGATCACGCGGGACGGCGACACCCACCACATCAAGGACCTGAACGTCTCGGTCGCGCTCTCCGGCGACATGGACGATGTGCACTACTCCGGCTCCAACGCCCATGTCCTGCCGACCGACACCACGAAGAACACGGTGTACGCGTTCGCCAAGAAGTACGGCATAGAGTCCGCCGAACAGTTCGGCATCCATCTCGCCCGGCACTTCCTCACCTCGCAGGAGCCGATCGAGGTCGCCCGGATCAGGATCGAGGAGTACTCCTGGGAGCGCATAGCGACCTCCGACGCCAACTCCAGGTTCATCGGCGCCGACGAGGTCAAGCACTCCTTCGTCCGCAAGGGGCAGGAGACCCGCACCACCCAGATCACCTACGACGGCTCGAACTGGCAGATCATCTCGGGGCTCAAGGACCTCACCGTGATGAACTCGACCAACTCCGAGTTCTGGGGCTACGTGAAGGACCGGTACACGACGCTCAAGGAGGCGCACGACCGCATCCTCGCGACCGAGGTGTCCGCCAAGTGGCGGTACGGCTGGACCAGCGACGAGCAGCGGATGCCGAACTGGGAGAAGTCCTACGAGCAGGCGCGCAAGCACATGCTCCACGCCTTCGCCGAGACGTACTCGCTCTCGCTCCAGCAGACCCTGTACCAGATGGGTTCGCGCATCATCAACAGCCGCAGCGAGATCGACGAGATCCGCTTCTCGCTGCCCAACAAGCACCACTTCCTGGTGGACCTGGAGCCGTTCGGCCTCAAGAACGACAACGAGGTCTACTTCGCGGCGGACCGGCCGTACGGCCTGATCGAGGCCACCGTGCTCCGGGACGGCGTCGAGCCGCAGATCCCGGTCGACATGACCAACCTCTGACGCGGAACTGAGCCGGCCCCGTCCGCCCACAGCCGGGCGGGGGCCGGCCCTCCCGGAGGGAACCCCCATGGCACAGCCCGCGACGGGTCCGGCGAAAGGCCCGTGTTCCGCTCCACCGGCCGCTGCCGGTACGGAAGTTCACCCGGTGGGCGAGAGACCTCCGCCCTCGCGGCCCGCCCCCGCCGTGCTCCGGCACGGCGCCGCCGTGCACGCGGGCCTCGTCACTCCGCCACTGATCAACAGCGGCGCCACACCCTGTTCCTCCACCATCTCGGCACCCACAGCCGCAACGCTGTGGCACTCAAATCCTCCTGGGGTCCTGCCGTGCCCACATCGCCGATGAGAGAAGAAGGAAGCACCATGGCAGCTTCGGCAGACCCTCAGCGCATCGTCATCGAGAACTGCTCGATCGCGACCGTCGACGCCCACGACACCGAGTACGCATCGGGGCATGTCGTCGTGGCGGGCAACCGCATCGAGTCCGTCGGCGCGGGCAGGGCACCGGAGGGCCTGACCGGCGTCGTACGCCGGGTCGACGGCACCGGACACCTCGCGACTCCCGGCCTGGTCAACACCCACCACCACTTCTACCAGTGGATCACCCGCGGTCTGGCGACGGACCACAACCTCTTCGACTGGCTGGTCGCGCTGTACCCGACCTGGGCGCGCATCGACGAGCCGATGGTCCGCGCCGCCGCCCAGGGCTCCCTGGCGATGATGGCCCGCGGCGGTGTCACCACCGCGATGGACCACCACTACGTCCACCCCGAGGGCTCCGGTGACCTCTCCGGTGCCATCATCGGAGCCGCCCGCGACATGGGCGTGCGCTTCACCCTCGCCCGGGGCTCCATGGACCGCAGCGAGAAGGACGGCGGTCTGCCGCCGGACTTCGCCGTCGAGACGCTGGAGGGCGCGCTCGCCGGGACCGAGGCGGCCATCGACGCACACCACGACGCCTCGTTCGGCTCGATGACCCGGATCGCCGTCGCCCCCTGCTCGCCGTTCTCCGTCTCCACCGAACTGATGCGGCAGGGGGCCGAGCTGGCCCGCCGTCGCGGCGTCCGGCTGCACACCCACGGCTCCGAGACGGTCGAGGAGGAGCGGTTCTGCAAAGAACTGTTCGGGATGGGGCCGACCGACTACTTCGAGTCGACCGGCTGGCTCGGCGACGATGTGTGGATGGCGCACTGCGTCCACATGAACGACTCCGACATCGCCGCCTTCGCCCGTACGGGAACGGGCGTCGCCCACTGCCCGTCCTCCAACGCCCGCCTCGCCGCCGGTATCGCCAGGGTCCCCGACATGCTCGCCGCGGGCGTCCCGGTCGGCCTCGGCGTCGACGGCACCGCCTCCAACGAGTCCGGCGAACTCCACACCGAGCTGCGCAACGCCCTGCTGATCAACCGCCTCGGCGCCCACCGCGAGAAGGCCCTGAACGCCCGTCAGGCGCTGCGCCTGGCCACGTACGGCGGTGCCCAGGTCCTCGGACGGGCCGGCCAGATCGGTTCGCTGGAGGCCGGGAAGCTCGCCGACCTGGTGCTCTGGAAGCTGGACACCCTGGCCCACGCCTCCATCGCCGACCCGGTGACCGCGCTCGTCCTCGGTGCCGCGGCCCCCGTCACCCTCTCCCTCATCGACGGCAAGCCCGTCGTCGAGGGGAACCACCTGATCACGGTGGACGAGGACGTGATCGCCCGCGCCACCCGCGACGAGGCCCGCCGCCTCGCGCGGATCGCCGCCGGAGCCTGACGCTCCGCGGCCCCCCGACCGGCCGGACGAGGGGGACGGCCCACGTCCGGCCGCCGCGGACCCGAGCGGGGTCCACGGCAAGCCGGTCCGCGGGGCGCGCCCGAACGCGCGCCCCGCGGACCGGTGACGAACGCTGCCCGCGAGAGCGCGCGGCGCACCCCCGCCGCACAACCATGGGCACCCGCACCCTCAGTGACTCACCATCAACTGCGGGAGCGGCAGCCGCTGTTGGAAGAAGGAACAGCAGTGGTTCCGCACGACCTGCCGAGAGCCGCACCACCGCACCGCTTCGCTCCACCTCCCTGACACCCACGTCGCCGACGACGTGTACCCGACCGGAGGAACCGCCGTGGCCGCTAAGCCCAGGTTTCGCAACGACGCAGTCGCAGGAACCGACCATAAGCACCCGGTCGACGAGACACTTCCCCCGCTGAAGATGTTCACCAGCGGGCTCCAGCACGTGGCCGCCATGTACGCCGGAGTGGTGGCCCCGCCCATGATCGTGGGGCCCGCCGTGGGTCTCACCGCCAAGGAGACCGCCTTCTTGATGGGGGCGAGCCTGTTCACCGCGGGCATAGCCACCCTTCTGCAGACCCTCGGCTTCTGGCGCATCGGCGCCCGGCTGCCGTTCGTCAACGGGGTCTCCTTCGCCGGAGTGACCCCGATGGTGGCGATCGGCAAGGACCGCGGGCACGACGGGATCGCCGTGATCTTCGGCGCGATCATCGTCGCCAGCCTTCTCGGATTCGTACTCGCCCCGTACTTCGGGAAGCTGGTCCGCTTCTTCCCGCCGGTCGTCACCGGGACCGTGATCACCCTGATCGGGGTCTCGCTGCTGCCGGTGGCCTTCAACTGGTCCCAGGGCGGGAACGCAGCGGCCGGCGACTACGGCTCGATGACCAACATCATCATGGCCGCCGGCACCCTCGTGATCGTGCTGGCCCTGCGCAGACTGCTGCGCGGCTTCCTCCAGCAGATCGCGATCCTGCTCGGCCTGGTCATCGGGACGCTGATCGCGATACCCGTCGGCATCACCGACTTCGGCGCCGTCCAGGACGCCGGACTGGTGGGCTTCCCGACGCCGTTCCACTTCGGCGGCCCGCAGTTCGAGCTCGCGGCGATCATCTCCATGTGCATCGTCATGCTGGTCTGCATGACCGAGTCCACCGCGGACATGCTGGCCCTCGGCAAGATCGTCGGGCGCCCGGCCGACGAGCGGACCATCGAGGGCGGGCTGCGGGCCGACACCCTGGGCAGTGCCATCAGCCCGCTGTTCAACGGCTTCATGTGCAGTGCCTTCGCCCAGAACATCGGGCTGGTCGCGATGACCGGGGTCCGCAGCCGATTCGTCGTTGCCGCGGGCGGCGGCATCCTGATCGTGCTCGGCCTGGTCCCGGTCGCCGCGTCCGTCATCGCACTGGTGCCCCTGCCGGTGCTCGGCGGTGCGGGCATCGTGCTGTTCGGTTCGGTCGCGGCGAGCGGCATCCAGACGCTGGCCACCGCCGCACTGGAGAAGGGCGAGAACGCGCTGATCGTGGCCGCCGCCGTGGGGATCGGCCTGATACCCATCGCCGCGCCGCGGTTCTACCACGCGTTCCCCGAGGACCTGCTCGTCGTCCTGGACTCGGGCATCTCCACCGGCTGTGTCGTGGCGATCCTGCTCAACCTGGCCTTCAACCACCTGGGGCGCACCCCCGAGGGGCCGGAGGAGGAGACCGCGAACGGGGACCGTGCGGTCCCCGCCGCGGCCGGTGCGGGCGTCCACTGAGCGGCCCGTACGGCGCTGTGGCGCGTACGGCGGTCCGCACGGGGGCCGCTCGTACGCGCCACAGGCGTGGACGGGTGGGTGCTCGTCAGGTCCGCCGAGATGCGGGGCCGTGAGAGTGGTGCCGGCGGTGCGGTGGCCGGGTCAGCCGATGTGGAAGCTGTCCCCGTACACCTTCCAGTCGAGCGGCGGGTCGAGGTTGAGGTTCCCCTTCTTCAGGAACACCCGCTGGGCGGTGTCGACCCGGCTGGTGTCCGAGTGGGCCTCCTCCTGCTCCATCGCCCAGACGCGGGCGTCGAGGAAGGCGTTGAGGTACGTCGTCTCGTTGCCGCCCTGCGACGGCGGCTTGGCCTTGGCCAGCGCGCGCTTGCGGATGGAACTGAAGCTGGTGCTGTCGCCGCCGTCGCCATGCATCACGATGGCGTCGTAGTAGGTGAACTGGCCGAGCGTGCCGAGACCGTCGGCCTTGCCCTGCTTGACCGCCGGGTTGAAGTAGACCCGGTCGCGCTCGTCGTTCTGGGCCTGCTTGAACGCCGAGTCGGACGCGGCCTTCACCCAGTCCTTGGTGAAGTTCGGGTCGAGACCCTCGTGCGAGGGGGTGCCGTCGACCTCGCGCAGCGCGGGCAGGTACTTCGCCAGGACATTGCCCGGCTTGCGGTCGGTGTACAGCTCGACCAGGTCGAGCATGTCACCGGTGCCGGAGCAGAAGCCGATGATGCCCGCCGTGTAGCCGCGGTCGTCGTCGATGTCCTCGATGTACTTGTACTGCGACTTCCAGTCCAGCGAGGAGTTCTCCGCGCTGGAGACCAGCTGCATGGCGATCTCCTTCTTCGCCGGATCGTCCAGCCCGCTCGCGGCGGCCCTGAGCGGCTGTGCGGCCCGCGCGGGCCGGTCCGCCGAAGGGCGGGAGGGGGCGTCGTCGGCGTGGGCGGCGAGGGGGATCGCCGTGAGAGCCAGCCCGAGCGTCACGGCGGCGATGCCGACGGGGCGGATGAGCCGGGTGGTGCGACGTACGGTGCCGTCTTGGGGGTTGTGCACCTGTCCTCCAGGGGAGTTCGCCGTGCCGGAGTTCTGTTAGGAAGCTTTACTATCAGGGTGGTAGGTGTGCCGTACACCCCTTCGGCACAAGTGAGTTGAGGGCGGTGGTCCCGCCGCGGTCCGGAGACGGAACGGCCCCGCCTCGCGCGGGGGACGCGCGGTGCGGGGCCGGTGGACGACTGCGCTCCACCGGGCGGGGACGGGGCCGGGAGCCGGAGGGTCGCCCGGCCTGTAGCGTCAGGGGCATGGAAGATCAGTCTGTTGTGGATGTCGGCGATGTGCGGCTGGCGTACCGGGCCTGGGGTGACCAGTACGGTTCCCCGGTCGTCCTGCTGCACGGTCTCGGCGGCTCCGCCGCGAACTGGGAGGCGGCCGGAAGCCTGCTCGGTGAGGAGTGGCGGGTGTTCGCCCTCGACCTGCGCGGGCACGGGGAGAGCGACTGGCCGGACGAGTACGGCCTGGACCTGATGCGCGACGATGTGCTCGGCTTCCTGGACGAACTGGAGCTCGACCGGGTCGGCCTGGCCGGTCACGGCATGGGCGGAGTCGTCGCCCAGCTGCTGGCCGAGGAGCACTCGGACCGGGTGGAGCGCCTCGTACTGGTGGAGACCCCCGCGCCATGGCCCGGGGAACCGGGACCGGCGGGGCGGCCCGAGGGGCCCGTGGACTACGACGGGAACGCCGTGCCCGCCGTCCGGGCCCAGCTGGCCGACCCCGACCCGCGGTGGGCGGAGGGCCTCGGCGAGATCGTCGCGCCGACGCTGCTCATCTCGGGCGGCCCGGAGAGCGGCATGCCGCAGGACCGGCTGCCCGACATGGCGTCCCTGATCCCCGACTGCCGGCTGATCACGGTTCCCGGTGGCCACCGGGTGCACGAGACCCGGGCCGATCAGGTCGCGCAGCAGATCACCGAGTTCTTCACCAGCTGACCGGGCCGGCCGCCGCTCGTCCTCCACGCCGCCGGGCCACGTGTCCGGCGGCGTTGTCAGTCCTCGCTGCCAAGATCTTCGGCATGGATCTCGCACCGTTCTTCGCCGAACTCGACGCACGGCCCTGGGCCGACTACGAACACGCCTACGGCAGCGCCGCCGATGTGCCGGACTGCCTGCGGGCGCTCGCCGGGGACGACGAGGAGGCGGCGGACGAAGCGCTCGGTGACCTCTACGCGAGCATTCTCCACCAGGGCTCGGTGTACGAGGCGTCCGCACAGGCGGTGCCGTTCCTGGCCCGGCTGGCCGCCCTGGGCATACGTACGGCCGACCTGCTGGCCCTGCTCGGCGGAATCGCGGAGGGCGGTGCGGAATTCGACGGCGAAGGCGACGGCGACGGCCGGAACGACGGGGCGGCCACGACCGCGGAGGCGGGGGAGGGCGAGGGGCCGGGGGAGAGCGACGAGGCCGCGTGCCGTCGGGCCGTCGTCGGCCAACTGCCCCTGCTGCTCGCCTCGGTCGGCTCCGATGACGCCGAAGTGCGGCAGTGCGCCGTCTGGGCCGCCGCGATGACCGGGGCGGCCGCGAGGGTGCTGCCGGTGCTCCGCGAGCGGGCCGCCGTCGAGAAGGTCCCGCTCGTGCGCGCCGAACTGCTGTCGGCCCTGGCGCAGCTGGACCCGGCGGGCACGGCGTCCGCGGCGACGGAGGCGATCGGCCCGGACCACCCGGCGGAGTTGCGGATCACGGCCCTGCTGGCCTGTGTGGACACCGGACTGCCCTGGGGCCGGAGTCACCACGGGGCGATGCTGTCGCTGCTCCCGGCCGAGGGCCTCATGACCGGCCGGGTCGACCAGTACCGCGCCGAGCCCCTGCTCCATGTCACCGACGCCCTGCTGCTCCGCGACACCGACGAGGACCGCGACGCGGCGTTCACCCTGCTCGACGCCGCACTGAGCAGCGCTTCACCCGAGGCGTGCGAGGAAGCGGTGCGGGCGGCCGAGTCCGCCTGCCGGCTCTCCCGCGGCGCGCCACAGCGGCTGGCCGCGCCCCTGCTCGCCCTGGCCACCGGCCCCCGCGGCGCGGACGTCCCGTCCGTACGGCAGGCCCTGAAGCCGCTCGGCGCACTCGCCGCGCCCGCGGCCGACACGCTGGCCCGCCTCGCGGAGGGGGAGGGGGACGCGGCCGACGGCGCGCTCGAAGTGCTGGTCGCCGTGGCTCCGGAGCGGGCCGCCCCGCTCCTCGCCCGGAATCCGGCCCAGCGTCCGCGCGCCCTCGACGCGGCATGCGGCGGGCACTTCGCGGCGGCACCGGCCCTGCCGTACGACTCCGTACTGCTCGCGGCGCTCCGGCAGTGGCTCACCACGCTGCGACCCGGCGGCAACAGCCCGTTCCGGGTGGCGGCCCTGCTGGAGTCCTGGGGTGCCGACGCGGCCGACGCCGTGCCCGAACTGTGCGCCGCGCTGCCCCGGTTCCCGCGGCTGGTGCCCAAGGTGCTGGCCGCGGTCTGCCCGCCCGGACAACGGGGAGCCGTGGGCGAACTGCTGCGCACGGCGGCCCGGTCCGGTCCGGCGGAGGACCGCTTCGAGGCCGCGCGGGCCCTGTACGCCCTGACCGGGGACGGCACTTTGCTGCTGGCCGCCGTCGCCGCCCGGCTGGCGGACGACCGCAACGGGATACGCGAGGCGGCTGCCGCCGCCGCGGAGCTGGGACCGGCAGCGGCGGGGCTCGTGCCCGCGCTGCGGGCCGCGTTCAACGCCCCCGGCGCACACCGCAGCATCCCCGAGATGCAGGCGGACATCGAGATCGCCGCGGCCCTGCACCGCATCACCGGCGACCCGGCGGAAGCCGTTCCGGTGCTGACCGGGGTGCTCTCCGACACCGAGATGACCTGGACCCGCTGGGCGTTCGTCCAGGCGACGAGGGTCGCCGCCGGACTCGGCACGGTCCCGGCGGACGGACCGCTCGTCCCCGCGCTGGAGGCGCTGCTGACGGATCCGGCGCAGGTGCCGGGTGCGGTGCTCGCCCTGCTCGCCCTCGCCCCCGGCCGGCTCGACGCGGGCAGGACGGCCGGGCTGCTGCTGGACGCGGCGGAGTCCGGAACCGCCCCGGTCGAGGCACTGGAGGCCCTGATCGCCCTCGGCCCGGAGGCGGGGACCGAGGACGTCCGTGGCCGGCTCGTCCGGCTGGCCGGACAGGACCTCAGACTGGAGGTGTCCGGTGTGCACGGCACCGCCGTACTCGTCGACGAGCGGGCGCGTGTGCGGGCCCGTGCCGCGGTGGGTGCGCTGGGCGGGGGAGCCGCGAGCGCCGGCTGAGGTCAGTCCTCCGGCTGCCGGTCCGGGCGACGGCCGCCGAGGGCGATGACCCGGTCCACGAGCGGGGCGCCGGCCGGGACGGGGACCGGCGGGCCGAAGATCGCGTCGTCGCCCGAGCGGTCCTCGGCGGGCGCCGGGAGCGCCTCGCAGGAGCGCAGATTCGCCTCGTCCGCCCGGTACGGCTGCCCGGTCGACCGGGCCAGGTCCCAGCCGTGGACGACCAGCTCGTTGAGCACGACCGCCGCGGCCACCGGGGCGGGCAGATCCACCCCGCCTGCCCGGGTCATGCCCTCCCAGGCGGCGGGTGCCCGCCACGCCGCCGCCAACTCGTCGAGCAGCGGGGGCAGGACCTCGCGCCAGTCGTCGCCGAGCACCAGGGGCACCGAACCGGGGATGACGTCCGACGCCGGTCCGAGGTCCTTGCGTGCCGCGTCACGGAAGGACGTCGTCAGCCCGACCACATGGGCGAGCAGCTCCCGCACGGCGTAAGGGCTGTCCCGGGCAGGGGGTGGGGGCGGTCAGCCGGTGGTCGTCGACGGAGCCGAGCAGCGCGGCCATCCGCCGGGCGGCCGGTTCCAGATCGAGGGCAGGGGCGGGTGCGCCGTGTGGGTTCATACAGTTCTGACCGTCCGGGTCCGGAAAACTCATCGCCGGCCGGCCGGTCACCCCTGCCGGGTGCACACCGGCACATTGCGGAACGTTCCTCTCCGCCCTCTTGTCGGCGACCCCCGCACCATGGCATACAGGTCTGGACCATTGCTGTCCGGATGGAAGGCAAGACCGTGCAACGCCCCCACGCACCTGCCGCGTTGGCCTGCTCCGCCGCCCTGCTCCTCGCCACACTCACCGCGTGCGGCGGTTCCGCCGAAGCGGACACCCAGAGTCCGACCACCCCCCACGGCGTGACCGCCCAGGCCAGCAGCTCCACATCGGTGCACGTCATGTGGGAGCCCGCCTCCGACAACAAGGCGATCACCGGCTACGAGATCTACCGCGAGGGCAGGAAGGTGAAGTCCGTCCCGGCGGCCAAGCGGATGATCGATGTCGACGGGCTGACCGCCTCCACCGCCTACACCTTCACCGTCCGGGCCCGGGACGCCGCCGGGAACCTCTCGGAGCCGAGCCCCGCCGTACCCGTCACCACCCAGGCCACCCCGCCCGAGGACGACCGGGCGCCCACCGCCCCGGTGAAGCTGCGCGGCACCGCCGACGGCGGCCGTGGAGCCACCCTGACCTGGGGCGGCTCCACGGATGACGTCGGCGTCACCTCGTACGACATCTACCAGGAGGACTCCCGGATCCACAGCGTCCCGGGCACCGCCACCACCGCGCGGCTCACCGGACTGCGCCCCGGCACCGTCTACACCTTCACCGTCCGGGCCCGGGACGCCTCCGACAAGTCCTCGCCGGACAGCAACGCCTTCGACCTCACCACCGACTCCGCCCCCGGCGCCCCCGCGAGCACCGCCCCCACCGGTCTTCGCACCACCACCTCGGCCGAGGGGAAGGTGTTCGTCGTCGACCTGTCCTGGGACCAGCCCCGGACGGGCGGTGAGATCCCCGCGTACGAGCTGTATCTCAACGGGAGGATGACCACCACCATCGTCTGGGGCGGAACCCCGCCCAAGGGCCGTGCCACCTACCGGCTGACGCTCACCGATCCGCCGGGTACCCGGTACTCGCTGAAGCTGCGCGCCAAGCTTCCGGACGGCAAGTGGGGCGACTTCTCCGCCCAGCGCACCGTGGTCCTGGGGGACTGAGCGCTTCTCAGGCGTGCGGCGAGCCGCCCCATATGGTCCATTGATCCCGGAACCCTCAGAACTGGGCACGACGAGGAACAGGGGTTGAACGATGGACCTGAGCTCCCGGGTCGACGCGCTGATGGACGGACTCGTCTCGGATCTGGAACGGCTGACGGCGATTCCGTCCGTGGCCTTCCCCGGCTTCCCGCCCGAGCCCGTGCGGCAGGCCCACGACCTTCTCGTGGACCTGCTGCGCGGCGCGGGCGTCGAGCGCGTCGAACGGCTGGACCTGCCCGACACCGCGCCGATCATCGTCGCCGAGATCCCCCCGCCGTCCCCGGACGCCCCCACCGTGCTGCTCTACGGCCACTACGACGTGCAGCCGGCCGGCGACGAGAGCCTGTGGCTGTCACCGCCCTTCGAGCCCACCGCCGTCGAGGGCGGGCTGCGGGCCCGGGGCATCGCCGACGACAAGTCCAATCTCCTCGTCCATCTGGGCGTGCTGAGGGCGTACGGGGGCAGGCCCCCGGTCGGGCTGAAGATCGTCATCGAGGGGCAGGAGGAGTACGGCAGCGCCTTCGACGACTACCCGCCCACCGATCCCGACCGGTTCGCCTGCGATGCCATGGTCATCGCCGACATGGGCAACCTCCGACCCGGCAGCCCCACCCTCACCACGGGCCTGCGAGGGGCGGCCGAAGTCGTCGTCGAGGTCCGTACGCTCGCCGAACCGCGCCACAGCGGCGAATTCGGGGGCGCGGCCCCGGACGCCATGCTCGTTCTGCTCAAGGCCCTCGCCACCCTCCACGATGTGCACGGCGATGTCGCGGTCGAGGGTCTGCGCCGCGAGGAGTGGAAGGGCACCACATACACGGAGGAGGAGTTCCGGAGCCTCGCGGGGGTCCAGGACGGCATTCCGCTCATCGGTTCCGGCAGCCTCGGCGAACGGCTCTGGAGCGGGCCGGCGATCACCGTGATCGGCATCGACGCCCCGAGTGTCGACCACGCGGCATCCGCGGTCGTCCCCTACGCCCGCGCCAAGCTCAACCTCCGCTTCCATCCGGAGCAGGATCCCCGGGAGGCGAGGGGCCTGCTCGTCACCCATCTGGAGTCACTGCGCCCGTTCGGAATTCCGCTCACCGTCACCCCCGGCGACACGGGCCCCGGATTCGAGCCCGCGACCGGCGGCCCCGCCTACCGTGCCGCGCTCGCCGCCCTGCGCGAGGGCTGGGGCGCGGAGCCCGCGTTCGTCGCGAGCGGGGGCTCGATCCCCCTGGTCAACGGGCTGTCCAAGGCGGTCCCCGGCGCCGAGGTGCTGCTCTTCGGCGCCCAGGACAGCATGTGCAACCTCCACGCGCCCAATGAGCGGGTGCTGTTCTCCGAACTGCGCTCGGCGGTGATCGCCGAGGCCGCCTTCCTGCGGGAGTTCGCCGCCGCGCACGGCGGCGGGGGCGCCGCATGAGCGACGCGGACACCCGGGCCGCCCCGGAGGAGAGACCCCCGGCGAAGAAGAAGTTCACCTTCCCCAGCGCCCTGACGATTCTCGCCATCGTCACGCTGGCGGTCTGGGCACTGGCCTTCCTGATCCCCTCCGGCACCTACGACCGCGACAAGGACGGCTCGCCGGTCCAGGGCACGTACCACCGGGTCGACTCCGGACAGAGCTTCGTCGACCGCCTCAACGATCTCTTCCTCTCGCCGGTCAACGGCCTCTACGGTGTCCAGGACGAGAGGACCGGCCAGGTCGGGCCGGATCTGGCCGGTGAACTGTACGGCAGCGCGGGCGTGTTCCTGTTCGTGATCGCGATCGGCGCGTTCATCACGGTGGTCTTCGCCACCGGCGCCCTGGACCGGGGCATCGGCCGCCTCGCCCACCGGCTCCGCGACCGGGGGGCGCTCCTCATCGCGGGCGTGATGCTGGTCTTCGCGCTGCTGGGCACGGTGGAGGGATTCGCGGAGGAGACCCTCGGCTTCTACGGCCTGATCGTGCCGCTGATGCTGGCCCTGGGCTACGACCGGATGGTGGCCACCGGCACGATCATCCTCGGCGCGGGCATCGGGGTGCTGTGCTCCACGGTCAATCCGTTCGCGACCGGCGTCGCCTCGTCCGCGGCCGACATCTCGCTCGGTGACGGCATCGTGCTGCGCGCGGTCATGTGGGTCGTCCTGACCGCCGTGACCATCGCCTACGTCATCCGGTACGCGACGCGGGTCCGCCGGAACCCCGGCCGCTCGCTCTCCGGCTTCCTGCCCGGCGACCGTGACCACACGGCGGCGGACGCGGGCGAGCCCCCGGACCTGACCGGCCTGCACAAGACCATCCTGGTGCTGGTCGCCCTGGTCTTCACCTTCATGATCTTCTCGGTGGTGCCCTGGTCCAGCGCCATCACGGGTGACGCCGACGCCGACCCGTACGGCTTCGAGCTCGGTTGGTCCTTCCCGGAACTGGCGGCGCTCTTCCTGGTCGCGGCCGTGGTGGTCGGGGTCGTCGCCCGGTTCGGCGAACAGAAGCTCAGCGCGACGATCATCCAGGGCGCGGCCGACTTCATCTCGCCCGCGCTGGTCATCGTGCTGGCCCGCGGTGTCACGGTCATCATGAACAACTCGCAGATCACCGACACCGTGCTGCACTCCATCGAGGGCCTGGTCTCGGGCACCTCCTCGGCCGTGTTCGCGGTCTTCGTCTTCATCGTCAACCTGCCGCTCGCCTTCCTGATCCCCTCGACCTCGGGCCACGCCACCCTCGCCATGCCGATCCTGGCCCCGCTCGCCGACTTCGCGGGCGTCTCGCGCGCGGTCGTCGTGACCGCCTGGCAGGCGGCGAGCGGCTGGATGAACCTGTGGGTGCCGACGACGGCCGTCACCATCGGCGGCGTGGCGCTGGCGAAGGTGGGCTACGACAAGTACCTGCGGTTCGTCTGGCCGTTGCTGGCGATCCTCTTCGTGCTGATCTGCGGGTTCGTGGCACTGGGCGCGGTCTGGACCTGAGACGGGGCGCGGTCGGTCCAGGCCGCGCTGCGGACGTCGGGCCGACGCGCCGTCATGGACGCCAGGCCGACGCGTCCGTCATGGACGCCAGGCAGCGCTCCGCCAGCGCGGCGGGACCCTCCGCTCCCGAGGCCGGGGCGTCCCCCGCGGCCCAGGTCTCCACCGCGACCCGCACCGCGGCTCCGGCCACGGCCGCCGCCAGCCGGATGTCCAGCGCGCCCGCGTCGGCGGGCGGTCCGGTCCGCGCCGCGAGCACCGCGGCCAGCGTGGCCTCCGATGCGCGGCACGCGTCGTTCCAGACCGACTGGAGCGCCGGGCTGTCCGCCGCCATCCGCAGCAGCGAACGCACCCACTCCAGCGACTCCTTGTTCTCCGTGTCACCGGGCGCCGCGGCCAGCGCCCGTGCCGCCGCGTGCCGCAGCGCGCCGGGCAGGGGCAGGGCGCGGGGGGCGTCGCGCACCGCCTCCACCCACTGCCGCGCTCCGACGGCGAACAGCGGGGCGACGGCCTCCTCCTTGGTCGCGCAGTAGCGGTAGAAGGTGCGCGGCGCGACACCCGCGGCCCGCGCGATGTCCTCGGCGCGAGTGGCCCGCAGACCGTTCTCCACGAACAGTGCGGCCGCGGCACGGGCGATGTCCCACCGGGTAGCGGCCTTGCGCCGCTCCGTCAACGAAGCACCTTGCATGCGAGGCAGGTTATGCCCATAAGGAACCCTCAGTTGATTGGCAGACAGTGCCTATGTGGCAGAATCTGTCACCCAATCGGTGCGGGTACGAGCAAAAGGTGGCAACAGCGGTGCGTCGGCGGCGGTTTCTTCTCCAGACGGCCGGCCTCGCCGGCGCCACGGCCGGACTCGGGCTGGCCGGCTGTGACTCCGCCGGTTCGGGCGCGACGCTCGATGTGCTCGTGGCCAGCTACGACAAGAGCGTGGGAGCTTCGCTCGGGGACCAGTGGGACAAGGTGATCGCCGCCTTCCGGAAGAAGCACCCCGGCATCAAGGTCAAACTGGAGCGGGTCCCGTTCAATAAGATCGACAAGACGCTCGCCCGACGGGTCGAGGAGGGCCGCGAGCCCGACATCGCACAGTCGAACATCTTCGCCCCCTACGGCGAGGACGACCGGCTCTACACCGCGGGCGAGCTCTTCAACATCTCGACGCAGGCCGACTTCATCCGCTCCTTCGCCGACGCGGGCACGGTCGACCGCGAGCTGTACGGGTTCCCGTTCCTGGCCAGCACGCCCCGGCTCTTCTACAACAAGGAGCTCTTCCGCCGTGCGCGCGTCGGCGACGCCCCCGCGTCGTGGGACGAACTGCGCGCCGCCGCCGAGGCGCTGAAGGCGATCGGCGTGAAGACGCCGTACGGGCTCCAGCTGGGACCCGAGGCGGCCGAGGACGAGGCGCTCTCCTGGATGCTCGCGGCGGGCGGCGGCTTCACGGACCTGGTCGGCTACGACTTCGAGACGCAGCCGAACATCGACGCGCTGACCTGGCTGCGTGACGAGCTGGTCGCCGGGAAGCTGGCGGGCACGGCCCCGGAGAGGCTCGACCGGACCGAGGCGTACGAGCAGTTCCTCCGCGGCGACATCGGGATGATGATCGCCCACCCCGTCCTGATGGGCGCCGCCGACCAGGCCCGACTTCCGTACGCGCACGCCCCGTTCCCCGCGAAGGACGGCGGCACCCCCGCGCCGATCGGCCTGAGCGACTGGCTGATGGCGTTCAAGCGCAACGGCCACCGCAAGGAGTGCGGGGCGTTCCTCGACTTCCTGTACAGCGGTCAGTCGGCGGCGGCCTACGGCGGCAGCCAGTCCGCGCTCCCGGTGACGTACACCGCGTCCGACGCGGTGCGCGACGAACCCGCCCAGCGTCCCCTGTGGCCCTTCATCGACCAGTTGCCGCAGGCCCGTTTCGCCCCGGTGAACATGCGGTCCTGGCCCGACGTCCGGGGCGCGATACGCAGGGACGTGGGCCGCGCCGTGCTGGACAAGGGAGATCCCGTCTCGGTGCTCAAGTCGCTGGACGACGCGGCGGCCAAGGCGGAGGTGGCCGGGACGGCTTGAGCGCCCCGGACCGGCGGCGTGGTGTGTGGGACGTTCAAGCCGTCCCGGCAGAGGTGCCGGCGGCCGTGCTCGGCGCGGGCGGGTGCGCCCCGGCGCCGGGGCGGGCCTTCCACAGGACGGCGGTCGACAGCGAGAAGAAGAGCAGATTGCCGATGCTCAGCTGCGCGCCCTGGATCGCGGTCCCCGCCGCGCCGGGCGTCAGCGCGGCGACGAGCCCTCCGGCGAGGATGCAGACCAGCGGATTCACGGCGGCCATCCACCGGGGGAACGCGGTGGCGCCCCGGAACACGGATACGGCCATCCAGGCGGAACCCAGCACCCAGCAGAACAGCAGCACGCCGTAGGGAATGAACAGCACGTCCGCCATGTCGCCCGGCAACGCGTCCAGCGCGGCGGACCGTACACCGGAGGCGTCGACCGCCCTGGCGGCCTGCCCCCAGTAGTAGAAGGAGCCGTGCACGAAGGGGGCGAGGGCGAACCCCGTGGCCAGCAGCACCATCGGTGGCAGTGAGAGCGGTCGCGGCGCCGGCCGGAGTCCCTGGTACAGATGCCAGCACGCGACCAGGTAGAGCGGACCGGTCAGTACGCCGAGCAGCGCTCCCCACGCCAGCTGTGCCGAGGACGCCGACAGCATCGCCGCCAGTGAGTCCCCCGCCGTTCCGTCGTAGCCCTTCAGGACGGGATGGTCCCCGGGTGATGCCACGGGCTCGCCCAGGAGCAGGATGTCCCCGATGAGCCAGGCGACCGAGGCCGCGATGCCCGCGATCCCGGCGAGCCGTATCCGCCTGGTTCCGTTCTCGTCCGTCCGCACGTCGACAGCCCCTCCGTCACGTTGATCATGGTCAGGTTAGCCTAACCTAACTAAATGTTGGGGTGGGGTGCTGTCCGCTTTCGCTGCCGCACGGCTCCGCCCCCGGCGCTGTGCGGTACCGGGGGCGGGGCCGGGCGGCTGTCGTGGCCCGGGTCAGGCCAGCTGCTCGTACGCGGGGAGGGTGAGGAAGTCCGCGTAGTCCTGGTCCAGGGAGACCTGGAGCAGGAGGTCGTGGGCCTGCTGCCACCTGCCCGCGGTGAACGCCTCCTCGCCGATCTCCCCGCGGATCGCGGCCAGTTCCTCGGCCGCGACCCTGCGCGCCAGTTCGGCGGTGGCGTGTTCGCCGTTCTCGAAGACCACGTCCGCGTTGATCCACTGCCAGATCTGCGAGCGCGAGATCTCCGCGGTGGCCGCGTCCTCCATCAGGTTGAAGATGGCGACCGCGCCCATGCCGCGCAGCCATGCCTCGATGTAACGGATACCGACCGCGACGGCGTTGCGCAGGCCGTCGTACGTGGGCCTGGCGTCGAGGGTGTCGATGGCGATCAGGTCGCCCGCCGCCACGGAGACGTCCTCGCGCAGGCGGTCCTTCTGGTTCGGCTTCTCGCCCAGAACGGCGTCGAAGGAGGCCATGGCGATGGGGACGAGGTCGGGGTGGGCGACCCAGGAGCCGTCGAAACCGTCGTGCGCCTCGCGGTCCTTGTCGGCCTTGACCTTCTCGAAGGCGACCTTGTTGACCTCGGGGTCGCGGCGGGACGGGATGAACGCCGCCATGCCGCCGATCGCGTGCGCGCCGCGCTTGTGGCAGGTGCGGACGAGGAGTTCGGTGTACGCCCGCATGAACGGGGCGGTCATCGTCACCGCGTTGCGGTCCGGGAGGACGAACTTGGCGCCGCCGTCACGGAAGTTCTTGACGATGGAGAACAGGTAGTCCCAGCGGCCGGCGTTCAGGCCGGAGGCGTGGTCGCGCAGCTCGTAGAGGATCTCCTCCATCTCGTACGCCGCCGTGATCGTCTCGATCAGGACCGTCGCGCGGACCGTTCCCCGCGGGATGCCGACGTAGTCCTGGGCGAAGACGAAGATGTCGTTCCAGAGGCGGGCCTCCAGGTGCGACTCCGTCTTCGGGAGGTAGAAGTACGGTCCCTTGCCCAGGTCGACGAGGCGCTGGGCGTTGTGGAAGAAGTAGAGGCCGAAGTCGACCAGCGCGCCGGGCACCGGGGTCCCGTCGAGCTGGAGGTGACGCTCGTTCAGATGCCAGCCGCGGGGGCGGGTGACGACCGTCGCCAGCTCGCCGGCGGGCCTCAGGGCGTACGACTTGCCCGACTTCGGGTCGGTGAAGTCGATGGCGCGGGTGTAGGCGTCGATCAGATTCAGCTGGCCGAGGATCACGTTCTCCCACGTGGGGGCGGACGCGTCCTCGAAGTCGGCGAGCCAGACCCGGGCGCCCGAGTTCAGGGCGTTGATGGTCATCTTGCGGTCGGTCGGACCGGTGATCTCCACCCGGCGGTCGTCGAGCGCGGCCGGGGCCGGGGCGACCTTCCAGGAGTCGTCCGCGCGGATCGCCGCCGTCTGCGGCAGGAAGTCCAGGGTGGACGTACGGGCGATCTCGGCGCGGCGCTCGCCGCGCCGGGCGAGCAGCTCGTCGCGGCGCGGTGTGAACCGCCGGTGCAGCTCGGCCACGAACGCGAGCGCCGCGTCGGTCAGGACCTCCTCCTGCCGGGGCAGGGGCTCGGCATCGACGATGGCCAGCGGGGACGGCGCTGGTGCGGACATGAGCTGTCACTCCTTCAGCGGGTGGTGCGGACGGCGTGCCGGGGCCGCCGGATCGCCCGGAACGGCACGGCGTGCCATGGCTCCGGGATGCGGCCGGGGGTGCCGTCCGAGGTGCAGAGGGCTTCTGACCAGTGGATAGTAGTTTCCTCATGGTGGAAGTTCAATGGTTTGTTGATGTCGAGATTCTCCGGGTCGACACACGTGCGCCTCCGGCGGCCCACCGTGCCAGGACGCCCGCGGGCCGTTCATTCCAGACGCGCCAGATCCTCCGCGGTGTCGATGTCGAACGCCTGGGCCACATCGGAACACTCGACGAGCGTGATCGCATCGCGGTGCGCCCGCAGATAGGCGCGGGCACCCCGGTCGCCCACCGCCGTCGCGGCGGCCTCGGCCCACCGGTCCGCGCCGAGGAGCACCGGATGACCCCGCTCCCCGCCGTACGAGGCGGCTGCCAGCGCCGCCCGCGACGTGTACGCCGCACGCACCCGCGCCACCGCCTCCGCGCCGATCCCCGGCTGATCCACCAGGAGGACGAGCGCGGCGTCCGCGCCCGTCCCCGCGAGGGAGGCCAGCCCGGTCCGGAGCGAGGAGCCCATGCCCTCCTCCCACTCCGTGTTCACGGTCACCGCGCACCCCTCCAGAGAGGCACGGGACCGCACCTCGTCGGCCGCCGCGCCCAGCACCACGTGCAGCGGTCCGCAGCCGCCGTCGCGCAGCGTCCGCACGGCGTGTTCGACCAGTGGACGGCCGCGGTGCCCGAGCAGGGCCTTCGGTCTGCCGCCGAGCCGCCGGCCGCCGCCGGCGGCGAGCAGCACCCCGGCGACCACGGGGTTCTCGTCTGTAGGAGCCATGGCCCCTGGATACCACCGCGGGGTTCGCACAGGCGAAAAGAATGTCACCCTCAGGGGTAACCCCGAATTCTGTCCTCGGAGTGGCGCACGCCACCTTTCATGGCGTTAACTTGCGGGCAACCCCAGGCACTTGACCACGGTCCGGGGCCTGGTCGGTACACGTGCACAAAGACGTGCGAGGGGGAGTGCTTTGTTGCGAAGCGTGGGGCAGCAGAAGCGGGTCACCGGCAGCGGTGAGGACCCGAGAGTCGCGGAGCTGCGTACGGCGGTCGCCCGGCTCCGCCGCGAACTGGCCGGTCACCCGGCGGAGTTCCCGGACCGGGGGATCGCCGAGGACGAGCTGGCGTCGCTGGACGCCATGGCGATCAGCGGCACACCGGAGATTCCCCGGCTGCGCCGCTCGCTGCTGCTGATCGCGGGGGCGATCGGCTCGGTCAGCGCGCTGGCGGCCGGACTGAGGGACGTGCGGAACGCGGTGGATCTCTTCGGGGAGCCGCCGCGCCGCTGATCGCGTGTGGGGGCCGGTGGGGGACCGGCCTCGAAGGACCCGGGGGTCAGCGGCGGATCAGCCGGCGTGCCGTCGCCGCCGCGACCGCCGAGGTGCGGGAGTCGACGCCCAGCTTGGCGTAGATGTGCACCAGATGTGATTTCACCGTCGCCTGGCTGAGGAACAGCTTCTTGCTGATCTGCTGGTTGGACAGCCCTTCGCCCAGCAGTTGCAGGACCTCCAGCTCGCGCTTGGTGAGCGCCTCCGCGGGGGTACGCATCCGGTCCATCAGCCGGTGGGCCACCGCCGGGGCGAGCGCCGAGCGGCCGGCCGCCGCCGTGCGGACCGCGCCCGCCAGTTCCTCCGGCGGCGCGTCCTTGAGCAGATAGCCGCTGGCGCCCGCCTCGACCGCGGCCAGGATGTCGGCGTCCGAGTCGTACGTGGTGAGGATCAGCACCCGGGGCGCGTCCGCTGCCGCGGTGATCGCTGCCGTGGCCTCGGCGCCATGCATCCCGGGGCCGAACTGCAGATCCATCAGGACGACGTCGAAGCCGCCCGCCGAGGCGAGGGCCACGGCCCGTTCGGCGGTGGCGGCCTCCGCGACGACCCGGAAGTCCGGCTCGGTGTCGAGGACGGCGCGCAGCCCCGCCCGTACCACCGGATGGTCGTCGGCGAGCAGCAGCCGGATGGGGTCGCTCATAGGGTGTTCGCCTCCGTCGGGGTCTGCCGGGCCTGCGGGAGGGGGAGCGTGACGGCGACCGCCGTGCCCTGCCCGGGAGCCGATTCCACGCTCAGGGTGCCGCCCAGCGAACGCGCCCTCGACCGCATCGCGGGCAGCCCGAAGCCGCTTCTCCCCGCCTCGTCGGGCGGCCCGGACGCGGGGTCGAAGCCCCGGCCGTCGTCGACGACGTCCAGGGAGAGCGAGGTGTCCATGAAACTGAGGGTGACCTCCGCCCGCCCGGCTTCGGCGTGCTGCACCGCGTTGGCCAGGGCCGACTGCGCGGTACGCAGCAGCGCCACCTCATAGGGGGTGGGCAGTTCCACCGGGGTGCCGCTGACCGCGAAGTGCACGGTGAGACCGGGTGACGTGGTGCGGGCGCACAGCCGCTCCAGGGCCGCGGCCAGCGAACCGTGCTCCAGATCCGGGGGCGTCAGCGCGCGGACGAAGGAGCGGGCCTCGGCCAGATTGTCCTGCGCGGCCTCACGGGCCCGGCGCACGTGCGCGGCGGCCGGGGCGTCCGCCGGCAGCGAGCGCTCGGCGGCCCGCAGCAGCAGCTGGATGCTGGACAGCCCCTGGGCGAGGGTGTCGTGGATCTCCCGGGCCAGCCGTTCCCGCTCGGCCAGTGTGCCCGCGGTACGTTCCGCCCCCGCCAGCTCGGCCCGGGTGGAGACCAGTTCCTCGATCAGCTCGCGGCGCCGCTCGCTCTCCCGGAACAGGGCGTCGTACCCGAACACGGTGGCGACCGAGACCGCGGCCCCGAGCAGCGGGCCGATGAACGCGCCGGGGCTGATCTCCTGCCCGTGCAGGAGGAAGCCGGCGATCGCGGCCCCGGCGGTGACCGTCACGGCGGCCAGGCCCCAGCGCGTCGGCAGCAGATGGAGCTGGAGGAAGTAGAGCGGGAAGGCCAGCCACAGGGCGTCCGGCGACAGGACGAGCAGGGCCAGCCACACCGCTCCCAGCGCGGCCAGCCAGAGCGCGGCGGCCCGGGTCCGGGGCCGGACGGACGGGGTCAGGGCGCCCGCCGCGTACACCGCGGCCATCACCGCCGCCAGGGCGACGGCCGCCGGGGCGTGCGCGACCGGTTCGCTCAGGGCGCGGGCCGCGGCGAGCACCAGCAGACCCAGCAGCAGGGCGTGCAGACACAGCCGCAGAGCGGCGGTGACCGGGGTGTGCGAACGCGAATCCATGGTCCGTCCAGCCTAGACGCGCCTCGCGCGCGGCCGGTCAATCGAAAGGTTGATGTCGGGCCCCTCCGCCGCGCGATGTTTCCGCCGGCCCGGTGCCCGAGGCTGGAGCCATGTTCGTCGCATGGAGAGATCTACGGTTCGCCAAGGGCCGCTTCGCGCTCATGGGATCGGTCGTGGTGCTGATCACACTGCTGGTGGGGCTGCTGTCCGGTCTGACGGCCGGGCTGGCCCGGGAGAACACCTCGGCCGTCACCGGGCTGAACGCCGACCACCTCGCCTTCGCCGCGCCACCGGACGGCCGGTCGGTGTCCTTCACCGACTCGACCGTCCGGGAGAGCGCCTGGCGGAGCTGGGCGGAGCAGCCCGGTGTCACCGCCGCGCAGCCGCTCGGCATCCGGACCCTGAACGCCGCCGCCGGTGACCGTACGGCCGCCGTGTCCGCCTTCGGCGTCGAGCCGGACGGCGGACTCGCGCCCGCCGGGTCCCGGGTGGCCCCCGGGGAGGTGGTGCTCTCCGCGGGGGCGGCCGAGGACCTCGGCATCGGAGCGGGGGACAGGATCCGTCTGGGCGGCCTGGAGCAGCGGGTCGCCGCCGTCTCGGCGGACGACTCCTACAGCCACACGCCGGTCGTCTGGACCTCCCTCGACGACTGGCAGCGCATCGGGCACGACGGCGCGGGACCGGCCCAGGAGGCCACGGTCATCGCCCTGACCACGACCGGCGGCGCCGATCTGGCGGCCGGTGACAAGGCGGCGGACACCCGCACGTTCACCCTCGACGGCTCACTGACCGCGATCGGCTCCTACCAGGCCGAGAACGGTTCCCTCCAGCTGATGCGCGGCTTCCTGTTCGCCATCTCCGCCCTCGTCATCGGCGCCTTCTTCACGGTCTGGACGATCCAGCGCAGCGGCGATGTCGCCGTCCTGAAGGCGCTCGGCGCCTCCACGCCGTATCTGCTGCGCGACGCGCTCGGGCAGGCCGTCGTGATGCTCGCCCTCGGTACGGGGCTGGGCACCGCGCTCGCCTCCGGGCTCGGCGCTCTGATCAGCGGGGGTGCCGTGCCGTTCGTCCTGGACGCGTCGACCGTCCTCGTCCCGGCGGCCGTCATGATCGCCCTCGGCGCGCTCGGGGCCGCCCTGTCCATCCGGCGGATCACCGCCGTCGACCCGCTCACCGCGCTCGGGAGTGCCCGATGACCCTCACGCTGTCACATGTCACCCTCACCTACCCCGACGGCGACGGCAGGCTCACCGCACTGGACCGGGTCTCGCTGGACGTTCCCGCCGGCTCGCTCACCGCGGTCGTCGGGCCGTCCGGCTCCGGGAAGTCGAGCCTGCTCGCGGTGGCCGCCACCCTGGTCACCCCGGACGAGGGGAACGTGGTCGTCGCCGGTACGGAGACCTCGGGGCTCAGCCGCGCGGAGCAGGCGGCGCTGCGCCGGGAACGGATCGGCATCGTCTTCCAGCAGCCGAACCTGCTGCCCTCACTGACCGCCGTCGAACAGCTCCAGGTGATGGCGCATCTGTCGGGCCGGGCGGCCCGCACCGCCCGCGGCAGGGCCCTCGAACTGCTCGACGCGGTCGGTCTCGCCGACCGGGCGCACCGCCGCCCGCACCAGTTGTCGGGCGGCCAGCGTCAGCGGATCAATATCGCGCGGGCCCTGATGAACGAACCGGCGGTCCTGCTCGTCGACGAGCCGACCAGCGCGCTCGACCACGAACGGGGGGCCGCCGTGCTCGACCTGCTGGCCACCCTGACCCGGCAGAGGTCCACCGCCACGGTGCTGGTCACGCACGACCGGGCGCACCTGGACCGGATGGACCGGACGGTGACGATGGACGACGGGCGGCTGACCGTACCGGAGCCCGCCGCCTGACCGGCCCCGCAGACGGCCGGGACGCCGACAGCCCGGACGCGCGCCCGCCGGCGGCCGGGCGGGGGCCCCGGCTCCGCCCGCAGGTCAGCCGGCCGAACCGCTGCTCGCCAGCGCCGAGGAGAGCTCCTTCGCCACCTGCTGGAGAATCGGCACGATCCGCTCCGTCGCCGTCTCCGTCACCCGTCCCGCCGGGCCCGAGATGGAGATCGCGGCCGAAGTGGGGGAGTTGGGCACGGACACCGCCAGGCAGCGGACGCCGATCTCCTGCTCGTTGTCGTCCACCGCGTAACCGGCCCTGCGCACCTGCTCCAGCGCTTCGAGGAAACCGTCCGGGGTGGTGATCGTCTTCTCGGTGGCGGCCGGCATCCCGGTGCGCGCGAGAAGGGCCCGTACCTCCTCGGCGGGAGTGTTCGCGAGCAGCGCCTTGCCCACCCCCGTGGAGTGAGGGAGCACCCGGCGGCCCACCTCGGTGAACATCCGCATCGAGTGCTTGGAGGGGACCTGGGCGACGTACACGATCTCGTCGCCGTCCAGCAGCGCCATGTTCGCCGTCTCGCCGGTCTCCTCCACCAGACGCTGGAGGTAGGGGCGGGCCCAGGTGCCGAGCAGCCGGGAAGCGGACTCGCCGAGCCGGATCAGCCGGGGGCCCAGCGCGTAGCGGCGGTTGGGCTGCTGGCGGACGTAGCCGCAGACGACCAGTGTGCGCATCAGCCGGTGGATGGTGGGCAGCGGAAGCCCGCTGCTCGCGGAGAGCTCGCTCAGTCCGACCTCGCCCCCGGCGTCGGCCATCCGCTCCAGCAGATCGAAGGCGCGCTCAAGGGACTGCACCCCACCGCTGGAACCGGTGGGCTTGGAGTCGGATGTGCTGGCGTGGGACGGCGGCACGTCAACGGTCCTTTCGAAGCGGAAGGCAAGGCAGCAGCCTACCGGGCTGTTCCGGATCGGCCCACTGCTCCCGGTGCGGCGTCCTTGCCGGTCAGGGCCTGTTTTGTCCAGGTGCCGACGGTCGGCGAGGTGGTGCGGCGGTGCCGCTCCTGGTCCATGCTACGTTCCGCCCTCCGAAATACGACTTTTACTTTGTGGAAACCTCCAGTCGGGCTGACGGGTGGGCGCCGCAGGGTCCGCCGGCCCTCCGGCGGGGCGGGCGGGGGTCTTGACGGTCCGGATCCCCGAGTGAAGACTCGTTCAACAGTTCGTTGAATTCTTGAGTGAGGAGCACGGGTGTCCGGTCCGGACGTGAACCTGGTACTGCGCTCGACGCGCGTCGTCACCCCCGGAGGCACCCGCCCCGCGGCCGTCGCCGTCGCCGGCGGGACGATCGAGGCCGTGCTGCCGTACGACGCCGGTGTACCCGGCGGCGCCCGGCTGGAGGACTTCGGCGACGATGTCCTGCTGCCCGGCCTCGTCGACACCCACGTCCATGTGAACGACCCCGGCCGGACGGAGTGGGAGG
This sequence comes from Streptomyces sp. NPDC001787, assembly GCF_040297465.1. Lineage (NCBI taxonomy): Bacteria > Bacillati > Actinomycetota > Actinomycetes > Kitasatosporales > Streptomycetaceae > Streptomyces > Streptomyces sp. NPDC001787. Next base: position 292,539 of record NZ_JBEOZE010000006.1, read on the forward strand.
GCTTCTCCACCGCCACCCGGGCGGCCGCGGCGGGCGGGATCACCACCCTCCTGGACATGCCGCTCAACTCCCTGCCGCCGACCACCACGGTCGGGAATCTGCGCGCCAAGCAGCGGGTCGCCGCTCCCAAGGCGCACATCGACACCGGCTTCTGGGGCGGTGCGGTCCCGTCCAACACCAAGGATCTGCGACCGCTGCACGAGGCCGGGGTCTTCGGTTTCAAGTGCTTCCTGTCGCCCTCGGGGGTCGAGGAGTTCCCGGAGCTGGACCAGGAGCAACTGGTGTGCTCCATGGCCGAGATCGCCGGATTCGACGGGCTGCTCATCGTGCACGCCGAGGACCCGCACCAGCTGTCGGCCGCACCGCAGCGCGGCGGCCCGGCGTACGCGGACTTCCTCGCCTCCCGCCCGCGCGATGCCGAGAACGCCGCGATCGAGGGCCTGATCGCCCATGCCGGGCGGCTGAACGCCCGCGTCCACGTGCTGCACCTCTCCTCCGGCGACGCCCTGCCGCTGATCGCCGCCGCCAAGCGCGAGGGAGTGCGTGTCACCGTCGAGTCCTGCCCGCACTTCCTCACCCTCACCGCCGAGGAAGTCCCGGACGGCGCAACCGAGTTCAAGTGCTGCCCGCCCATCAGGGAGGCCGCCAACCAGGATGCCCTGTGGGCCGGGCTCGCCGACGGCACCATCGACTGCGTCGTCTCCGACCACTCGCCCTGCACCACCGATCTGAAGACCCCCGACTTCGCCTCCGCCTGGGGCGGCATCTCCTCCCTCCAGCTCGGCCTGCCCGCGATCTGGACCGAGGCCCGCAGACGCGGTCACTCCCTCGACGACGTGGTCCGCTGGATGTCGGCCGCGCCCGCCGCCCTGGCCGGACTGACCCGCAAGGGCGCCATCGAAGCCGGCCGGGACGCCGACTTCGCGGTCCTCGCCCCCGAGGAGACCTTCACCGTCGACCCGGCCGAGCTCTTCCACCGCAACCAGGTCACCGCGTACGCGGGCCGGACCCTGCACGGCGTCGTGCGCTCCACCTGGCTGCGCGGCGTCCGCATAGCGGCCGACGGCGTCCTGGCCGAGCCCACCGGCCGCCTCCTCGAAAGGAATCACTGACCATGACGGACTCGGCGATACCGCACTTCACCGGAGACGCGAGCCCCTACGCGGGCGGCGACCCGTACGCCGACCACCGCAGCGCCGACTTCCCCTTCAGCCACCTCGTCGACCTCGCCGACCGGCGGCTCGGCGCCGGTGTGATCGCCGCCAACGACGAGTTCTTCGCCGAGCGCGAGAACCTGCTGAAGCCGGAGCCCGCCGAGTTCGACCCGGAGCGCTTCGGCCACAAGGGCAAGGTCATGGACGGCTGGGAGACCCGCCGCCGACGCGGAGCGAGCGCCACCGAGCCGCACCCCGCCGACGAGGACCACGACTGGGCCCTGGTACGGCTCGGCGCCCCCGGTGTCGTCCGGGGAATCGTCGTGGACACCGCCCACTTCCGCGGCAACTACCCGCAGGCGGTCTCCATCGAGGCCGCCTGTGTCCCCGGCTCCCCGGCCCCCGGTGAGCTGCTCGCCCCCGACGTCGTGTGGACAACGCTCGTACCCCGTACGGCCGTCGGCGGCCATGCCGCCAACGGGTTCGTGGTCGAGGCCGGAGCCCGCTTCACCCACCTGAGGGTCAACCAGCACCCGGACGGCGGAATCGCCCGGCTCCGGGTGTACGGAGAGGTCGTCCCGGACCCCGCCTGGCTGGCCGCGCTCGGCACCTTCGACCTCGCGGCGCTGGAGAACGGCGGACAGGTCGAGGACGCCTCCGACCGCTTCTACTCCCCGGCCACCAACACCATCCAGCCGGGCCGTTCCCGGAAGATGGACGACGGCTGGGAGACCAGGCGCCGGCGCGACAGGGGCAACGACTGGATCCGCTACGCGCTCGCCGCCGAGGCGGAGATCCGGGCCGTCGAGATCGACACCGCGTATCTGGTGGGCAACTCCGCGGGCTGGGCGAGCCTTTCGGTACGCGACGGGCACAGCGGCGGCGACGCGGACCGGGACGCGAGCGGTATCGGGGGAGCGGACGGGGAAGCGGGCGGTGGCGGCGGGGAATGGACCGAGATCCTGCCCAGGACCCGGCTCCAGCCCGACACGAACCACCGATTCGTCCTGGAGCGGGCCGTCCGGGGCAGCCACGTCCGGATCGACATCTTCCCGGACGGCGGCATCTCCCGGCTCCGGCTCTTCGGCTCACTCACCGCCGAGGGTGCGGCGCGGCTGGCCGCCCGCCACGAGGAACTGGGCGGCTGACACGGGTGCGGCGGTCCGGACCGGATCCGGAGCGTTCGGGTGTGCCCGATGAGTCCGGATAAGCGAGCTTGTGTCACCCTGGTCGAGGTGCGGCGAGGTGCCCCACGGGGCGCGGCGCCGCACCTCCGGACGTCCCGACCAGGAGTTGCCATGATCTTCATCGCCGTCAAGTTCACCGTTCTCGTCGCCGAGCGCGACAACTGGCTCTCCGCGCTGGAGGACTTCACCGTCGCCACCCGTTCGGAGCCGGGCAACGTGTTCTTCGAGTGGTCGTACAGCGTCGAGAACCCGAACCAGTTCGTGCTGCTGGAGGCCTTCGCCGACGCGACGGCGGGCGAGGCGCATGTGAAGTCCGACCACTTCACGGCGGCGATCGCGACGATGTCGGACATGGTCGCCGAGGTGCCCGAGATCATCAACGTCGAGGTGCCGGGCGAGGGCTGGTCCCGGATGGCGGAGGTCACCCCGCGCAACCGGTGACCTCCCCCGTGCGGGCCCGTCGGGTCAGGCCGCGTGGCCGCCGTCGACCACGACCTCCGTCCCGGTGATGTACGCCGCGTCGGCACTCGCCAAGTAGGCGACCAGGGACGCCACTTCGTCCGTCGTGCCGAACCTGGCGAGCGCGGTCGCGGAGCGCTGGCCCTCGGCGAACGGGCCGTCGGCCGGATTGAGGTCCGTGTCGACGGGACCGGGCTGGATCAGGTTCACCGTGATGCCGCGCGGACCGAGTTCCCGGGCGAGCGGCTTGGTGAGACCGGCCAGGGCGGACTTGCTCATCGCGTAGAGCGTGCCGCCCGTGCCACCGGCGTAGCGGCTCAGGGCCGTACCGACGGTGATGACGCGTCCCCCGTCGGCGAGACGGCCGGCCGCCGCCCGGCAGGCGAGGAAGACCGCCCGCACGTTCACGGCCAGCACTCGGTCGACATCGGCGGTGCCGAGCGTGGAGATCGGCCCGAGGACACCGATGCCCGCGTTGTTGACGAGGATGTCGAGCCTGCCCAGCGCGTCCGCCGCGCGGCCGACGGCCCCGGCGGCGGCCCCCGCGTCCGCGGCGTCGCAGCGCAGGGCGACACCGCGGCGCCCGTAGCCCTCGATCCTCCGGACGACCGCGGTGGCGGCCTCCTCGTCCTGGACGTACGTCACGGCCACATCGGCCCCCTCCCGCGCGAGCCGCAGGGCGGTGGCGGCGCCGATGCCGCGGCTGCCCCCGGTGACGAGTGCGGCCCTGGGGGAGCCGGTGGTGACGGCGGCGGCGATGGTGCTGGACATGGCGGATTCCTTGCCGTTGGGGGAGTGGTGTCGCACCGGCCGGACGTCCCGCGGTCCACGGGCCGGCCGGTGACAAGGACAAGGAAAGCCGTCCGCCGGTCCGGAGACCGGCGGGAAACGGACGCCCACTCCCGTCGCATGCTCCGGCCACCCGCTCCCGCCCGCACCCGTGCCCGTACCCCCGTACGCCCCCGCTCGGCGGGTGGACCGATGAGTCAGGGGCGAGAGTGGAGTCATGGATGGGCAGGCCGGACCCCGTCGACCGGTCCGGACGCGGAACCACAAGGAGCATCGCCATGGGCAAGCTGACTCTCACGACCTTCGTGACACTCGACGGAGTCATGCAGGCACCCGGAGGCCCCGACGAGGACCGCAGCGGCGGTTTCGAGCACGGCGGCTGGATGGTGCCGTTCGCGGACGACGACTTCGGGCAGTTCATCACCGAGGTGTTCGGGCGCCCCGCGGCCTTCCTGCTCGGGCGGCGCACCTATGACATCTTCGCCGGGTACTGGCCCAAGGTCACCGATGAGAACGACCCGGTGGCGGGCAAGCTCAACGGGCTCCCGAAGTACGTCGTCTCCTCGACGCTCAAGGACCCGAGGTGGCAGCACACCACCGTCATCGACGGTGATCTCGTGACCGAGGTGACGCGCCTGAAGGAGCGGACGCGGGGCGGGGAGATCCAGATCCACGGCAGCGGCCGGCTAGCGCAGTCCCTGATGGCGCACGGCCTCATCGACGAGTACAACCTGCTGGTGCACCCCGTCGTCCTGGGGGCGGGTTTCCGGCTCCTCCCGGAGGGCGGGCTGCCGACCGCCTTCGAGCTGACCGCCGCCCGCACCACGTCCACGGGTGTCGCGATCAACACCTACCACCCCACGGGCCGGCCGGACCACGGGACGTTCGCCCTGGACGAATGAGCCGGCCCCCGGACATCGCCCCACCGGCTACGGTGCCGACGGCAGGACCGACGCGTCCGTCGCGCAGGAGCGCAGACGCCCCAGGATGGCGCGCGCCGCCTTCGTGTATCCGATCGTGTTGTCGTGCAGCACCGACTCCGCGTTGGCCAGTTCGAGGAACGCGATGATCTCGAAGGCCAGTTGGGAGACGTCCGTGTCCTCCGCGAGTTCGCCGAGGGCACGGGCCTCCTCGACCGTCTGCTCGACGAAGGTGATCCAGCCGGTCTGCGCGGACGCCAGCGCGTCGTGCACCCTGCCCTCCCGCGCGTCGAACTCGGCGATGGTGGCGTAGAAGAAGCAGCCGCCGGAGAACACCCGCTCCCGGGAGTAGGAGATCCAGCTCTCGCACAGGATCCACAAGCGGCCCAGTCCGGCCGGCGCGGCCCGCGCCGGCTTCAGCACATGCTCGACGTAGATGGTGACGGCCCGCTGGACGGTGGCGAGTTGAAGCTCCTCCTTCGAGCCGAAGAGAGCGAACACCTCGTTCGTGCTCAGCTTCAGCTGCCCGGCCAGCCCCCTGAGGGAAAGGCCTTCCAGTCCCTGTGCCGAGGCGACCTGCACCGCACGCCCGAGAACCTGCTCCCGGGTGTCCGTCCCCTGCTCGATCCGCGCGCTCCGTCCGATGCTCCCGACCCCCTTGGATCCACCTGCCGCGTCCGATCCGCTCGGTCCGCCCGGTCCCTCCGCCATTCTAGGAGCGCGGCCGGTGCGGACGCCCGGTTGTCGGTGAACGGGCGCGGGGACAGGTGTTCCCGTAGGCGGTTCCCGCCGGGTAGCGTGATCGCTTCGCGTGCGAGCCGGCGAGGTCTCCACAGCGCTTCCCCGTGTGGAGAACCAGGAGAACCAGGTGTCCTTCGTCGCCGTGCCCGCCCTCGCGCCGCCGCGCCGGGCCTGGGTCACCGATCTGCCCGTACTGCTGGTCGCCGCGGTCTGGGGTGCCAGCTATCTCGCGGCCAAGGGCATCACCACGAACCGTACCGTCGTCGCCGTTCTCGTCCTGCGCTTCGCGATCGTGCTGCCCGCTCTGGCCGTCGCCGGGTGGCGCGGTCTGCGGGCGCTGAGCGCCGCTCAGTGGCGGGGGGCCGGGCTGCTGGGACTCGTACTCAGCGGGATCTTCCTCCTGGAGACCTACGGTGTGGTGCAGACCTCGGCGACGAACGCCGGGCTGATCATCAGTCTCACCATGATCTTCACCCCGCTGGCCGAGGCCGCCGTGACCCGGGTCCGGCCGTCCGCCGGCTTCGTCGCCGCGGCCGGACTCTCCGTGGCGGGTGTGGTGCTGCTGACCCAGGGAGGCGGGTTCACCAGCCCCTCGGCCGGTGATCTGCTGATGCTGCTCGCGGCCCTCGCCCGTACCGTTCATGTGCTGGCGATGGCCCGCATCCGGGCGGTCCGCAACGCGGACTCGCTCTCGCTGACCACCGTCCAGCTCGGCAGCGCCGTCGCCGTCTTCGCCGTCCTCGCGGCCGTTCCCGGCACCGGCTCCGCACCGTGGACGGTCGCGGCGGACTTCGGCGCCCGGGAATGGGCCGGTCTGGTCTTCCTCTCCGTGTTCTGCACGCTCTTCGCGTTCTTCGTGCAGATGTGGTCCGTACGCCGTACTTCGCCGTCCCGCGTCAGCCTGCTCCTCGGAACGGAACCGCTGTGGGCCGCCGCCGTGGGCATCGCGATCGGCGGCGAGCGGCTCGGAGTCCTCGGCGTGGCCGGTGCGGTGCTCGTGCTGGCGGGCACGGCGTGGGGCCGGCGTGGCGCGGACGGCGCCCCGGCCGCGTCCTGACCACCGCGGCACACCGTCCGGGCCGGCGTCACGATGTGATCGAGTCCGCCGCGATCATCACCGCGGCGCCCGTCACCAGCAGCACGATATTGACGAACACTCCGTATTCGCTCATGAAGTCGAGCCGCCGCACCAGCGTCCCCAGCCGGAACCACCCGGTCCATTCGTACAGGAGCCCGGCGGCGCCCTGGGCGAAGACGAGGAACCCGACCGACTCGATGATTTTCTTCATGCGCCGAAGCCTCGCGTCCGCCCCGCGGGCTCCGCGTCGGCCACCGGTCTGACTCCTCGCGCCGAAGGTCTCGGGACCGTACGACTTTGGTCGCTTCCTGCCGCGGAACAGCCGTTCCGGGCCGCTCACCTGCGTATTTTGTCGGTATGACGCGCACTGAGTACAGCTGGCTGCTGCCGTCGGCGATGGCCGACCCGGAGCTGCCCGACGACCGGGCACGGTCGCGCCGCACCGTGCGGGACTGGGCCGTCGACATCACGGCCTTCCTGTGCGCCGCGTTCTTCGGCGTGCTCGTCCTCGCCGCCATCGAGGCCGACCGCACGACGCCGGAAGTGGTCGTCCTCGTGGACTCGGTGCTCGGCGCGGCCGCCTGCTGTGCCCTCTGGGTCCGCCGGCGCTGGCCCGTCGGACTGGCCGTGGCGCTGACCGTCGTGGGTGTGGTGGAGCCGGTGGCGGCCGGCGCTCTGCTGGTCGCGCTGTTCAGCCTGGCCGTGCACCGGTCCTTCAGACCCGTCGCGATCGTCGGTGCGGGCGCCCTCGCCGTCGCCCCCCTGCAGCCCTATCTGCGCCCGGATCCGGAAACCTCGCTCATCGCCTCGACCATCATCGGCGTACTGCTGATCCTGCTGGTGCTCAGCTGGGGCATGGTCGTACGGTCCAGACGCCAGCTGGTCCTCACCCTGCGCGAGCGGGCCCGCCGGGCCGAGGCGGAGGCCGGACTGCGCGCCGAGCAGGCACAGCGGCTGGCCCGCGAGGCCATCGCCCGCGAGATGCACGACGTCCTCGCCCACCGGCTGACCCTGCTCAGCGTGCACGCCGGAGCCCTCGAATTCCGGCCCGACGCACCCCCGGCCGAGGTCGCCAGGGCCGCCGGGGTGATCCGGGACAGCGCGCACGAGGCGCTCCAGGACCTCCGCGAGATCATCGGTGTGCTGCGCGGACCCGGGGGCGGCGACGAGGCACACCGGCCGCAGCCCACCCTCGTCACCCTGGACGCGCTGATCGCCGAGTCCCGGTCGGCCGGGATGAGGGTCACCCTCGACAACCGGGTCGCCGACCCCGCCGCCGCGCCCGCCGCCACCGGCCGCACCGTCTACCGCATCGCGCAGGAGTGCCTCACCAACGCCCGCAAGCACGCACCCGGTGCCCCGGTCACCGTCACCGTGACCGGCGGACCGGGCGACGGGCTCACCATCGAGGTCCGCAACCCGGCCCCCACCGAGCCCTTCGAGCCGGTGCCCGGCTCCGGCCAGGGGCTCATCGGCCTCACCGAGCGCGCCACGCTCGCCGGGGGACATCTGGACCACGGACCCGAGCCCGGCGGCGGGTTCGCCGTCCGCGCCCGGCTGCCCTGGCCCGCCGCGTGAGGCCGCCGGCGCCCGTCCGCGGGGGCGGTGCCCGGCTGACGCGGGGTGGGGTACACGGCCGTCGAGGGACCTGGCTACGGTGGCCGTCATGAACACCCCGACGTCCCCCACGCCCCCGGTGGCGCGACCGGTCCGGCTGCTCATCGTCGACGACGACCCCCTCGTCCGGGCCGGGCTCACCCTGATGCTCGGTGGCGCGGACGGCATCGACATCGTGGGGGAGGGCGCCGACGGCAACGAGGTGGCCGGTCTGGTCGACCGGCTGCACCCCGATGTGGTGCTGATGGACATCCGGATGCCCGGCATGGACGGCCTCACCGCCACCGAGCGACTGCGCCGCCGCCCCTCGGCGCCCGAAGTCGTCGTTCTGACCACCTTCCACGCCGATGAACAGGTGCTGCGCGCCATCCGCGCCGGAGCCGCAGGATTTGTCCTGAAAGACACCCCGCCCGCGCAGATCGTCGATTCGGTCCGGCGGGTCGCGGCCGGTGACCCGGTGCTCTCGCCCGCCGTCACCCGGCAGCTCATGGCCCGCGCCGCGGGCGGTGCGCAGGACGACCGCAACAGCCGCGCGGACCGGGCGCGCAGGCGCTTCGACGAGCTGGCCGTGCGGGAGAAGGAGGTCGCGCTCGGCGTCGGACGGGGCAGTTCCAACGCGGAGATCGCGGGCTCGCTGTATCTGAGTGTGGCCACGGTGAAGACGCATGTGTCACGGATTCTCGCCAGACTCGAACTCAACAACCGTGTCCAGATTGCTCTGTTGATCCACGATGCGGGGCTGCTCGACGAGGAGGGCGGGGACGGGGTCGGCATACGCTGAGCGAACCGGAGCTGAAGGGGGCGGACCGTGTCCGTGATCGATCTGAGTGATGTGCCGGAATTCCGGGCCAACCCGTATCCGTACTACGCGAAGCTGCGTGCCGAGGGACCCGTCCACGCCATCCGGACCGACCAGCTCGAACGGGCCTGGCTGATCGTCGGGTACGAGGAGAGCCGGGCCGCTCTCGCGGACGCGCGGTTCGCGAAGGACTGGCGGCCCACGGGGCACTGGCCGGACGGCGACAACGCGATCAGCACCAACATGCTGGAGCTGGACGCACCGCACCACACCCGGCTGCGCAGGCTCGTCGCCCGTGAGTTCACCTCCCGGCGGATCGAGTCGCTGCGCCCGCGCGTCGCGCAGATCACCCGCGAACTCCTCGACGCGCTGCCCGCCGAGGGAAGCGGCGATCTCATCGACGCGCTCGCCTTTCCGCTGCCGATGACCGTCATCTGCGAACTGATCGGTGTCCCGGACCTGGACCGGGACACCTTCCGCCGGCTGTCGAACGGGGTGGTCTCGCCGACCGAGGAACAGCGGGAGGGCGACCCCGTCGGCGCGATGGGCGACTACCTCGTCGAGCTGATCGAGGCCAAGCGCGGATCGCCGGGCGACGACCTGATGAGCGCGCTGATCCGGGCGCGCGACGAGGGCGGCGACCGCCTGTCCCCCGACGAACTGGTGGGCATGGCCTTCCTGCTGCTCGTCGCGGGACACGAGACGACCGTCAACCTGATCTCCAACGCCGTACGGGCGCTGCTCGACCATCCGGAACAGCTGGCCCTGCTCCGCGCCGACCTCGACGGACTGATCGACGGCACGGTCGAGGAGACGCTGCGGTACGACGGCCCGGTGGAGACCGCCACCTTCCGCTTCGCCCGCGAGGACGTACGGGTCGGCTCCACCGTCATCCCGAAGGACGAGCCGGTCCTGGTGGCACTGGCCTCGGGCGGCCGTGACCCGGACCGCTTCCCGGACCCGGACACCTTCGACATCCGCCGGGACACCCAGGGGCACCTGGCCTTCGGGCACGGTGTGCACTTCTGCCTGGGCGCGCCGCTGGCCCGGATGGAGGCCCGGATCGCGATCCGGGCCCTGCTGGAGCGCTGCCCCGACCTCGCCCGCGACCCGGACGCCGGGGAGCCGGAGTGGCTGTCCGGCCTGCTGTTCCGCGGAGTGCGGCGGCTGCCGGTGCGCTGGTGACTCCACCCGGTACGGGCTGACACGCCCGGCCCGTCGGCCCGTACCTCCGCTCCGTGATCCGCACCTTTCGCCACGTCACCCGGAAGGGAACCGCGTTGACCACCGAAGCCGTACTCGACCTCGCCGCGCTCGGCGAGGACTTCACCCGTGACCCCTACCCCGTGTACGCCCGGCTGCGGGCCCGGGGCCCGGTACACCGGGTCCGCATACCCGAGGGCGCGCCCGCCTGGCTCGTCGTCGGCTACGACGTGGGGCGGGAACTCCTGGCCGACCAGAGGCTGTCCAAGGCGTGGCAGAAGGCCTCGCCCGCGCTGGGCATCGCCAAGGTCTCCGCCGGTACGTCCATGCTCAGTGTGGACGCCCCCGACCACACCCGGCTGCGCAAGCTGGTGACCCGGGAGTTCACCCCGCGGCGCATGGAGCAACTCGCCCCGCGCGTGCAGGAGATGACGGACGAGCTGCTCGACGCGATGCTCGCCGCGCCGAACCGGAGCGCCGATCTCGTCGAGGCGCTGTCGTTCCCGCTGCCGATGTCCGTCATCTGTGAGCTGCTCGGGGTGCCGTTCCTGGACCGGTCGGCGTTCCGTGAGTGGTCCAACAACGCCGTCTCGGCGATCGGCGCCGAGGCCCGGGAGACCTCGACGGCGGAGGTGACCGCCTACCTGGAGGGTCTGCTCGCCGAGAAGCGCGAGCGGCCGGGCGACGATCTGATGAGCGGGCTGATCCACACGGCGGACGTGGACGGTGACCGGCTCTCGGCCGACGAACTGGTGGGCATGGCCTGGCTGCTGCTCGTCGCGGGCCATGAGACCACCGTCAACCTCGTCACCAACGGGGTGCTCAATCTGCTCACCCACCCCGGTCAACTTGAGGCGTTGCGCGCGGACTTCGGCCTCATCGACAACGCGGTCGAGGAGATCCTGCGCTTCGAGGGACCGGTCGAGACCCCGACGTACCGCTTCACCACCGAACCGATCGAGGTCGGCGGCACGGTCATCCCCGGCGGCGGGGAGCTGGTGCTCGTGGCGATGTCGGACGCCAACCGGGACCCCGCGCGGTACGAGGCGGCGGACCGCTTCGACATCACCCGGGACGCCCGCGGCCATGTCGCCTTCGGTCACGGCATCCACTACTGCCTGGGCGCGCCACTGGCCCGCATCGAGGCCCGGATCGCCATCAGGTCGCTGCTGGAGCGCTGTCCGGACCTGCGCCTGGCCGCGGACCCGGCGGCACTGAAGTGGCGCACCGGGATGCTCATGCGGGGGCCGATGAGCCTGCCGGTGGCCTGGTGAGCGCGTAACCCGCCGGTCCGGAGCGCGCGGCCGGTCAGCCCCCGGGGATCTCCCGCAGGCTCACCGGCCGGCGCTCGCGGCGCGAGCGCTCGCAGGCCTCGGCGATACGCAGCGCGTGCAGCGCCTCCCGCCCGTCGCACGGATTGACCAGCTCGCCCCGGGCCACGTCGAGGAAGGCGTCCAGCTCCGCCTCGTACGCGGGGGCGAACCGCTCCAGGAAGCCCGGCCACGGCTTCGGCGGGGCGCCGGGCCCCAGTGGCTCGGCCGAGGTCAGCGGGGTGCGGTCGTCGAGGCCGACCGCGAGCTGGTCGCGCTCGCCCGCCAGCTCCATCCGTACGTCGTACCCGGCGCCGTTGCACCGGGTGGCCGTGGCCGTGGCCAGCGTGCCGTCGTCCAGGGTCAGCAGGACGGCCGCCGTGTCGACGTCGCCCGCCTCGCGGAACATCGGGGGTCCGGCGTCCGACCCGGTGGCGTACACCTCGCCGACCTCGCGGCCCGTCACCCACCGCACCATGTCGAAGTCGTGGACCAGGCAGTCCCGGTACAGGCCGCCGGAGAGCGGGAGATAGGCGGCGGGCGGCGGCGCCGGGTCCGAGGTGACCGCCCGCACGGTGTGCAGCCGCCCGAGCCGCCCCTCCCGCACGGCGTCGCGGGCCGCGGCGAACCCGGCGTCGAAGCGCCGCATGAAGCCCAACTGGAGTACGGAGCCCGCCGATTCGACGGCGTCCAGGGCTTTCAGGGTGGCGGGCAGGTCGAGGGCGATCGGCTTCTCGCAGAACGCCGGGATCCCGGCGCGGGCGGCCCGCTCGATGAGTCCGGCGTGGGCGGCGGTCGCCGAGGAGATCACGAGCGCGTCGACGCCCCGCGGGCCGGACGCGAACACCTCGTCCACCGCCACGGCCTCCGCGCCGGTCCGCGCGGCGACCGCTGCCGCCCGGTCCGGGTCGGCGTCCGCCACCACCAGTGCGTCCACGGCGTCGTGGCGGCTCAGCGCCACCGCATGGAAAGTGCCGATACGTCCCGTTCCGATGAGTCCGATGCGCATGGCCCCAAGGTGACGTTTGCCCTGTCGTCATGTCAAGCGTTTGTCCTGACAAATGGCGGCCCGGTCGCCCACCGCCCGGCCTCCGCGCCCCTGGCCGCCATGGCTTTGTCCGGACAATCGAACTACGCTCGGCCCGTGACCGAACGAGGAACCGACCAGCCGCTCCCGCTGAGCGTGGACCGCACCAGCCCGGTGCCGCTCTACTTCCAGCTGGCGCAGCAGTTGGAGGCGGCCGTCGAACAGGGCCGGCTGGCCCCCGGCACCCTGCTCGGCAACGAGGTCGAGCTCGCCGCCCGCCTCGGACTGTCCCGGCCGACCGTGCGCCAGGCCATCCAGTCGCTCGTCGACAAGGGGCTGATGGTGCGCCGCCGGGGCGTGGGCACCCAGATCGTGCACAGCCAGGTCCGGCGCCCGCTGGAGCTCAGCTCCCTCTACGACGACCTGGAGGCGGCCGGCCAGCAGCCGACCACCCGTGTGCTGCGCGCCGCCCTCGAACCGGCCACCGCCGCGGTCGCCGCGGCGCTCGGGGTCGAGGAGGGGAGCGAGGTCCACTTCGTGGAGCGGCTGCGGTACGCGCACGGCGAACCGATGGCCCTGCTGCGCAACCACCTGCCCCGCGGGCTCCTCGACCTCGGCACGGAACGGCTGGAGACGACCGGGCTGTACCGGATGATGCGCGCCGCGGGAATCACCCTGCACAGCGCCCGTCAGTCCATCGGCGCGCGGGCCGCCGGCGAGCGGGAGGCCGGCCGGCTCGGCGAGGCGGTGGGCGCGCCGCTGCTGACGATGGAGCGGGTCACCTTCGACGACTCCGGACGTACGGTCGAGTTCGGCTCGCACGTCTACCGGGCCTCGCGCTACGCGTTCGAGTTCCAGCTGCTCGTACGTCCCTGAGCCCCGGGCCGGCCGGCCCGCCGGACGTATCCCCGGACACACTCTTGACGGTGGTCATACAACGCCGCTACAACTCCCACAGCCGCCCTGCCGGGCGATGACGGGCGGGGCTCGGGGATACTTGGGCAGCCGGGCCGGGAGCGGAACTCTCCCAGGCCCCACACAGCAGCACAGTGAGCAGCACAAGAAGGGCACGGCGTCGTGGCAACGGTTCGGACAGGGGTACGCGCGATGGGCGCCGTGCTGGCGGCGGTGCTCGGCGCCTCCCTCATGGGATGCAGCAGCACCGGTGGCAAGCGGGCGGAAGAACGCGCGGCCGCGGCCGCCGAGGGCCGGGCCGCGGTGAACACACCCCGCTGGACGTTCGCCATGGTCACCCACTCGGGCGATGGCGACACCTTCTGGGACATCGTCCAGAAGGGTGCCGAGCAGGCGGCGGTCAAGGACAACATCAACTTCCTGTACTCGCACAACGACGAGGCGCAGCAGCAGGCCCAGCTCGTCCAGACCGCGATCGACAAGAAGGTCGACGGGCTGATCGTCACGCTCGCCAAGCCCGACGCCATGAAGGCCGTCGTCGCCAAGGCCGTCAAGGCCGGCATCCCGGTGATCACGGTGAACTCGGGCTCCGCGGAGTCCAAGGCGTTCGGCGCCCTCACCCACATCGGCCAGGACGAGTCCATCGCCGGTGAGGCGGTCGGCGACGAGCTGGACGAGCGGGGCCGCAAGAAGGCCCTGTGCATCCTGCACGAGCAGGGCAACGTCGGCCACGAGCAGCGCTGCGCGGGGGCCCGGAAGGCCTTCGCCGGCACGATGCAGAACCTGTACGTCGACGGCACCAACATGCCCGACGTCCAGGCGTCCATCGAGGCCAAGCTCCAGGCGGACAAGAGCATCGACGCGGTCGTCACCCTCGGCGCGCCCTTCGCCGACGCCGCCGTCCAGGCCAAGCGGACCGCGGGCAGCGCGGCGGAGATCGACACCTTCGACCTGAACGCCAAGGTCGCCACCGGTCTCAAGGAGAAGAAGCTCGGCTTCGCCGTCGACCAGCAGCCCTACCTCCAGGGCTACGAGGCCGTCGACCTGCTCTGGCTCTACCGCTACAACCGCAATGTGCTCGGCGGCGGCCTGCCCGTCCTGACCGGCCCGCAGGTCATCACGGCCGACGACGCCGACGCGCTGGCCGAGTACACCAAGCGGGGCACCCGATGAGCGGATCCGGACAGCCCGCGGCACCGGCTCCGTCCCCCGCGCCCGCCCCGCCCGCCGACCGGGCCGACGAACGGCTGCTGCGCACCTCACCGCTGCGCAGGCTGCTCGGCCGCCCCGAGCTCGGTTCGGTCGTCGGCGCGGCGGCCGTCTTCCTCTTCTTCACGATCGTCGCCGACAGCTTCCTCCAGGCCTCCAGCTTCGGCACCGTGCTGTACGCGGCCTCCACCATCGGGATCATGGCCGCGCCCGTGGCGCTGCTGATGATCGGCGGCGAGTTCGACCTCTCCGCCGGTGTGCTGGTCACCAGCTCCGCACTGATCTCCTCGATGTTCAGCTACCAGATGACGGCCAACGTCTGGGTCGGCGTCTTCGTGTCCCTGCTGGTCACCCTGGCCGTCGGCGCGTTCAACGGCTTCATGCTCACCCGTACCAAGCTGCCGAGCTTCATCATCACGCTCGGTACGTTCCTGATGCTGACCGGGCTCAACCTCGGGTTCACCAAGCTCATCAGCGGCACCGTGTCGACCAAGGCGATCGGCGACATGGAGGGCTTCGAGTCGGCCCGCAAGGTCTTCGCCTCCCAGCTGACGATCGGCGACGTCGAGTTCAAGGTGACCATCCTGTGGTGGGCGGCGCTCGTCGCGGTCGCGACCTGGATCCTGCTCCGTACCCGCTTCGGCAACTGGATCTTCGCCGTCGGCGGTGAGGCCGACGCGGCCCGCGCGGTCGGCGTCCCGGTGATCCGTACGAAGATCGGCCTCTACCTCGGGGTGGCCTTCGCGGCCTGGGTCTCCGGGCAGCACCTGCTGTTCAGCTACGACGTCGTCCAGTCCGGCGAGGGCGTGGGCAACGAGCTGACGTACATCATCGCGGCCGTCATCGGCGGCTGTCTGATCACCGGCGGCTACGGCTCCGCGATCGGCTCCGCGGTCGGCGCCTTCATCTTCGGCATGACCAGCAAGGGCATCGTGTACGCGGAGTGGAACCCGGACTGGTTCAAGTTCTTCCTGGGGGCGATGCTGCTCCTGGCCACCCTGCTCAACGCATGGGTACGCAAGCGCGCGGAGGCGACAAAGTGACGGCCGACCGGGCCCTCGTGGAGCTGGCCGACGTGGCCAAGTTCTACGGCAACATCAAGGCGCTGGAGCACGTCTCGCTGGTGGTCCACGCGGGCGAGATCACCTGTGTCCTCGGTGACAACGGAGCGGGCAAGTCCACCCTCATCAAGATCATCGCGGGGCTGCACCGGCACGATGCCGGGACCTTCCTGATCGACGGCGAGGAGACCGCCCTGGCCAACCCGCGCGACGCCCTGGACCGCGGCATCGCCACGGTCTACCAGGACCTGGCGGTCGTCCCGCTCATGCCGGTCTGGCGGAACTTCTTCCTCGGCTCCGAGCCGACGACCGGCGCGGGTCCGTTCAAGCGCCTCGATGTGCGGCGGATGCGCGAGACGACCCGCGCCGAGCTGCTGCGCATGGGCATCGACCTGCGCGACGTCGACCAGCCGATCGGCACCCTGTCCGGCGGCGAGCGCCAGTGCGTGGCCATCGCCCGCGCCGTCCACTTCGGTGCCAAGGTCCTGGTCCTGGACGAGCCGACGGCGGCGCTCGGCGTCAAACAGTCCGGGGTCGTCCTCAAGTACGTGGCGGCGGCCAGGGACGCCGGACTCGGCGTGGTCCTCATCACGCACAACCCGCACCACGCCTATCTCGTGGGCGACCGGTTCGTGCTGCTCAAGCGCGGCGCCATGTCCGGCAGCCACACCAAGGACGACATCACCCTGGACGAGCTCACCCGCCAGATGGCGGGCGGCAGCGAGCTGGAGGAGCTCAGCCACGAGCTGGAGCGCGCCCCCGCACCCGGGCGCATCGACGTGCCCCCGGCCGCCGACGGCGCCCCGTAGCGGAGCTGAGCGTTCCGGCGCCGCCGGGCCCCGTCCAACGGCGGCCGGGGTCCGGCAGTGGCAGAATCGGGCGTGGTGGGCGCCGTCCGCCGCCGGGCAGCACGTGACCGGCCCCCCAGACCCCGCAGGGACGATGAGCACGTACCGCGACTTCACACACCGCGGCTCCGCCCGCGCCACCGTCCTCAAGACCGTCGGCACCAGGGAGCGGCGCTCGCACCTCACGGCGCCCCGGGTCCCGACCGTCGGCATCGACATCGGCGGGACGAAGGTGATGGCCGGCGTCGTCGACGCGGACGGCAACATCCTGGAGCAACTGCGCACCGAGACGCCCGACAAGTCCAAGAGCCCCAAGGTCGTCGAGGACACCATCGTCGAGCTGGTCCTGGACCTCTCCGACCGGCACGACGTGCACGCCGTGGGAATCGGTGCGGCGGGCTGGGTGGACGCGGACCGCTCGAAGGTCCTGTTCGCCCCCCATCTCGCCTGGCGCGACGAACCGCTGCGCGACGCGATCGCCTCCCGCCTGGTCGTCCCCGTCATGGTCGACAACGACGCCAACACGGCGGCCTGGGCGGAATGGCGCTTCGGCGCGGGCCGGGGCGAGGACCACCTCGTCATGATCACCCTCGGAACCGGCATCGGCGGCGCGATCCTGGAGGACGGCCAGGTCAAGCGCGGGAAGTACGGGGTCGCGGGTGAGTTCGGCCACATGCAGGTCGTGCCCGGCGGACACCGCTGCCCCTGCGGCAACCGCGGCTGCTGGGAGCAGTACAGCTCCGGCAACGCCCTGGTGCGCGAGGCCAGGGAACTGGCCGCCGCGGACTCCCCGGTCGCGCACTACCTGCT
This sequence comes from Streptomyces sp. NPDC001787, assembly GCF_040297465.1. NCBI lineage: Bacteria > Bacillati > Actinomycetota > Actinomycetes > Kitasatosporales > Streptomycetaceae > Streptomyces > Streptomyces sp. NPDC001787. The sequence goes on from NZ_JBEOZE010000006.1 coordinate 309,666, forward strand.
GGACCGGGTCAAGGGGAACATCCCCGACATCACCGGTCCGCTCATCACCGAACTGGCCCGGGAGGGCGATGCGATGTGCATCGAGCTCCTCCAGGACATCGGCCAGTGGCTCGGCGTCGGCATCGCCAATCTGGCCGCCGCGCTCGACCCCTCCTGCTTCGTCATCGGAGGGGGCGTCAGCGCCGCCGACGACCTGCTGATCGGCCCCGCCCGGGACGCCTTCAAACGCCACCTCACGGGGCGCGGCTACCGCCCCGAGGCCCGGATCGCGAAGGCCCAGCTCGGCCCCGAGGCGGGTATGGTCGGCGCCGCGGACCTGGCCCGTCTGGTCGCCCGCAGATTCCGCCGCGCGAACCGCCGCCGCGTCGAACGGTACGAGCGGTACGCGCAGATCTACGACCAGGCCGCGAGCACGATCCGCAGCACGCGGTCCACCCGCACCGCGGACTGAACCGCGACCGCACCGAGCGGCGTCCTCGCACCAGTGACCGCATCCGCAGCAGCCGCAGCACCAAGGGACACCCGAACATGACCGCAGCCGAGCACCCCGTCGTGCCGCGCCAGCCCGCTCCGCCCGGCGACGGCGACGGCAAGCCCCCGCAGGACCGCCGCCGGGTGATCAGACGACGGCTGATCACGGCGACGATCATCGTGCTGCTGATCGGCATCCCGGCCGGATACCTGCTGATCTCCGCAGGCCAGAGCCGCCGCTCCGGCAAGGACAAGGAGGCGGAGGCCTCCGCACAGGGCCTGCGGGAGGACTGGCCGTCGGGGATGCAGCGCCGGATCTTCGAGGTACCGATCCCCGGCAACGCGACAGGCGTCCAGTACTACGAGACCAACAACTGGAAGGCCAGCCGGATGTACGTGAAGTTCCGTACGACCTCCGCCGGGCTCGACCGGTTCCTCACCGGGGTCGGAACGGGCCGCGCGGCCCTGGAGACCGGGGCGGTGACCATCGGCGAACGCGACCTCAAGATCACCGGCTGGTACTTCGGCCCCGGCGCGAACTGGGCGGGCACGACCCACACCAACAAGGATCCGCGTCCCACCCAGAACATCACGGTCAACATGACCGACCCGGCGAACCCCGTCGTCTACGTCGTCTCCGCGGCGACCCCCTGAACGCCCGGCCCCGGGCGGGGGCCCGGCCCCGCGCGCACATCACTGGGCACACGGGTCTGTGGATGTCCGGCGGCGGAAATATGGGGAGGTCCGGCACCTCTCCCGACCCCCTCCGTTCGGAGAATGTGAGATATGGGAGCGTGAGCGGGTGAGTAAGACGACGACTGAAACCCTGCAGTACCGCTTCGACGGGCCGGAGGACGCGCCGATCCTGGTGATCGGCCCCTCCCTGGGTACCTCCTGGCACATGTGGGACCGCCAGGTACCCGAGCTGTCCCAGCACTGGCGCGTCTTCCGGTACGACCTGCCCGGCCACGGTGGTGCCCCCGCCCACCCGGCCACCGCCGTCGGCGACCTGGCCGACCGGCTGCTCGCCACCCTCGACGGCCTCGGCGTCCAGCGCTTCGGGTACGCGGGCTGCTCCATCGGCGGCGCGATCGGTGCCGACCTCGCCCTGCGGCACCCGCACCGGGTGGCCTCGCTGGCCCTGGTGGCGGCCTCGCCCCGGTTCGGCAGCGCCGACGAATTCCGCCAGCGCGGGGTGATCGTCCGCACCAACGGGCTGGAGCCGATGGCCCGTACCGCCCCGGAGCGCTGGTTCACCCCCGGCTTCGCCGCGGCCCAGCCGGCCATCGTCGAATGGGCCGTGCAGATGGTCCGCACCACCGACCCCGGCTGTTACATCGCGGCCTGCGAGGCGCTCGCCGCCTTCGACATCCGTACCGAACTCGGCCGCATCGGCGTTCCCACCCTCGTCCTGGTCGGCGCGGAGGACCAGGTGACCGGTCCCGCCGAGGCGCGCACCCTGGTCGCGGGCATACCGGATGCCCGGCTCGCCCTGGTCCCCGGCGCCTCCCACCTCGCCCCCGTCGAGCAGCCCGCCGCCGTCAGCGACCTGCTCCTGATGCACTTCTCCACGTCCTGGCAGGACACCATCGCCGCCATTCCGGCGCCGCCCGTCGCCCCGGCCCTCTCCGCCCCCGTCCTGCCCGTCGCGGAGATCGCCCCCGCCGCCGTCCGTCCCGACACCGGCGCGGCGGGCGGCGGCGAGGCGTACGCCAACGCCGTCAAGGTGCGCCGCGAGGTGCTGGGCGACGCCCATGTCGACACGGTGAACGCCTCGGCCGACGCGTTCACCGAGGACTTCGAGGAGCTGGTCACGCGGTACGCCTGGGGTGAGATCTGGACCCGGGAGGGCCTGGACCGCAGAACCCGCAGCTGCGTCACGCTCACCGCGCTGGTCGCCTCCGGCCGTCTGGAAGGCCTCGCCGCCCATACGCGGGCCGCGCTGCGCAACGGACTGACGCCCGCCGAGATCAAGGAGGTCCTGCTCCAGACCGCCGTGTACTGCGGCATTCCGGCCGCGGGGGCCGCCTTCGCCATCGCGCGGTCCGTGATCCAGGAGGAAACCACGCCGCCCGCGTAGCAGGATGGGCGGTATGAACGCATCGCCTCTCACGCTGACCAAGAAGACGCACTCCTGCATCAGGATCGAGAAGGACGGGCAGACGCTCGTCATCGACCCCGGCGGCTTCTCCGAGGACGACGCCGCGATCGGCGCCGACGTCATCCTGGTCACGCACGAACACCCGGACCACTTCGACGAGGCGAGGCTGCGGGCCGGACTGGAGGCCGACCCGGCGGCCGAGATCTGGACACTGGACAGTGTGGCCCGACAGCTCTCGGCGGCCTTTCCCGGACGGGTGCACACCGTGGGCCACGGAGACACGTTCACCGCCGGCGGGTTCGAGGTGGCCGTGCACGGGGAACTGCACGCCGTGATCCACCCGGACATCCCCCGGATCACCAACATCGGCTTCCTGGTGGACGGCTCCGTCTTCCACCCCGGGGACGCGCTCACCGTCCCCGACCGGGCGGTGGACACCCTGCTGCTCCCGGTGATGGCCCCGTGGAACAAGATCTCCGAGGTCATCGACTACGTACGGGAGGTGAAGCCGCGGCGCGCCATCGACATCCACGACGCCCTGCTCACCGATCTCGCGCGGCCCATCTACGACAACCAGATCGGCCGCCTCGGCGGGGCCGGTCACGGCCGGATGGCGCCGGGGGACACCACGGAGCTCTGAGCGCCCGGCCGGCCGCACCGCCCGGCACGGGGGCGACTGTCAGTGGGACCGGCTAGGTTTGCTGCCATGCGCATCGCCACCTGGAACGTCAATTCGATCACTGCCCGGCTGCCGAGGCTGCTGGCCTGGCTGGAGAGCACCGGCACCGATGTGCTGTGCATCCAGGAGACCAAGTGCACGGCCGAGCAGTTCCCCGCGGACGCGCTGCGGGAGCTGGGCTACGAGTCCGCGGTCAACGCCACGGGCCGGTGGAACGGGGTCGCGCTGCTCTCCCGGGTCGGCCTCGACAACGTGGTCATGGGGCTGCCGGACGGCCCGGAGTACGACGGGGCGCAGGAGCCGCGGGCCATCTCGGCGACCTGCGGTCCGGCCCGTGTCTGGTCGGTCTATGTGCCCAACGGCCGCGAGGTCGAGCACGCGCACTACGCCTACAAGCTGCGCTGGCTGGAGGCGCTTCGGAAGGCCGTCGCCGAGGACGCCGCGGGCCCGCTGCCGTTCGCGGTGCTGGGCGACTTCAACGTGGCCCCGGTGGACGAGGACGTCTGGGACCCCGCCCTCTTCGAGGGCGCCACCCATGTCACCCCCGCCGAGCGGGCCGCCCTGGCGGCGCTGAGGGAGGAGGGGCTGAGCGATGTCATGCCCCGCCCGCTCAAGTACGACCGTCCGTACACCTTCTGGGACTACCGCGAGCTGCGCTTCCCGAAGAACAAGGGCATGCGCATCGACCTGGTCTACGGGAACGCCCCGTTCACGGCCGCGGTCAAGGACAGCTACGTCGACCGCGAGGAGCGCAAGGGCAAGGGCGCGTCCGACCACGCCCCGGTCGTCGTCGACCTCGACCTCTGAGGGGCGGCAGCGGGATCTGCTGACAACCGTGGGTTGACACCTGAAGAGTGTCAACCTACGGTTGACGCATGACGCAGCCTCTTCCCGCCACGCCGTCCGTACGCCTCGACGACCTGATCGCGGCCATCAAGAACAGCCACACCGACGCCCTGGAACAGCTGTCGGGCGCGGTCGTCGCCGCCGACCACCTCGGTGACGTCGCCGACCACCTCATCGGCCACTTCGTGGACCAGGCCCGCCGCTCCGGCGCCTCCTGGACGGACATCGGCCGGAGCATGGGAGTGACCCGGCAGGCCGCCCAGAAGCGATTCGTCCCCAAGAAGACCGACGCGAGCACCGGTTCCGCCTCCGACCTGGACCCGAGCCAGGGATTCGGCCGCTTCACCCAGCGCGCCCGCAACGTCGTCATGGCCGCTCACAACGAGGCCCAGGCCGCCCGGCACGCCGAGATCCTCCCGGCCCACCTGGCACTCGGTCTCCTCGCCGAGCCCGAAGGCATCGCCGCCCGGGTCATCGCCGGCCAGGGGGTGGCCCCGGACGCCGTCCGTACCGCCGCCGCCGCCGCTCTGCCCCCCGCCGCCGACGAGGTGCCCGAGCTGATCCCGTACGACGCGGATTCCCGCAAGGTCCTGGAGCTGACCTTCCGTGAGGCGCTCAGGCTCGGACACAACTACGTCGGCACCGAGCACGTCCTGCTGGCCCTGCTGGAGTTCGAGGACGGCTCCGGTGTGCTCACCGGACTCGGCATCGGCAAGGACGCCGCCTCGGCCGCCGTCGAAACCGCCGTGACCGAAGCGGCCGCGACCCTGTGGCAGCAGGAATCCTGACCGACGCGCGGCGGCGGGTTCAGTGCACCGAGAACCCGCCGTCGACGAAGATCGACTGACCCGTCACATAGCCCGAGCCCCGGCCCGCCAGGAACACCGCCGCGCCCGCGAAGTCCTCGGGCAGCCCGTTGCGCCCGGTCATCGTGCGGGCGGCCAGCGCCGCCACCCTCTCCGGGTCGGCGGAGAGCCGCTCGTTGAGCGGGGTCATCACGAAGCCGGGCACCAGTGTGTTGCAGGTGACGCCGTACGGCGACCAGGCCTCCGCCTGCGAACGGGCCAGCGACTCCAGCGCACCCTTGGACACCCCGTACGCGCCGCTCTGCACGAACGCGCGGTGGGCCTGCTGCGAGGTGATGTGGATGATCCGTCCGAAGCCCCGCTCGGCCATGCCCGGCCCGAAGCGCTGCCCCAGAAGGTAGGGCGCCTTCAGATTCACGGTCATCGTGGTGTCCCAGACGTCCTCGCCCAGCTCGCTCATCGGCGGGCGCAGATTGATCCCGGCGCAGTTCACCAGGATGTCCGGCTCCCCGAAGGGCGCTGCCGCCGCCTCGGCACCCCCGCGCACACCGTCGGCGGTGCTCAGATCGGCGCTCACCCAGGCCGCCCGGCAGCCCTCGGCCGTCAGCTCGTCCACCGTCGCGGCCAGCTCCGCCTCGCGGCGCGCCACGACGACCACGCCCGCCCCCGCACGGGCGAGGGCTCCGGTGATCGCCCGGCCGATGCCGGAGCTGCCGCCGGTCACCACGGCGACCCGGCCCTCCAGGGAGAACAGTTCGGACAGATAGGTCTGCGAGATCATGTCCGCACCCTAGATGCCGGTCCCGCGGGCCCGGATACCGGGTCGCGCGACCGGGGGAGGTGTCCAGCGCAACCCGATCCGGGTGTCGGATCGGCAACGGCCGCGCGCCTTGTGGTGCGGAACGCGGCGGGGATGGGACCCTAGTGGTATGAACATCCCTTTCTTGGACAACTGGCGTAAGCGTCAGGGCGGTACGCACGGAGCGGCGCTCGCGGCCGCCGTCGAAGTGGATCCCGACGGCGTGGCCGAGCTGCTCGCCGAATGCGAACTGCTGCGCGTCCGAGCAGGGCAGAACGGCCTCGAACTCGACGACAGCCCTGCCTCGTTGACCGCGCTCGACCAGCTGCCGCCCCGCTGGCGCGACGACCCCGAGGAGCTGCCCTGGCTGGGCAACGACGCCGGCCTCTACCTCGGGACGGTCCTCGTGCGCACCGTCCCCGGCGCGGTGTGGGACATCTGGCCGAGCGGCCGGCCCGTGGTGCGCCTGGCCTCCGGGCGCGAGATCGATGTCGTCGAGGCCGGTCTCGACTGGGCGATGGCGGGCAGCCCCGAGCTCTCCCAGGTGTACGCGGAGTCCGCCGAAGGCTGACCCCGCGGCCCGGCCGAGATAAAAAGCCTTATGCACCATTTACGCGTGTCGGGTGCGAAGTCCCTTATCGGGATGGATAGTTTGCGCTGACCTCGACACAGCGACAAGTGGGTAGGGCAGCGTATGGCCGTCGATCCGTTGATCGAGCTGCGGGACGTCAACAAGCATTTCGGAGAGTTGCACGTCCTGCAGAACATCAATCTCACCGTCGGCCGCGGGGAGGTGGTGGTGGTCATCGGCCCGTCCGGATCCGGCAAGTCAACGCTCTGCCGGACGATCAACAGACTCGAGACGATCGAGTCGGGCCACATCAGCATCGACGGCAGACCCCTCCCGGAGGAGGGGAAGGGGCTCGCACAGCTCCGGGCCGAAGTCGGCATGGTCTTCCAGTCGTTCAACCTGTTCGCGCACAAGACCGTGCTGGCCAATGTCTCGCTCGCCCAGCTCAAGGTCCGCAAGCGCAAGAAGGACGAGGCCGACAAGCGTTCCAGGGAGCTGCTGGAGCGGGTCGGTCTCGCCTCGCAGGCCGACAAGTTCCCCGCGCAGCTCTCCGGCGGCCAGCAGCAGCGCGTGGCCATCGCCCGCGCCCTGGCCATGGACCCCAAGGCCCTGCTGTTCGACGAGCCCACCTCGGCGCTCGACCCGGAAATGATCAACGAGGTGCTGGAGGTCATGCAGCAGCTCGCCCAGGAGGGCATGACCATGGTCGTGGTCACGCACGAGATGGGCTTCGCCCGTTCCGCCGCCAACCGCGTCGTCTTCATGGCCGACGGCTGCATCGTGGAGGACCGCACGCCGGAGGACTTCTTCACGTCCCCGTCGAGCGACCGCGCCAAGGACTTCCTGTCCAAGATCCTCAAGCACTGACGGGAGGCTCCATGTTGCGTACGACGAACTCGCGTACGAGAAGGTCCCGTACGACAAGGTCCCGCACCGGGACGAAGGCAGCCGCTCTGGCCGGTCTCCTGCTCGCCGCGCTCGCGGCCGGGTGCGGCAAGGAGGGCAGCCCGCCGGTCAAGGGCCCGAAGCCGGAGGCGCTGCCGCAGTACACGGTCGACACCGGTTTCGACCTGCCCGACTCCCCGACCTGGGAGAAGGCCAAACGCCGGGGCCATCTGGTGGTCGGCGCCAAGGAGGACCAGCCCTATCTGGGCGAGAAGGACCCGGCCAGCGGGATCTACTCCGGCTTCGACATCGAGATCGCCCGGATGACAGCGGCCTCGCTCGGCTTCGCGCCGAAGTCGGTCAGCTTCAGGACGATCGCCTCCGCCAACCGCGAAACCGCCCTCCAGAACGGGCAGATCGACTACTACGTCGGCACCTACACCATCAACGACATGCGCAAGAAGCTCGTCGGCTTCGCCGGCCCCTACTACATGGCCGGGCAGGGGCTGCTGGTGCGCACCGACGAGAACGACATCCACGGACCGCAGGACCTGGCGGGGAAGACCGTGTGCTCGGCGGCGGGCTCCACCCCCTACCAGCGCATCGCGGCCGACTACCCCAAGGCGGACCTCGTCGCCTACGACACGTACTCGATCTGTGTCGACAACCTGCTGACCTACCAGGTCGACGCCGTCACCACCGATGACGCGATCCTGCTCGGCTTCGCGGCGAAGGCACCGGACGAGATGAAGGTCGTCGGGAAGCCGTTCTCCGAGGAGCCGTACGGCATCGGCGTGCCCCGCAGCGACAACGCGCTACGCGCCGCCATCAACGACGCGCTGGAGGCCAACGAGAAGAACGGCAACTGGAAGAAGGCCTTCGAAGCGACGCTGGGCCTGTCCGGAGTGCCCGCGCCGAAGCCGCCGCCCATCGACCGCTACCCGGCGACCTGAGGGGACGGCCGCACATGGATGTACTGACAGAGAACTTCTCGCTCTACGGCGAGGGCTTCCTCGGCACCGTCGAACTCACCGTCTACGCCTCGGTCCTGGCGCTGGTCCTCGGCTTCGTCATGGCCGCCTGCCGGGTCGCTCCGGTGGGCTCCTTCCGGGCGCTCGGTACGGTCTGGGTCACCGTGCTCCGCAACACCCCGCTCACCCTGCTGTTCTTCGCCGTCCTGCTCGGACTGCCGCGCTTCGGACTGGTCCTGCCGTTCAAGGTCTTCGCGGTCCTCGCGCTCGGCTGCTACACCTCCGCGTTCATCTGCGAGGTGCTGCGCTCCGGCATCAACACCGTACCCACGGGGCAGGGCGAGGCGGCGCGCAGCCTGGGGATGACGTTCGGGCAGACCCTGAGCAGCGTGGTGCTGCCGCAGGCCTTCCGCTCGGTGATCCCGCCGGTCGGCTCGACCCTCATCGCCCTGGCCAAGAACTCGGCGATCGCGGGTGCGTTCAGCGTCACCGAACTGCTCGGCACCTACAAGACGCTCAATGAACTGGGCTACAGCATCATCTGGACGTTCATCTGGATCGCCGTCGGCTACCTGATCATCACCCTGTCCATCAGCGCGCTGTTCAACGTGCTGGAGAAGCGCTGGGGAGTCGCCCGATGACCGCCCACTCCACCCCCTCGGCGACCGCCCTCTACGACATCCCGGGCCCGCTGACCCGCAAGCGGCACTTCCTGTACGGGGTCGGCTCCACGGTCCTGATCCTGGCGCTGGTCGGCTGGGTCGTCTATCTGCTCTTCGACACCGACCAGTTCACCAGCGAGAAGTGGATGCCCTTCGAGTACAAGGGCATCCAGGAACTGCTGCTGCGCGGGCTCGGCAACACCCTCAAGGCGTTCGCGTACGCCGCGGTGCTCTCGCTGGCGCTCGGCGGGGTGCTCGCCGTGGGCCGACTCTCCGCGCACCGGCCGGTGCGCTGGATCGCGACGCTGCTGGTCGAGTTCTTCCGGGCCATGCCGGTGCTGGTGATGATCTTCTTCATCTTCGCGGCGCTGAAGGTACAGCCGCTGCCCGCCCTGGTCGCCGGACTGACCCTCTACAACGGCTCCGTCCTCGCGGAGGTGTTCCGCACGGGCGTCAACTCCGTGGAGCGCGGCCAGGGGGAGGCCGCGTACGCGCTCGGCATGCGCAAGACGCAGGTCACGACCTTCGTGCTGGCACCCCAGGCGGTGCGCGCCATGATGCCCACCATCATCAGCCAGCTGGTGGTGGCCCTGAAGGACACCTCGCTCGGTTATCTGATCACCTACGAGGAATTCCTCCACGCGGGAAAGCTGATCGCGTCGAATCTCGACTACGATCTCCCCTTCATCCCTGTGGTGATGGTGATCTCACCCATCTACATCGGGATGTGCATGCTGCTTTCGTGGTTCGCCACCTGGGTGGCGAAACGGCAGCGGCGCAATCCGAAGACCGAGGCGGTAGGTGTTGCCGCGGCCGAACCAGGGACGCTGCTGCCGCGAGGGCAGTAGCCGGGCAGTGCCCGCCCGGCGTCAGCCGGTGATCACTTCTCGCGCGGCGGGACCGGGAGGCAACTCGGATCCGTGCCGGGCGAGGAGAAGGTCAGCTGCGCGCCGGTCGGGTTGTGCTCGATGTACAGCGGATCGACGGTGTCGGTCACCAGGGCGAGCCGGGTACCGGCCGGGACGCCGTAGGCCGTGGAGAACCGCTCCGGGGCCACGGGGACCGGCCGGCCCGGGGGTCCGCCCGCGGAAGGTGCGGTGGGCGTTGCCGGCCGGTCTGCCGGGGCCGAGCGGCCCCACGTCGCGGAATCGGGCGACGAGGGTGCCGCTCTCCTCGGTGCCGGTGACCGTGGTGTGCGAAGCCGCGCGGGCAGCAGGGGGACGGCGGCCGGGGCGGGCGGGTCCATGGCCGAGCCGCGCCGCCCACGATCACTTCAGCGCGCTCTTCGCCTGCCAGTCGGCCCAGGAGACGTTCCACGCGCCGTAGCCGTTGCCCTCGGCCACCGTGCCCTTGGCGTCGGCCCCGGTGATCTCGAACGGGTCGCCGACCCGGACCTGTCCGTACAACGAGGCGGCGTTCGCGTCGCTCATGCCGACACAGCCCGAACTGTGGTTGGCGCGGCCGAAGTAGGCGGTGTTCCACGGTGCGGCGTGCGCGTACATGCCCGACCAGGTCAGGCGCATCGAGTAGTCGACCATCTTGTCGTAGGCGTCGCCCAGCCCGACCGTCTCGGAGCGCATGTTGATCGTGCCCTCCTTGGACATCAGGACGGCCGTGCCCCGCCAGGACGCCTTGTCGCCGCCCGGGGTGCCCGCGGACATCGGGACGTCCAGGACCTGCTTGCCGTCGCGGTGCAGGGCGAGGCGGTGGCTGTCGAGGTCCACCTTGACCACCTGGGCGGAGCCGATGGTGAACGTCGTGGCGTAGTCGCGCACGAACCAGCCGCCCGCCGCACCCGTGTCGACGCCGTTCAGCTCCGCGTCCAGGGTGACCTTCGTACCGGGCTTCCAGTACTCCTTCGGCCGCCAGTCGACCCGGTCCTTGCCGGAGTAGTCCTGGAGCCAGCCCCAGGAGCCCTCGGTGTGGTCCGAGGTGGAGACCTTCAGGCCCTTCTCCACGGCGGCCTTGTCCTTCACCGGGTTGTCGAAGACGATCGAGAGGGGCTGACCGATGCCGACCGTGGTGTCCTTCCCCGGGGCGAGGGTCAGCTTGTTGACCTTGTCCGCCGCCGCCGTGGTGAACCCCGCCCGGTCGCTGCCGCCGTCCTTGTCCTCGGCCGCCACGGTGTACGCGGTGCCCGGGGCCGCGACCCGCGCGGACGTCCAGCTCCTGCCGTCGGCCGCTATCCGCCCGTTCAGCGCCTCGCCCTTCGCGCCGGTCACCGTGACCTTCTTCAGCTCGCCCCGCGCCAGCGTCACCTTCACCGGCTGTCCCGCCGCGGCCCGCGTGCCCTTCAGATTCACCGAAATGCTGGTGTCCGGGTTCTTCGCCGATCCGGCCACCCGCTCCGAGGAGGTGGCCGGCCCGCCGGAACAGGCGGTGAGTGCGGCGCCGAGCACCACGACCGGGCCGATCAGGGTGCGCCGGGCCGGGCGGCCGGCCGGAACGGATCGGCGTATGCGCCGGCGTGCAGAGCTCAACGGAAAAACCTCCAGGACATGTGCTTCTCGTCAGGAGAGAGTCCTCGCCCCCGACTCCGGGTTCCGTAAATCCCCGGATATTCCGGAATTCCGTGTGTGACATGGGCCGCAGTGCGACGGAGGCAGGGGCATCCGGGTTCTCGCCCGAGGCGGTCCTGACGATCGGGGCGGCACGGGGCTACCCTGCGCGGACTGTCGTTTACTGGAGGTTCGCATGCGCCGTTCAGTCGGGCGTAGTACGACGTTCTTAGCCGTCCTCGCGGTGGTCGCCTCGGTCGGGGCAGCCGCCCCCGCCGGATCCGCGCCTCTCGCCCCCGCGCATCCGGGTCCGTCCAAGTCGCCCGTGGCGGTGGGGTACGGGGGCGCGGTCGCCAGCGTCGACGAGGACGCGTCGGCGGCCGGTATCGAGGTGCTCCGCAAGGGGGGCAACGCCGTCGACGCCGCCGTGGCGACCGCGGCCGCGCTCGGTGTCACCGAGCCGTATTCGGCGGGTGTCGGCGGTGGTGGCTACTTCGTCCACTACGACGCGAAGAAGCGCACCGTCCGGACCATCGACGGCCGGGAGACCGCACCGCGCAGCGCGGACTCCTCGCTCTTCCTGGAGAACGGGAAGCCGATCCCGTTCGACGACGCCGTCACCAGCGGCCTCGGAGTCGGCACCCCCGGCACCCCGGCGACCTGGGAGAAGGCGCTGGACACCTGGGGCACCAAGCCGCTGCGCACCCTGCTGAAACCGGCCGAGCGGCTGGCCCGCGACGGATTCGTCGTGGATGAAACGTTCCGCTCGCAGACCGCGGGGAATCAGGCCAGGTTCGCCGACTTCCCGGCCTCCGCCGAACTGTTCCTGCCCGGTGGCCGGCTGCCGGTGGTGGGTTCGGTCTTCAAGAACCCCGACCTGGCCCGTACCTACGAGGAGCTGGGCCGGGAGGGCATCGGCGAGCTGTACCGGGGCGACCTGGCCGACGACATCGTCCGTACCGTCCGCAGGCCTCCCGTCGACCCGGAGGCCACCCGTGTGGTCCGGCCGGGCGATCTGACGGGCAGGGACCTGCGGGCCTACCGCGTGCTGCGGCAGGACCCGACGAAGGTCGGATACCGGGGGCTCGACGTGTACGGCATGGCGCCGTCCTCCTCCGGTGGTACGAGCGTCGGTGAGGCGCTCAACATCCTCAAGTCCACGGACCTTTCGCGGGCGAGCAAGGTCCAGTACCTGCACCGGCTGATCGAGTCGAGCCGGATCGCGTTCGCCGACCGGGGGCGCTGGGTGGGTGACCCGGCGTTCGAGGACGTGCCGACACGTGGACTGCTGAGCCAGCGGTTCGCCGACTCGCGGGAGTGCCTGATCAAGGACGACGCGGTGCTGACCAGCCCGCTGGCCCCCGGCGACCCCCGCGATCCGAAGGCCTGCGCGAGTGGGGGGACGGCGGCCCCGACGACGTTCGAGGGGGAGAACACCACCCATCTGACGACCGCCGACAAGTGGGGCAACGTCGTCGCGTACACCCTGACCATCGAGTCGACCGGCGGCAGCGGCATCACGGTGCCGGGCCGCGGCTTCCTGCTCAACAACGAGCTGACCGACTTCTCCTTCGCGCCCGCCAACCCCGCGGTGCACGACCCGAACCTGCCGGGGCCCGGGAAGCGCCCGAGGTCGTCGATCTCGCCGACCATCGTGCTGAAGCACGGCAAGCCGGTGCTGGCCCTGGGCTCACCGGGCGGCGCGACGATCATCACCACCGTGCTCCAGTCGCTGACCGGCCACCTCGACCGGGGGCTCCCGCTGGTCGATGCCATCGCGGCGCCGCGCGCCAGCCAGCGCAACTCGCCGACCACGGAGATCGAGCCGGGACTCTGGGACAGCCCCGTGCGGGCGGAACTGGAGGCGCTCGGACACGTCTTCAAGCCGAACCCGGAGATCGGTGCGGCCACCGGAGTGCAGCGGCTGCCGGACGGCCGGTGGCTGGCGGCGGCGGAAAAGGTGCGGCGGGGCGGCGGCTCGGCCATGGTGGTGCATCCGGGCGGCAGGCGCTGACCTCCGCCCGGACGAGTCACGGCCCGCGGGGCCGGTATGTGGCGGCACCACGCGATGTACCGGCCCCGCGGCCTCGGCGGCGACAGCTCAGCAAGGGCTCCCAGGAGACCTTCGGCCCAGTGGAAAGGCGCTCTCGCACGGTGCGTACCCGAACGCTCGTTCTCACCGCGGCCTGCGGTGCCGCCCTGCTCGGCCCGGCGGCGCTGCCCGCCACTGCGACCGGCCCCGGAGCCGGCGGCACCGGTTCGGCCCACCGGCGGGCCGTTTCCGGGGCCGCGGCCCCGGCGGGCCCGGTCACCGCTTCGGCGCTGCTGGCCGGGACGACGTCCTGTACGCGGATCTCGCGCGGCTCCTACCGCACGGACGCCCACCGGCCGAAGGCGACCGTCCCGGTGTGCGGGACGACGGACGCCGTGTTCTGGAAGGCGGACATGGACATCGACTGCGACGGCCGGAAGACCGAGGCCTGCAACCGGAAGACCGACCCGTACTTCCTGCCGGAGACGGCCTTCCGGACGTCCCGGGGCAAGCCGCTGGACTCGGCCGCGCTGCCGTACGTGGTGGTGCCCGCGCCCGGTTCGGTCTGGGACTACCGCAGGTCCGGGATCTCCGGCGGCAGTGTCGTCGCCGTCGTCCACCGGGACCGGGTGCGCTACGCCGTCGTCGGTGACACGGGACCCAGCGGTGTCATCGGGGAGGCTTCGTACGCCACCGCCGAGGCGCTCGGCATCGACCCCGACCCCCGGACCGGTGGCACGGACTCCGGTGTCACCTACCTCGTGTTCAGGAACTCCCGGGTCTCACCGATCGAGAGCCGCACGAAGGCGACTGCCGAGGGTGAGGCTCTGGCCAGGATGTTCCTCGACCGCGGGTGAGCGCGGACCGCCCACCCGGGCCGTATCACAGCGCCGTGAGGATGCGGGGTCCGTCGTCGGTGATGGCCACCGTGTGCTCGGCGTGTGCCGCCCGGCTGCCGTCGTCGGTCCGCAGCGTCCAGCCGTCCTTGTCCGGATGGAACACGTCCTGACCGCCGCCGATCAGCATCGGCTCGATCGCGAGCACCATTCCGTGCCTCAGGGGCATACCGCGTCCGGGCCGTCCCTCGTTCGGTACGCCCGGGTCCTCGTGCATCGAACGGCCGATACCGTGACCGCCGAATCCTTCCGGGATGCCGTAACCGGCCTTCCGGCAGACCGTGCCGATGGCATGGGAGATGTCCCCGATCCGGTTGCCGACGACCGCCGCTGTGATGCCCGCCTCCAGCGCGGCGAACGCCGTGTCGATCAGCCGGGTGTCGGCGGGGCGCGCGCGGCCCACGGTGAAGCTGATCGCCGAGTCGCCGGCCCAGCCGTCCAGGACGGCGCCCGCGTCGATGCTCACCAGATCGCCGTCACGCAGCCGGTAGCCGGTGGGGATGCCGTGCACGATGGCGTCGTTGACGGACGCGCAGATCACGGCGGGGAAAGGGGTGGGCGCGAAGTGCGGCCGGTAGTTCAGGAACGGCGAGGTGGCCCCTGCCTCGCGCAGGACGTCGCGGGCCGTCCCGTCGAGTTCGAGGAGGCTGACGCCGACCGCCGCCGCCTCCTTCACGCGGGCCAGCAGCCGTGCGACGACGCGGCCGGTCTCACGCATCGCTTCGATGGATGTGTCTGTCTTGAGTTGCACCATGCCAATTACTATACCGGTCCGAGCGGTATTAGAATGACGGCATGGTACGTACGCCACTGACACCCGAAGAGCGCCTTCGCGGCGAACGGCTCGGCTCGCTGCTCCGCGAGGCGCGCGCCGGACGCAGCATGGCCGCGGTCGCCGCGAGCGCCGGAATCTCCGCCGAGACCCTCCGCAAGATCGAGACCGGCCGGGCGCCGACCCCCGCCTTCTTCACCGTCGCCGCACTGGCCGGGGCGCTCGGACTCTCGATGGACGAACTGCTCACCCGCTGCGCACCGGAACCGGACGCGGTGCCCCTGATCGCCTGACGGCTGCCGCCGAGCGCCCGCCGGGGACGGCGGGGCAGCCGTTAGGGTCACGCGTGTGACTCTCCAGGATTTCGCCCGCAGCGAGTACGTCAGCCTGACCACCTACCGGAAGGACGGCACCCCCGTCGCCACGCCCGTCTGGGCCGCTGCCGACGGCGAGGTGCTCTGCGTCTGGACCCGCTCCGACTCGTGGAAGGTCAAGCGGCTGCGCAACGACACCCGGGTCCGCGTCACGGTCTGCGATCTGCGCGGCCGGATCGCGGAGGGCGCGCCGAGTGCCGAGGGCACCGCGCGGCTGCTGGACGAGGCGGGGACCCGGGCGGTGCGCAAGGTGCTGGCCCGCAAGTACACCTGGAAGTTCTGGCTCGTCGACTGGCCCGCGACGGTCGTACGGCTCGGCAAGCGCCCGCACACCGGGATCGCCGTCACCTTCTGAGGCCCGCGGGGCCGCGTCGCCGCGTGCCCGCCGCCGCCGGCCGGTGCCGCGTCGCCGCGCGGCGCCCGCTTCGGCGGTGCGCCGGCCGGGGAGGCCGTCACCTCCGCCGCCCTGGCCGGCGCCGTCACACGTCCGCCCAACGGTCCCCTCCCTGGGAGGTCATGGGCTGGAGCGCACTCCAACGCGAGGGGAATCGGTACGGCGTTGTCCGTGGGAGGCCGCCTTGTGGATCATGTCTGACCTGTATGGACCGCTCGGGTACGAATCATGATCGACTCCATCGGTTCACGGCGATGGTCTTGCCCCGCGGTGTGGCGGGGCTTACGTTCTCCTCCAATGCACATGTCTACGTGCGTAGAAATGCGTAGAGGCTCTCGGACGCCGCGTCGAAGGAGCAGTTCATGTCCCACGTCGTACGCGCCGCACTTGTCCAGGCGACCTGGACCGGCGACACCGAATCCATGATCGCCAAGCATGAGGAACATGCGCGCGAGGCCGCCCGGCAGGGGGCGCGGATCATCGGGTTCCAGGAGGTGTTCAACGCCCCCTACTTCTGCCAGGTGCAGGAACCCGAGCACTACCGCTGGGCCGAGGCCGTGCCCGACGGGCCGACCGTCCGGCGGATGCAGGACCTGGCCCGCGAGACCGGCATGGTGATCGTGGTGCCGGTCTTCGAGATCGAGCAGACCGGTTTCTACTACAACACCGCCGCGGTGATCGACGCCGACGGCTCGTACCTCGGCAAGTACCGCAAGCACCACATCCCGCAGGTCAAGGGCTTCTGGGAGAAGTACTACTTCAAGCCCGGGAACGCCGGCTGGCCGGTCTTCGACACGGCCGTGGGCAAGGTCGGCGTGTATATCTGCTACGACCGGCACTTCCCCGAAGGGTGGCGCCAACTCGGACTCAACGGCGCCCAGTTGGTGTACAACCCGTCGGCCACCTCGCGCGGTCTCTCCAGCCATCTCTGGCAGCTGGAACAGCCTGCCTCCGCCGTCGCCAACGAGTACTTCATCGCCGCGATCAACCGTGTGGGCCAGGAGGAGTACGGCGACAACGACTTCTACGGAACGAGCTACTTCGTCGATCCGCGCGGTCAGTTCGTCGGCGATGTGGCAGGCGACAAGGAGGAGGAACTCCTCGTCCGGGACCTCGACTTCGGCCTGATCGAGGAGGTCCGCCGGCAGTGGGCGTTCTACCGGGACCGCCGGCCGGACGCGTACGACGGGCTGGTGGAGCCGTGAGCGGTCTGCACGAGCGCCATCTGGCGGTCAGCCCCGACTGGATGGCGCTCTACTACCGGCGGCCACTGGAGCTGACCCACGGCGAGGGGCGCCACGTCTGGGACGCCGAGGGCAAGCGGTACCTCGACTTCTTCGGCGGCATTCTCACCACCATGACCGCGCACGCCCTGCCGGAGGTCACCAAGGCGGTCGCCGAGCAGGCCGGGCGCATCATCCACTCCTCCACGCTCTACCTCAACCGCCCGATGGTGGAGCTCGCCGAGCGTGTCGCCACGCTCTCCGGCATCCCCGACGCCCGCGTCTTCTTCACCACCTCGGGCACCGAGGCCAACGACACCGCGCTGCTCCTGGCCACCGCGTACCGCAGGTCCAACCAGATCCTCGCGATGCGCAACAGCTACCACGGGCGTTCGTTCGCGGCGGTCTCCATCACCGGCAACCACGCCTGGTCGCCCACGAGTCTGTCACCGTTGCAGACGCTGTACGTCCATGGCGGCGTCCGCGCCCGCGGCCCGTACGCGGAGCTGAGCGACGCGCAGTTCATCAAGGCGTGCGTCGCCGATCTGGAGGATCTGCTCGGACACACCCGGGAGGCCGCCGCGCTGATCGCCGAACCCATCCAGGGTGTCGGCGGTTTCACCTCGCCGCCCGACGGGCTGTTCGCCGCCTTCCGCGAAGTGCTCGACCGACACGGCATCCTGTGGATCTCCGACGAGGTACAGACCGGCTGGGGCCGCACCGGTGACCACTTCTGGGGCTGGCAGGCGCACGGCGAGCACGGGCCGCCGGACATCCTCACCTTCGCCAAGGGCATCGGCAACGGCATGTCGATCGGCGGGGTCGTCGCCCGCGCCGAGGTCATGAACTGCCTGGACGCCAACTCCATTTCGACGTTCGGCGGTTCCCCGGTCACCATGGCCGCCGGACTCGCCAACCTCTCGTACCTCCTGGAGCACGACCTCCAGGGCAACGCGCGGCGGGTCGGCGGTCTGCTCATCGAACGCCTCCGGGCGATCGGCGCGCGTTCCTCGTGCGTACGGGAGGTGCGCGGCCGGGGCCTGATGATCGGCGTCGAGCTGGTGAAGCCCGGCACCGACGAGGCACATCCGGAAGCCGCGGCGGCGGTGCTGGAGGCGGCCCGCGAGGGCGGGCTGCTCATCGGCAAGGGCGGCGGCCACAGCACCAGCGTGCTGAGGATCGCTCCGCCGCTGTCGCTCACCGTGGCCGAGGCGGAGGAGGGCGCCGAGATCCTGGCGGAGGCCCTGCGCGCGGCGGACTGAGGGGACCGGGCCCCGGGGCGGTGCGGCCCCGGGGACCCGGCTCACCTGCCGGGCGGCGTACCGAAGTACCGGTGCCGCCCCGGCCGTCGGATCAGCCCCGGTGACCGGTGGGGCGGGTGAGGTCCAGGGTGCGGACCGGGTCCAGCTCCCCGTAGTAGGCGAGGTCCCGGTAGCGCACATCGGTGACCGTCAGCGCGGCCTTGGCGATGCCCCGGCCCACGACGGTCCGCAAGCGGAACGAGCCGTCCTTGCCGGTGGTGCCGGTGAGCCTGCGCACCTTGCCGTCCAGGACCAGTTCCGCGGTGACCTTCGCCCCGCGCACCGGCCTGCCTTCGGCGGTCCTGACGACGCCCTCGGCGGTGACCGTCCACGGGGACGGGGAACCCGGCCTGCCGAGCAGCTTGGTGTGCGCCTTCAAGGACGCGACGGCGAGCTGCGAGGGCGGGGCGGGCTGGCCGAGGGCGACCTGGTCGACGGTCCAGAACGCGCTGTTCGTGCCGGTGTAGCGGAAGCTGAACCGCGCCGTCCTCGCCCCGGCCGGGACATCGAGCTTCACGCGCTCGACGGTGTTGGCGTTCGCCCGGTAGGACTTCACGAGCTGCGGGGCGCCGCCGTCGTAGGAGACGTACACATCGCCGGTCTGCGGTCCGTCGACGCGGTAGTCCGTCGCGTACGAGAGGTTCGCCGTCGCCGCGCCGTTCAGCCGGTACGCGGGGCTGACCAGGGTCGAGTCGAACTGCCCGGCGTCGTGCGCCTTGTCGTCCCATTCGTCGGAGTCGGCGACCGCGAAGACGTCGCGGGCCCGGACATTGGTCTCGCGGCCCTGGCCGAGCTCGGCGTTCGTCCAGAACTCGTCGGTCGCGAAGGACCACCCGCGCCACTCGGTGACGCCCCCGGCCGGCATCCGCGCATTGTCGATGCTCCAGCCGGCGGGCGCGGTGTTCGTCCAGCCCTTCGTCGCCGCCGGGAGCTTCGTCTCGTCGACCGGGGCGCGCAGCGAGCCGCGCAGCGCGTCGAAGGCGTCGGGCTTCAGCTCGGCGAGCGCGGTGCCGTCCAGGTTCCAGGCGGGGTCGGTGGCGACGCCCTCGTGGCGCAGGACGGTGGGGGCGATATCGGTGATCCTGACATCGTGCCGGACCGAACCGGGCGCGATGCCCTTGCCCCGCGCGATCACGAACGTGCCGCGCTCACCGGGAGAGTTGCCGCCGTGACCGCCGGTCGGGGTGTGGCCGTGGTCGGAGGTGATGACGACGAGCCAGTCCTCCTGGGCGTACGTGGGACGGGAGGTGACGGCGTCGAGCAGCCGTCCGATCTGGGCGTCGGCGACCCCCAGGGCCTTGAGGTAGGCGTCGCTGCCCGTTCCCGAGCTGTGGCCGGCGCCGTCGACCTCGTCGAGGTGGACGAAGGTGGAGTCGGGGTTGCCGTGCGCGAGGTAGTCCTCGGCCTTCGCGGTGGTGCCCGCGTCGTTGCCGCCCGCGATGCGCAGGTCGGTTGCGGCGCCGAAGACGATCTGGGGGATCGGGTTCCAGGTGCCGACGACCAGCGTGGAGGTGGCCGGGTCGGCGGTCTCCAGACGGGTCGCGTAGTCCGGGTACTGACCGTAGTTGGGCGCGGTGAAGTTGTTGTCCTTGACGTTGTGCTTGTCCGGCCAGACGCCCGTGGCGATCGAGGACCAGCCCGCACCGGAGACCGTGGGGGCCATGGGGTTGGCGAACAGGTTGCTGCGGGCCGTCATCCCGGTCGACATCAGCTTGTCGAGGTTCGGTACGGAGGCCCGGCCGAAGGCGTCGATCGAGGCGCCGTCGACACCGATGACCAGGGTCTTCGCCTGCTTCGTACCGGACGGCAGACCGGCGTACGGGGCGGCGGGGGCGGCCTTGGACTCCTCGGCGTGGGCGACGGAGGTGGCCAGGGGCAGGGCGACGGCCACGACGGTGGCCGCGGCCAGCGCGGTACGCGCGGAGCGCGAGATGTGCACGTGATCCTCCGGGATCGGTGGGACGCACCGGACTTCGGGGTGTCCGGCTGCGTGTCAGAGATTCGCCGCCGGTGGTGAGCGCCTCGCGCCGGTTGTGGGGCCAGTCGATGAACCGCACTCAACATTTGGACCAGACCCTTAATCGTTTCGTTATCAAGGCGTGCCGATGTGGCGGCGGAAGGCCGTGCATAGCACCCGGGGTGCCAGAAGCACATGGGGCGGCGTCGTTCCTCTCGTGCCGCATCGCATCGCATCCCATCGCGCCACGCCGCGCCGCGCGTTGGGCCGGTGGGGTGTCGCGGGCGGGAAACCGAAACGTCTTCATCGGTTGACGGCAGTGGTATTGCCACAGTGGGCAACCGACTTCTACGTTCTTCACCACGCACCTCGTCTACGTGCGTAGACCCATTCCGCCACAGTGAGGAGGGGTACATGAGCCGCACCGTCATCCGCGGTGGCCTCGTCATCACCGCGTCCGACGAACTCCAGGCCGACGTACTCATCGAAGGCGGGCGCGTCGTCGCACTCGCCGCCCACGGCACCGAAGCCGCCGACAGCTGGAGCGCCGAGCGGAGGATCGACGCCACCGGAAAGTACGTCATCCCCGGTGGCGTCGACGCGCATACGCATATGGAGATGCCGTTCGGCGGCACCTACGCCTCGGACACCTTCGAGACCGGAACCCGGGCCGCGGCCTGGGGCGGCACCACCACCATCGTCGACTTCGCGATCCAGAGCAGGGGCGGGTCGCTGCGCGAGGGCCTCGACTCCTGGTACGCCAAGGCCGACGGCAACTGCGCCATCGACTACGCCTTCCACATGATCATGTCCGATGTGAACGAGTCCTCGCTCAAGGAGATGGACCTCCTGGTGGCGGAGGGCATCACGTCCTTCAAGCTCTTCACCGCGTACCCGGGCGTCTTCCTCTCCGACGACGGACAGATCCTCCGGGCCATGCAGCGCGCCGCCTCCAACGGCGGGCTGATCATGACGCACGCGGAGAACGGTCTCGCCATCGACGTACTGGTGGAACAGGCGCTGGCGCGCGGGGAGAGGGATCCGCGCTATCACGGTGAGGTCAGGAAGGCCCTTCTGGAGGCGGAGGCGACGCACCGGGTCATCAAGCTGAGTCAGGTGGCGGGGGCGCCGCTCTACGTGGTGCACGTGTCGGCGCGGGAGGCCGTCACCGAGCTGGCGCGGGCCCGGGACGAGGGCCTTCCCGTGTTCGGCGAGACCTGCCCGCAGTACCTCTTCCTGTCGACCGACAATCTCGCGGAACCCGGCTTCGAGGGCGCCAAGTACGTCTGCTCCACTCCGCTGCGCCCGAAGGAGCATCAGGCGGCGCTGTGGCGCGGGCTGCGGACGAACGACCTCCAGGTGGTCTCCACGGACCACTGCCCGTTCTGCTTCACGGGACAGAAGGAGCGGGGCAGGGGGGACTTCTCGAAGATTCCCAACGGAATGCCCGGTGTCGAGAACCGTATGGACCTGCTGCACCAGGCCGTTGTCGACGGCCACATCAGCCGCCGCCGCTGGATCGAGATCGCCTGCGCGGCGCCGGCCCGGATGTTCGGCCTGTATCCGAAGAAGGGCACGATCGCCCCGGGGGCCGACGCCGACATCGTCATCTACGACCCGCACGCCGAGCAGGTCATGTCCGCCGACACGCACCACATGAACGTCGACTACTCGGCCTACGAGGGCAAAAGGGTGACGGGCCGGGTGGAGACGGTGCTCTCGCGCGGTGTCCCCGTGATCGACGGACGCGACTACGTGGGACACGCGGGGCACGGGACGTATCTGCCGCGCGGCGTCTGCCAGTTCGTGAACTGAGGGCCGCCGCGGGGCCGGCGCCGCGGGTGTCATCGGGCACCCGCGGCCCGCCGGACCGGACGCCGGGTCGATCCGACGACGTGCCCCGCCACCGGGCCGGCCGGGCCGACCGACCGTTTCGGTCCTCCGGGCCGACCAGCCGTTCAGGTCCTCCGGCCCCGCTTCCGCGTCGGACATCCTCGTACGGGACCGATTGGTCTGCTAAAGTCGTCGCATGCCCCGGACCCCTGCTCCCGGTACCCGAGAGCGCATCCTGGCCGCCGCCGCCGACCTGTTCGACCGGCGTGGCGTGCACGCGGTCGGAATGCAGCAGATCATCGATGAGCTCGGGTGCGGCAAGCAATTGCTCTACCGGGAGTTCCCCAGCAAGGACCAGCTGGTGGTGGCCTATCTCGAACGGTCGGCACTGGCCTGGGAGCGGACCGTGGCGGAGGTGTGCGCCGCGGTCGACAGACCGGAGGACCAGCTCGTCGAACTGGTCCGCGCGGTCCAGGGCATGGCGCCGAACACCAGGGGCTGTCCGCTGCGCAACACGCACGCGGAATTCCCCGACCCCGATCATCCGGCACATCAGGTGTCCCTGAAGCACTTCCAGGAAGTGCGTGAGCAATTGCGTGAACTCGCGCGCCGCACCCCGGCCGCGGACCCGGACATGCTCGGTGACCGGATCATGCTGATCATCGACGGGCTCTATGTGAGCGGTTCGACCCTGGGGCCCACGGGTGCCGCGGCCACGGCCGTCGGGCTCGCCCGGGACGTGGTCCGGTCGGGCATCGCCGCCGCGGCCGTCTGATTTCTCTCTCCCCTCACGTCCAGGGGTGGAGTCTGCCCGGAACCAGGGTGGAGTCCGCCCACGGGGCGGTGTTTCGGCTGCCCCGAACCCCATCCGCGCATCGTTGTTCTCCAGGAGGACCGCAGTGAAGACCATTGTTGTGACAGGGGGCACCTCCGGTATCGGGCAGGCGCTCGCGCACACCTATCTGGGCCGGGGGGATCAGGTGGTCGTCCTCGGCCCGGATCCGGCGAAGGGGAGGGCGTTCCTCGGTGCCGCGCGGAAGGCGGGCGCGGGCGACCGGGCCTTCTTCGTCGAGGCCGACCTCAGCCTCGTCAGCGAGAACCGGCGCGTCATCGAGGAGATCGGCGCGAGGTTCGCGGCGGTGGACGCCCTGGTGTTATGCGCGCGGTACTTCCGCAGCTTCCGCGCGGTGACCTCCGAGGGGTTCGAGCACAACTTCGCGCTGTACTACCTCAGTCGGTACCTGCTCGGATACGGTCTGGCCGGCCTGATGGACAAGGCCGACGCTCCGGTCATCATGAACATCGCCGGCCCGGGTGCGGGTGCGGCGGGCATCCGGTGGGACGACCTCGGGCTGGAGCGCGGCTACGACGGCTGGCAGGCCATGTTCCAGGGGGGACGGCTGAACGACCTTCTCGGTGTCGCGTTCGCCGAGGGGGGCGGGGGGCACCGCGCCCGGTACGTGCTGCTGTTCCCCGGCGGTACGCGCACCGGCTTCGCGGGCGACTTCGACCCCGCCACCGCCGCGTACGTCGACCAGATGAAACAGGCCGCGCAGCCGGTCGAGGCGGCCATTCC
Organism: Streptomyces sp. NPDC001787; assembly: GCF_040297465.1. Taxonomy (NCBI): domain Bacteria; kingdom Bacillati; phylum Actinomycetota; class Actinomycetes; order Kitasatosporales; family Streptomycetaceae; genus Streptomyces; species Streptomyces sp. NPDC001787. The sequence goes on from NZ_JBEOZE010000006.1 coordinate 333,313, forward strand.
GCCGATCGCCGCGATCATCGACTCTCCGCCCCGGGAACCGCTGAGCGCCTTCGTGGAGGGCGTGCCGCTCAGTCTTCTCCGCCCGGCCTTCGACAAGGGCGCGGCGGCGCGGCTGGACCGCGTGACGCGGGAGCTGCTGCGCGACCGTCTCGGCGTCTCCTGACGCACGGGCCCCGGGCGGGCGTCCGCGCGGGGGAATCTGTTGCCGGACCGATCGGTCTGTTATCTTCGGTGGGCCGGTGCCCGACCGTACGCGCAATCTGCTGAATGACCCTCACGTCGTCAGGAAGGTAGCGAACGCCATGACCGATCCGGTGTCGATGCCCCACAACCACCGCCGGGCCACCTGTCCGTTCCGGCCCGGACCCGATCTCGTCGAACTGCACCAGGACCCCTCGCTGCGCCGGGTGCCGGTGCCGAACTCGCAGCTCGGCGAGGTCGAGGCCGTCCTCGTCACCCGCGAGGACGACGCCCGCGCGGTCCTCTCCGACCCCCGCTACGAGGTCGGGTTCGCCTTCGACCCCGACTGGAGCGGCCCGCGCTCGGTGATGAACCAGCCGGGCGTCCTGCTCAATTACGACGGTGACGAGCACACCCGCTACCGCCGGATGCAGTCCGGAGCCTTCACGATGAAGAGGATCCGGGCGCTCAGCGGTGTGATCGAGCGGATCGTCGAGGAACATCTCGACGCCGTGGAGAAGGCGGGGCCGGGGGCGGACCTGATCCGGACGTTTGCCGAGCCGCTGCCCCTGATGGTGATCTGCGAGTTGCTGGGGGCGCCGGTCGAGGACCGGGCGGCCATCCTGGAACGCAGTTCGACCGCGAGCAGCATCGACACCACGCTGGAGGTCCAGCAGGACAACTTCGCGGCGATGACCGGCTACATGGCCGGGCTGGTCGCGGCGCACCGGCGGGACCCGGGCGACAACATCCTCGGCGACCTGGTGCGCAAGCACGGCGCGGAGCTGACCGATGACGAACTGGTCGGCATGGGCCTGGACGTCCTCGTGGCCGGACACGGAACCCTCTCCGGCATGATCGGGCTCAGCGCGCTGGCGCTGCTGTCGCATCCGGAACAGCTCGCGCTCCTGCGCGACGACGCCGACGGCTCGCTGTCCGTCGGCGCCGTCGAGGAACTGCTGCGGCTGCTGGCGGTGGCGCCCCCGCTGGTCCGGCGGGCGGCCACGGATCTGTCGGTCGACGACCAGGTGATCCGTGCCGGTGAGCATGTCGTCATCTCCACCCTGATGGCCAATCACGGCACGGGCCTGACCCCGTCCGCGGACGAGCTGGATCTGCGGCGCAAGCCCGTACCGCATCTGGCCTTCGGCTACGGCCGTCATCAGTGCGTCGGCCAGCAGCTCGCCCGACTCGAACTGCGCCTCGCGCTGCCCGCGCTGTTCCGCCGCTTTCCGGACCTGCGGCTCGCGGTGCCGTTCGAGGAGATCGAGTACCGCACCGAATCACTGGTGCTCGGGGTCAAGCGCCTTCCCGTCACCTGGTGATCCGCGGGCGAACCCTGTGGGACGGCCACAGGGACGGCGGACACCCCCCGGAATTAGCGTCAGGCGCAGGGATGTGCGCGGTGCGAGCGAACTGGAGGACTTATGAGTGAGCCACGCCGGGTGGCGTTGATCAGTGGTGCGAGCCGGGGCATCGGCGCGGCGACCGCCCGGGAAATGGGGCGGCGCGGGTACCACGTGGTGGTGAACTACCGCGAGAACACCGCGGCGGCGGAGGGTGTGGTCGACGCCATCGAGAGGGCCGGCGGCTCCGCGGAGGCGCGGCAGGCCGATGTCTGCGACGGTGAGCAGGTCGGGGAAATGGTGCGGAAGGTGTATGCCGACCACGACCGGATCGATGTGCTGATCTGCAATGCCAATACGGTGAACCCGCAGTTCGAGCCGCTGCTCTCGCTGTCGTGGGACACCTTCATCGGGAAGGTCGGCGGGGAACTGGCCGGCGCGTTCTTCCTCACCCAGAGCGTGGTGCCCGAGATGCAGCGGCGAGGGGCGGGGCGGATCGTCTACATCTCCAGCACCGCCGCGGACTGGGTCGGCAGTGTGGCGGCGCATTCGACCGCGAAGGCGGCGCTGAACACCTTCAGCCGCCATGTCGCCGCCTCGGCCGCGGAGCACGGGGTCACGGTCAACACCGTGGCCTTCGCGACCGTGGCGACGGAGGCCTCGGCCGGTGTGCTCGACGACGAACTCCGCAGGTACACCGAGGAGCGGTCGGTACTGGGCAGGATGCTGACCCCCGAGGACGCGGCCAGGACCGTGGTGGCCGTCGCCGAGGAGAGCTTCGGCGCGGCGGTCGGCCAGGTGATCCGGGTGGACGCCGGCTACGACGTGCTCGAACATCAGCTGCACAGCACGGCGAGGTTCTACCGGTGACCGGATGACCCGGCGGGGAACCGGCTCATGAGGAAGGCCGGGGAGTTCTCTCCCCGGCCTTCCTCATGTCGCGCCACCGGCCGATGTGTCGTGTCTCCGGTCACCGCCTCCGGGCGCGTACGTAGGACATCGGGGTCAGCACCCGCCCGTGCTCGTCCACCTGGACGGCGTCGGGACCCGGTTGTGCGGTGGTGTCCGGGGAACCGGCCGCTGCCATCCTGGCCAGGAGTTCGCGGGTGAAGGCCGTGGCGAAGACGGCTTCGGTGATGTCCAGGATCTGCCAGTGCGGGCCGAGGTGCGCGTGCAGATCGTCCTTGCCGACCAGGGCCTCCTCGGTGATGGGGGTCCCCGCCGGCATGGATTCCGCGAAGCAGAACAGGTGGAGCGTGGCGTCCGGCGCGCTCACCCGGTGGAGTGCCGCGGCGTACGCGGACCTCTGCCCGCCGTCCAGGCAGTGGTACAGACCGCTGTCGAGCACGGTGGTGAAACCGGTCCCGATGCCGGTCAGTTCGGTGGCGTCGGCGACCAGGAAGCGGACCTGGACGTCGTGGACCGAGGCGCGGTGCGCCGCCTGCTCGATCGCGCTGGGCGAACCGTCCACGCCGGTCACCTCATAGCCCTCGCCCGCCAGCAGGATGGCGTTCTCGCCCAGTCCGCAGCCCGCGTCGAGCACCTTGCCGGCGAAGGCTCCCGCCCGCACCAGGTCCACGACGGCCCGCTGGGGCTCGCCGATGTCCCAGGGGATCACCGTCTCGCCCGGTTCCACACCGCCGAACGCCGCGCGACCCGCGTACAGCGCGTCGAACTCCATGTTCTCCCGGGAGAAGGTCTGTTCTTCCGTGGCCATGCCGGTCCCCTTGTCGCTCGTCAGCTCGTCCACCGAAGGCCGGTGGATCTGGTGGGCCCCTGATACGGGGATGGCCGGGCGATCGTCATCGGCCGCCCGGCCGCCGGGGACTGTCCCGCGGGCTTCGGTTCCGTGCCGCGTGTGCGGCCGGCCGCCGGATCGGCGCGCGCCGGCACAGGGGGGCCGACGCGCGCCGCCACAGGACGCTCCGGCCTACTGGACGCCGCTCGCCTCCTTGACCGGTGCCGCCGAGGGCGCCGCGGCGGGACGCATCCGAGAGGCGACGATCAGCGTGAGGACGACGAGTCCGGCCATGGCCAGGAAGACGTCGGAGTACGCGGAACCGTCGTGATCGGAGTAGAAGGGGTTGAAGGCGTCGCTGCCGCTCTGCTGCCTCGCGGACACCAGGACGCCGAACACGGCGGGTCCGGTGCCTGCTCCGAGGAACTGGGCGCCCTGGAGGATGCCGAGGCCGACGCCGGCCTGTTCCGGGGGCAGTTCGCCCGCGGCGGCGCCGATGATGGTGGTCATCACGAGGATGAAGCCGATGCTGAGCCCGAGGACCCCCACACCGGCGGGGATCACCGAGGAGCCGTCGGTGAAGCTCGACAGCCACAGCGAGAACACACCGATCAGCGTGAGTCCGGTGAGCACCATGGGGCGGGTGCCGACGCGGTCGGCGAGACGGCCGATCAGCGGGGAGAGCAGGGCGACGGAGATCCCGGCCGGGATCATGACCAGGGCGCCCTCTCCCGGAGTGAGACCGTTGACCTCGACGACCAGCAGCGGGACGAACACCAGCCCGCCGAGGTTGACGATCATGGCCAGGAACGCGACGAGGATGCCGGTCCGGTAGACACGGTTGGTGAACAGCGCGGGCGGCACGAAGGGCTGCTCGACGCGGACGGTACGCCACCCGAAGAGGACGAGCGCCGCCACCGCGACCAGCAGACTGCCCCAGGACAGTGGTGCGGAGAAGCCGTTGACCTGGGCCTGGGTCATGCCGAACAGGACCAGGCCGGCTCCGAAGCCGAGGAGGATGCCGCCGGGAAGGTCGAGCCGGCCCTTGCCGGCCGGACTCTCGTCCGGGAGTACGCGCAGGGCCGCGGGAAGCAGCAGCAGCGAGACGACGAGCATGATCCAGAACAGCGCGGGCCAGCCGAGGAGTTGGCCGACGCCACCGCCCACCGCCGGTCCGGCGGCGGTGCCGATGCCCGCGCCCGCGGAGACGACGCCGATCCCGACGCCGCGCCTCTCCGGCGGGAGCAGCCGCGTGACGGCGATGATCGAGAGCACGGGGATCGCTGCCGCGCCGATGCCCGTCACGATCCGCCCGGTCACCAGCACGAGCAGGCTCGGGGCGAGCGCGCAGATCAGGCTGCCGACGGCGTAGGTCACCAGCGCGAAGGCGAAGAGACGCCGCAGGCTCACCCGGTCGGAGATGCGGCCGTAGAGGGGGATCCCGACCGAGAACACCAGCAGGAACCCGGTGACCACCCAGGCGAGTTCCGCCTCGGTGGCCCCGAACTCCGCCCCGATCGTCGGGAGCATCAGAACGACCATGTCGCTGGCGGTGACCGTGACGAGGATCGCCGGCATGAGCACCGCCAGTAAGGCCAGTCCCGAGCCGGTCCGTTCGGTCGTTGTCGACGTGGAAGTCATTCGACACGTCCTTCGGGTGACTTTCTGCCACCATCGTAGTTACAGTTAGGGCATAGAGGCGGCGGAGGGCCGAGCCTCCGCCACCGGTCGGTCAGGGGCCTTCCCCGGAAGGAGTCCCTAGTGATTCCGCTGGGCGAGCTCGCGCTCGCCGGCCAGTACTTGCTGGACCAGGTGGGCGATGGTCGTCCGGCCGAGCCGTTCCTCCATCGCCCGCTCCGCGTCCCGGAACTCCACTTCGAGCAGGGCCTGCATATTGCGCCCGACCTCGCACTCGGCGCTCGGCGGATGGGGGTGGCGTGACAGGACCGGACCCGCCTCGACGGCGGTGTAGGCGTCGTAGAGCGTGATCTCGCGTGCGGGGCGGGCGAGCGACCAGCCGCCGTTACGCCCCTCGGTGGACCAGACCAGACCGGCATCCCGCAGGCTGCCGAGGATCCGCCGTACCAGAACGGGGTTGCTCGCCAGGCTCTCCGCGATCTCCGCGGAGGTCAGCGAGTGATCACGCCAGCGCCCGAGCATCGTGAGCGCGTGAATCGCCACCGCACTCCTGCTGCTGACGCTCACCGTGATCCTCTTCTCTCGGCCGACGCTCGCCGACCGAACTGTAACCAGGCTAGTGACAGTTCGATCCGTGTGTCAATGCGGGACCCGGCGTGGCCAGGCACGAACGCGCCGGCGGACCGGGGAGCCACAGCCCGGAGGGGGAGGAAACTGCGGGCGCTCCGAAATGACAGCGGGAGACCGTGCAGTAGCGTGATGGGCCGACGCCGGGGGTTCCCGGCCGCCGGCCACGCCCTTCGGGCATACGCCGGGACTCCCCGGACAGGATCCAGGAGGTACGCCTGTGCAGCGGGTCACCAGCTCGATCCTCACCTCGCTTCCCGGCCCGCCCGCCCGGCCGGAATCGCCCGATCTCATCCGTCTCCTCGGCGGCCCCCGCAGCGAGCGGGCCCCCCGGACCTGCGGATGCCGGGGAACCGGCATCCGCGACTGCCCCGCGCTGCTCAGCCTCGGCACCGACCGGGCCGAGGTCGTGGCCCATGCCGACGCCCAGCTCTACGAGGCCGACCGGTGCCCCGACTCCGGCTGTGTCTACCGCTCCCTGCTCGCGCTCGTCCTCGCCGGTGACCTGCTGCTGGCGGACCTGCACTGCTCGCGCCTGTCCGAGCAGCCCCGGTGGTCGGGCACCGGCCCCGCCGCGCAGGTGATACAGATCGTCCGCGGCCGGATCGGCCTCCTGGTCGGGGATCCGGGAAGCACCCGGCGCATCCTCGGCGAACTGGTGCAGGGCCCCATCGCCGAATCGCTGGACGCGGTCGTGGTCGGCTGGCTCACCGAGGCACTGGTCCAACTGGGCGAGCCGTACACGGCGGAGAACCTGCTGACCGTCCGCGGCTACGCGGGAAACCTCCCCGCGCACCTGCCGGGCAAGGCGCTGCTGCTCCACGCCAGAGGGCAGCTCAACTTCGCCCTGCGCCGCTCGAACCACGCGTTGAAGGACTTCCTGGCCTGTGGGGCCGAGGTCGCCGCCTGCGACTTCGCCAACCCCGCGGTGATCCCGTGGCGCAGCGGCGTCGCACTGTGCCTGCGGGAGCTCAGACAGGTCGAACCGGCCCGTACGCTCGCCCGCGCCGAGCTCGACGGGGCGAGGCGGTGGGGCTCCCCCCGGGAGATCGGCAGGTCCCTGCTCACCACCGCGTTGCTGGGGGAGGGCCCGGACGCCAGGGATCTCGTCACCGAGGCCGTCGATCTGCTCGCCGCGTCCGACGCCCGCGGTGACGTCACGTACGCCGTCCAGGTCATCGGCAGCGTACCGGGGCTCCAGCGGGACGAGGTGTGGACGCGGCAGATCCTGCGGCGGATCAGCGATCTCGCGCGACGGGGCGGGAACCCGCACGCCGCCGACCGGGCCGCCGAGGCGCTGTCCGGATTCCTGTCACTGCACGGCGAACCGGTGCTGACCAAGCACGAGACGGCCGTGGTCAAACTGGTCTGGGCCGGGTACAGCAACGCCGAGATCGCCGGTCGGCTGTCGTTGACGCGCCGCACCGTGGAACACCATCTCTCGGCGGTCTACCGGAAGTTCCGGCTTCCCGACCGGCGCCACCTGTTCCTGGCGATGACCGGCTTCCTCTGATGACGCCGGACGGCGCCGCCCGCGCGCCGTCACCAGGGCCAGCGCCACTCCTTGTTCTCCGGGACGACCCAGTAGTGCTGGAGCCGGACCCCGTCGATCAGCCATCGTCCGTCCTCCCGTACGTAGCTGTCGGAGAACCGGCCGACGCTCTGGTGCACCACGTCCTCCTCGTCGAACCTGACGTGCTCCTCGAAGAAGCAGACGCCAGTCGCACGGTCGCCGTCGACCGATACCTGGTGGGCCTGGTTGAAGTTCATCAGCACCACCTCCGAGGCACCCTGGAGCTCGACCATCTTCGGCAGCAGGGTGCTGTAGTACTCCTGTATCGCCGAGCGGCCGCGGGCGTCGCCGAAGCTTCCGTAGTTCAGATGGGCGTCCGCGGTGAACACGGCGCCGAGGCCGGGCCAGTCCCGGCCGTTGAGGCAGTGATGGAACGCGTTGCGCAGCTGGGTCAGTTCGCGGACCGCCTCCAGCTCCCGCACTCTGGCCGACAGTTCGTCCATTCGGGCCTCCCGGCCCACGCCGTCCGCCATGTGATTCCTTTCGAGCGCTGTCGGATCCGTTTCCGTCCATTGCCGAAACCGCGCTCAGGTTCGCAGTCGTGCGACGGGCGGAGCAAGGCCCGTCCTCCATTGCTGGGGCCATTCCGAAACCGGCGAATTCGCCGGCCCGATTAGGGTCGGGGCAGCCCTAAGGGCTGTCCCGCAATTCCTGGCGGGCGCACGACGACAGCCACGGCACCTCGCCGCGTTGTCGAAACGCCCGAATACATCCAGTATGCGGGCGCCTCTCCGCCTTGCGATGCACCGCATCCGACGCTGCGCGCTGATCCACCAGGAATTGCGGGACAGCCCTTAGGGCAGGGAATGCCGGCGACACCGAACGGGAGAAACCGTGAATCAGCCGAAGCGCGTCGCCCTGATCAGTGGCGCGGGCCGCAACATCGGAGCAGCGACGGCCAGGGAGCTGGCCGGCCGGGGTTACCACGTGATCGTCAACTACCGCAGCGACGCCGGTGCGGCGGCCGAAGTGGTCACGGCGATCGAGTCGAGCGGCGGTACCGCGGAGGCGGTCCGGGCCGATGTCTGCGACGAGGGCGAGGTCACCGCGCTCGTGGAGCGGGTAGGGGCCCGCCATGGCCGTATCGACCTGCTGGTCTGCAACGCGAACACCGTGACCCCGCCCTTCGTGCCCTTCGCCGAACTGGAATGGGACGCGTTCGCCGCGAAGATCACCGGGGAGCTGGCCGGATCCTTCTTCCTCACCCAGCGCACGCTCGCGGTCATGCGCGGCCAGGGGTCGGGCCGGATCATCTACATCTCCAGCACGGCGTCGGACACCATCGGCATGGCCATGGCCCACTCCGTCGCCAAGGCGGCCCTGAACACATTCAGCCGTCATATCGCCGGTATCGCCGCCCAGTACGGGGTGACGGTGAACACCGTCGCCTTCGGCGCCGTGCACACCGACGCCACCTCGGAGTTCACCGAGGGCTTCTGGAAGTACACGACCGACCGTTCCGTGGCGGGGCGCAAGGTGGAACCGGCCGACGCGGCACGCGCCGTGGCCCTCGTGGCCGACGACGGCTTCGGATTCACCTCCGGCCAGGTGATCCGCGTCGACGGAGGGTTCGAGGTGCTGGACCAGCAGTTGCACCCGCTGGCGGACAGCTTCCGCTGACGACCGCACACGACGGCCCCACCGGTACGGGCGCCCCCGGTACCGGCACCCCCGGTGGCCGCCCCGCGCACCGGTACGGGCGGCCGGTACGGGCGGACGGTGCGGTCGCCGGAGCCCGAACCTGTGGGCCGACCGTAGGTTTTGCGGCCTTCCCTTGTTTCTCCCGAAGCGCTGATGAGACCGTGTGGTGGGTGGGGGCGGCCGGGTGGTCCCTCCACTCACGGCCGGGCGATCAGCACCCGCCCGGACACTTCAGGAGAGGGGGCCGGCACCCGCGGTCGCACGGCGAGAGCCTCCGGCAGCGTCCCAGCGATGCGGCGCTCCGGCGAGCCGGAATCCCGTGCCGGACGGTCCCGGCCCGCCGCTGACCGGCGCGAAACCGCCGCCCCACCCGGGGCACCGCTTCCCGAGCGCCCACCCACCGATGCGCGCCGGCCGGGGCGCGGACCGTCCGGCGCGTCCGGGCACCGGTCCGGTGTCACCCGGCGGCCCCGCCACCGGCGCCTCGACGGACACCCGGAACCAGACATCGCGGACGTGTGATGGGGGACAAGGATATGACCGCGTCGGAGTTGAGCTGTCAGCATGCCGTGGCCGAACCGTGTCACCTGCTGGCGGAGGCCAGAGGCAAGCGGCACGAACTGGTCTCCCGCGGGCGCTGGCGGGAGGCGGACGTCCTGGTCGAGCGAGCCCTGCGGGAAACCCTGCGCGACGCGCACGCGGTCCGCGCACCGGACCTGGCCGACCTGACGTACGTACCGGGAGCCCGGATGCTCGGTTCGGCGGAGGGCGACGGACGGTTCGGGTACAGCACCGCGGCGCGCGCCGGTGCGGTACGCGCGCTGCTCCTGGCCAACCGGGGGCTGAACCGGGCGGAGGCCGTCCGGCAGGCCGGCATCGTGCTGGGATCTCCCGGACGGAACGACATCGGCGGGTTCTGGGCGGCCGTGCTCACCCTGATCTACGCGAACGAGCTGGCGGGCGCGAACGGTGCCTGCGCGCGGGCGGCCACCGTGGCGCAGTGGTCCCGCTCGGCCCTTCACCGGGACGCGCTGGCGCTGCTGCGCGGGCGCATCTGGGCGGCTTCGGGGAAGGTGCCGAAGGCCGTTTCGGTGTTCGGGCGGGTCCGGCGGGAGCGTGACGCGAGTCCGGAACTCGTCGGTGTGGCCGCCGCGTGGCACGCCGAGGCACTCAGCGCGGTCGGAGAGCACCGCCAGGCGTACATCGCCCTGCACGAGAGCGGGTTCGACGGCGCCGGTACGAGTCACCCCGAGCGCGCACAGCTCCTCGCCGCCCGCAGCGCCGCGCATCTGGCCGCCGGGAACTTCCGGCTGGGTCTTGAGGACGCGCTCGCGAGCGGCGAGTGCGTCGGCATGTGGGGGGTGCACAATCCGGCCGTACTTCCGTGGCGTTCCCGGGCCGCGGTGTGCGCCTCGGGTCTGGGGCGAACCGAATTCGCCGCTGTCCTCGCACGTCAGGAGCATGAACTGGCCAGGCGCTGGGGAACGAAACGCGCGCGGGGGATCGCTCTGAACGCGCTCGGCATCGCCCAGCGGGACGACGCCGGGGGCATCGAGGCGGTCCGCGAAGCGGAGGCGCTGCTGTCCGGCGCCCCCGACACCCTGGAGCTGACCAAGGTGCGTTTCGGCCTCGGGTGCCTGCTGCTGTCGCTCGGACGGCGTGAACAGGCCGAGGGATTCCTCTCCGCCGCCGCCGACACGGAGCTGCGGCCGTGGTCCGCCCACGCCGCGGCCACCCTCCGGCGGATGGCCGACGGCCACTGGACGCCCTCGCTCACCGAGCAGGAGAAGAAGGTCGCCCGGCTCGCCCTCGCCGGCCGCACCAACAAGGAGGTGGCGACCGGCCTGCACCTGACGGCGCGCACGGTCGAGTTCCACCTGTCGAACACGTACCGCAAGCTCGGTATCTCCGGGCGCGAGGAGCTGGTGACAGCGGCCCTGCTGGTCGGCTGAGAGAGCGGCCGGGGCCGGCCGGCCGCTCCGCCGGCGGCGGCCGGGCGCGGCGCGGCACGCTCGTGGCGGTGGGGCCGCGCCCGCCGGGATCCGGCCCGTGTGTGCTGCCGTGATCCGGCCCGCAGATGCCGCCGGGACGCGGGCCCGCAGGCGCCCCCGTGATCCGGCCCGCAGGCACCGCCGCGATGGGGCCCGCATGCGCCTTCATGAGCCGTCACGTGCCGTCACGCGCCTTCGCGCGCATGCGGCTTCCTTCGGGCGGACGGGACACCTCATCGCCCCATTCCCCGCAATTGCGCCTCCCCGCCTGTGGGTTCGGCGCTCTCGCACCGATGCCCCACCATTCCTCTCCTCATTCCACACCTTTCCCGTTGGCCGGTCGGAAGTGAACGAGGGCTTCGTGCGGGGTACTCGGCGGGATACCGAACAGATCCGGGCAGCGATATTGTGCCAAAGTGTGAGATTTTTCGGCCATCGCATGTGAAGGGTCTGATAAAGGTAATTCTCACTCCGGCCAAATCTCTGCCGGATAAGCCTGTATCGTCCGTTCTCTGTGCAATCTCATTTGGCATGTGCCGAAGCCCCGGTAGCTGTCCGGGATTCCTCTGTGGGGACGCGACGGGGCGGCTGGTTCAGGCCTCGCCGCCAGTCGTGATCATCCTCGTGCCCTCGCTCCACCCTCCCGGATTTCGTGAATCCCACCGCATCGCCCGAGGTACCAAATGAGATCGTCGACAGTGGCCGGAAAAGTTCCCGTCCCCGGCGCGATCCGCGTACGGTCTAATGCGGCTGTCAAGGCCCCGTGCTCTTCATCCGGCCGACCCGGACCACCACCACGAACAGCCGCTCGGTCACGCCGGACAGTGCCGTCCGGCCGTTGTCGGGAAGGATTGCCGCCACCGCATGCCGACGGCGGTCCGCAGGCACCGATCCGTGAATCACCCGGCCGTCCCCGCTCCGCCATCGCGACCCGCCCCGGATTCCCCGCCCGTATCGGGTGCCGGGCGCGGGGTGCCATGGCGCGGAGCATTCTCGCTTCGGCCGGGATCGAGCCCATTTACCATGCGACGCCATGTGAGACCGATCATCAGCGATGGGGGTTAGCAGCGAAATGGCCAAGGACTACGGCAGGCATATATCAGCGGACACCTACGTTCTCGACGCACCCGGAACCCTGACAGCGGATCTTCCCGGAATCCAGGACCTCGACCACCGGGCCGCACCTCGCCCGCGCGGCGGCACGTCCCCGTACATTCCGGGGGAAGCGGGGGTGGGGCCCGGCCACCGCGTGCTGTCCGCGGACACCTGCCCGGTTGTGCGGACCATGGAGCTGGCCAACCTCGGAACGAGCCGTGTGACGGTCATCGAGCGGACGGAGCGCGTGCTCGACGAGGCCGAGTCGCGCGCCGACGCCCGGTGCATGTGGCGGGCGATCCTCACGCTGCTCTACGCGGGCGATGTGGTGTCCGCGAACGCGCAGTGCGAACGGCTGGCCCAGGATCCCCTGTGGGCGGGATCGTCCCGCCATCACGATCTGCTGACCCTGCTCCAGGCGCGCAGCAGCCTCCTGTTGGGCGACGCGCGCTGGGCGTCGGATCTCCTGGGGTCCGTACTCACCCACACGATGCCGGGGTCACTGGAGTTGCTGGCGGCCTCCTGGCTGGTCGAAGCGCTGGTCGACCTCGGTGAGTACGAACGCGCGCACAAGGTGCTGCTCGAACACGAGCTGGCGGGCCGGCTCGACGAGGCGCTGCCCGACCGGGTGCACATCCTGGCCGCCCGGGGCGCCCTGCACACCGCCACGGGCCGGTTCGCGCAGGCCATCGACGACTTCACGGCCTGCGGCCGGATCCTCTCCGCGTTCCATGTCGTCAACCCCGCGGTGATTCCCTGGCGTTCGAAGGCCGCGTTCGGCGCACTGGCCGCGCGCAGATTCGACCTGGCGCTCGCGCTGGCCGAGAACGAGTTGATCGCGGCCCGCAAATGGGGGTCCCCGCGCAGTGTCGGCACGGCGCTGCACGCGGTGGCGGTGGCGCGGCGGGACGAGACTTCGGTGCCCCTGCTCGACGAGGCCGTCGCGCTGCTCTGTCTCGGCGGTGCGCGTACGGAGTTGGTCCGGGCGCTCTACGACCTCTCCGTGCTGCGGGTCGAGCACAAGGACCTCACCAGCGCGCGGCGCCATCTGGAGGCGGCCTCCGTGGTGGCGAGGGAGTGCCGCAACACCTTCTGGTCGGACCGCGTCACGACCGCGCTTGAACGGCTGAGCGCCGCCCGCGACATCCGTGGGCTCACCCGGCAGGAGGTCAAGATCGCGCAGCTCGCCCGAGCCGGCTACAGCAACCGGCGGATCGCGGAGACGCTGTTCCTGACGGTCCGGACGGTGGAATTCCACTTGTCGAACGTGTACCGGAAGCTTTCCATTTCCGGCCGGCGGGAGCTGGTCGCCGCACTGAGTACCGACATGTCCTGAGCACCCGCACGCCCCGAGCCCCGACCCGGCTCCGAGCGCCGCCCACCGCACCGAGGGGGGCGGCGCTTTCGCGTCCCGTAAACAAGAGAATGCTTTCAGGTAATACCGCCGAAACAATCGGCCGGTCCGCCGATAGGAATCCTGCGGGTTCACCGTAGGATCTACCGTCCTCCCTTGTACGGAACTGCGGCCGGCTGTCAGGGTCGTTGTGGCCGGGTAATCGGCCCGTGAACCCCGGGAGGGTGCGCTCTATGCTCCAGCAGAACACGACGAAGCGCCTCGGCTACTGGCTCCTCCTTCTTCACCAGCAGTTCGACGCGTCCACCGGGAGATCCCTCGCGGGTCAGAAGCTGACCCGGCGGCAGTGGCAAGTGCTGCACGCCCTCAGCATCAAGGTGGACTCCGTGGCGGGGATCGACGCCGCATTCGCTCCATTCCTGGTCGCCGACGGTGTCGACTCGTATCAGTCCGTCATCGACGAGTTCGATGTCCGGGGCTGGGTCACGGTGACGGAGGAAACCGTGACGCTCACCGAATCGGGCGAGGCGGCGCACCAGCGGGCCGAATTGCTGGTAAACGCGCATGCGGCGGAATCGCTCGCCGGAATCTCGGAGGACGAGTTTCTCGCGGCCAACGAGGTCCTCGCGCGGATCGCCGAGAATCTTGACAAGAAATAAGCGCCTGCGCCGCAATTCCTGATGGCCTTCTCTCTGCCACCTCGCTGACATCTCCGGAGGAACGCATGGACACTTCAGTCATCGTCGTCGGTGCCGGCCCCGCCGGGCTCATGCTGGCCGGAGAACTGCGCCTGGCGGGCATCGACGTCATCGTGCTGGACCGGCTGCCGGCACCGACGGGGCAGTCACGCGGCATCGGGTTCACCATCCGCACGATGGAGGTGTTCGACCAGCGGGGTCTGCTTCCCCGGTTCGGCGAGATCCGGACGAGCGAGGCGGGCCACTTCGGTGGTCTGCCGCTGGACCTCGGGCTGCTGGGCGCCCCGCACCGGTCCGCCGTGGCCGTCCCGCAGTCGAGGACGGAGGCCGTGCTCGAAGGCTGGGCCGGGGAGCTGGGCGCGGACATCCGGCGCGGGCAGGAGTTCACCGGATTCGTGGAGGACGCCGAGGGAGTGACCGTGACGGTCCGCGGCGGCGAACGGGCGCTGCGGGCCCGGTATCTGGTCGGCTGCGACGGTGGACGCAGCGCCGTGCGCAAGGCCGCCGGCTTCGACTTCCCGGGCACGCCCGCCACCACGGAACTGTTTCTCGCCGATGTACGGGGCGTCGAACTGGAACCCCGGATGATCGGCGAGCAGACCCCCGGGGGCATGGTGATGGTCGCGCGGCTGCCCGGCGGGATCCACCGGATCATCGTCGGGGAGCGCGGCACTCCGCCGCCGGAGAGGCGCACCGGGCCGCCCGGCTTCGGTGAAGTGGCCGATGTCTGGAAACGCCTGACCGGCATCGACATCTCCGCCGCCGAGCCGGTGTGGGTCAGCGCGTTCACCGACGCCGCCCGTCAGGTCACCGAGTACCGGCGCGGCCGGGTACTGCTGGCCGGAGACGCGGCGCATGTCCATCTGCCCGCGGGCGGGCAGGGCATGAACACCAGCGTGCAGGACTCGGTGAACCTGGGCTGGAAGCTCGCCGCCGTGGTGCGCGGCACGGCGCCCGGGGCGCTGCTGGACAGCTACCACGGGGAACGGCACGAGGTCGGCCGCAAGCTGCTGACGAACACGCGGGCACAGAGCACGCTCATCCTCGGCGGTGACGAGGTGGGACCCCTGCGGGAGGTGCTCGGCGAACTGCTGGACCACGCGGAGGTCGAACGCCATCTCGCCGCCCGGGTCAGCGGCCTGGACATCCGCTACGACGTGGGCGGCGGCAGCCACCCCCTGCTGGGGGCGCGCATGCCGCGGCTCGCACTGGTCCGCGGCGGCGGGCGCACCGACAGCGGCACGCTGCTGCGGCCCGCCCGCGGCGTGCTCCTCGACCTCGACGACAACGCCCGGCTGCGACGGCGCGCGCAGGGGTGGCGCGACCGGGTCGACATCGTGACGGCGACCTCGCACGACATCCCGGCGGACAGCCCGCTGGCCGGCACCGCCGCCGTCCTGGTCCGGCCCGACGGGCATGTCGCCTGGGCGGCGCCCGGCAGCCACCACGACCTGCCGATGGCCCTGGACCGCTGGTTCGGGCCGGCGCGCTGAGCACGCGCCGCCCGATGGACACGAGCCCGACGAGTACGGGCCGACGAGCACACGAGAGGGAACGATGCACAGCACATTGATCGTGGCCAGGATGGCTTCGGCGTCGGCCGAGGAGGTCGCCGGACTCTTCGGCGCCTTCGACGCGACCGACATGCCCGGCCGCATGGGCACCCGCCGCCGCCAGCTCTTCGCGTACCGGGGCCTCTACTTCCATCTGCAGGACTTCGACGAGGACAACGGCGCCGGGCTGATCGAGGACGCGAAGACCGATTCCCGGTTCGTCCGGATCAGCGAGGACCTCAAACCGCACATCGAGGCCTACGACCCCGAGACCTGGCGCTCGCCCGCGGACGCCATGGCCCGGCGCTTCTACCACTGGCGGGAGTCATGAGCGAAGCGCACAGCACCACCGGCGCCCGCCGCGTCGTGATCACCGGCATCGGTGTGACCGCTCCGGGCGGCCAGGGCGCGAAGGCCTTCTGGAAGCTGCTCACCGACGGCCGGACCGCCACCCGCCGCATCTCCTTCTTCGACCCTTCGCCCTTCCGCTCCCAGGTCGCCGCCGAGGTCGACTTCGACGCCGAACTGTCCGGGCTGACCCCGCAGGAGATCCGGCGGATGGACCGGGCCGCACAGTTCGCCGTCGTCACCGCACGCGAGGCGGTCGCCGACAGCGGGCTGGAGTTCGGCACGCTGGACCCGCACCGCACCGGGGTGACGATCGGCAGCGCGGTGGGCGCGACCACCGGCCTGGACCAGGAGTACCGCACCGTCAGCGACGACGGCCGGCTGGAACTGGTCGACCACACCTACGCCGTTCCGCATCTCTACAACTACCTGGTGCCCAGCTCGTTCGCGACCGAGGTCGCCTGGGCCGTGGGCGCCGAAGGACCGAGCACCGTGGTCTCGACCGGCTGCACCTCCGGCCTCGACGCGGTCGGCTACGCCGCCGACGTCATCAGGGAGGGCTCGGCCGACGTGATGATCGCGGGTGCGGCCGACGCTCCCATCTCGCCCATCACCGTGGCCTGCTTCGACGCGATCAAGGCCACGACCCCTCGCAACGACGACCCGGCGCACGCCTCGCGCCCGTTCGACGCGAGCCGCAACGGGTTCGTCATGGGTGAGGGCGCGGCGGTGTTCGTGCTGGAGGAGTGGGGGAGCGCACGGGCCCGCGGCGCGAAGATCTACGCGGAGGTGGCCGGTTTCGCGACGCGTTCCAACGCCTTCCACATGACCGGACTGCGCCCCGACGGCAAGGAGATGGCCGAGGCCATCCGGGTCGCGCTCCACGAGGCCCGGCTCAACCCCGACGACATCGACTACATCAACGCGCACGGCTCCGGGACCAAGCAGAACGACCGGCACGAGACGGCCGCGTTCAAGCGCAGCCTCGGGGACCACGCCCACCGCACCCCGGTCAGCTCCATCAAGTCGATGGTCGGGCACTCGCTCGGCGCCATCGGATCGATCGAGATCGCCGCCTCGGTACTCGCCATGACGCACGACGTGGTGCCGCCGACGGCGAATCTGCACACCCCGGACCCGGAGTGCGACCTGGACTACGTACCGCTGACCGCCCGTGACTGGAAGACCGAGGCGGTGCTCTCGGTGGGCAGCGGATTCGGCGGCTTCCAGAGCGCGGTGGTGCTGGCGAAGCCCGACCGGAGGCTCCGATGACGCCCCGCACCTGGGTGACCGGACTCGGAGTGGCCGCGCCCACGGGGCTGGGCATCGAGGAGTACTGGTCGGCCACACTGGCCGGCCGCAGCGCCATCGGCCGGGTGACCCACTTCGATCCTTCGCCCTACCCGTGCCGGCTGGCCGGTCAGATAAGCGGATTCGAAGCCGGGGAGCATCTGCCCGGACGGCTGCTGCCCCAGACCGACCGGATGACCCGGATCGCCCTGGTCGGCGCCGACTGGGCGTTCGCGGACGCCGGTGTCGTCCCGTCCGAACTGCCCGACTACGACGTGGGGGTCATCACGGCCAGCCACTCCGGCGGCTTCGAGTTCGGCCAGAACGAGCTGAGGGCGCTGTGGAGCAAGGGCGGCCAGTACGTCAGCGCGTACCAGTCGTTCGCCTGGTTCTACGCGGTCAACAGCGGACAGATCTCCATCCGCGGCGGACTGCGCGGACCGAGCAGCGTGGTGGTCAGCGACCAGGCGGGCGGGCTCGACGCGGTCGCGCAGGCCCGCAGGCAGATCCGCAAGGGCACCAGCATGGTGATCTCCGGCGCGGTCGACGCGTCGATCTGCCCCTGGGGCTGGGTCGCCCAGCTCACCAGCGGCCGGCTGAGCACCAGTGACGACCCGGAACGCGCGTACCTGCCCTTCGACGACCGGGCCCGCGGCCATGTCCCCGGCGAGGGCGGCGCGCTGATGGTGCTGGAGAACGCCGGACACGCCCTGGAGCGCGGTGCTCCGCGCGTCTACGGGGAGATCGCGGGCCACGCCTCCACGCTGGACCCCAGGCCCGGCGCCGACCGGGCGCCGACGTTGCAGAACGCGATCGAACTCGCCCTGAAGGACGCGGAGTCGGCGCCCGAGGACATCTCGGTGGTGTTCGCGGACGCCGCGGCCGTCCCGGAACTCGACCGGGCGGAGGCGGAGGCGATCACCAAGGTCTTCGGGCCCCGCGGGGTGCCGGTGACGGCACCGAAGACCACGACGGGCCGGCTGTACTCCGGTGCCGCCCCGCTCGACCTCGCCGCCGCCTTCCTGTCGATACGCGACGGAGTCATCCCGCCGACCGCGGGCTCCACGCTGTCGCACACGTACGAGATCGACCTGGTGACCGGTACGGCGCGCCCCGCGGAACTGCGCAGCGCACTCGTACTCGCCCGTGGCCAGGGCGGATTCAACTCCGCCATGGTCGTGCGCGCCGTCGATCACACCCGCCTCTGACGAAGGGACCGGACATGCCCGCCGACGCATTCACCCTCCAACAGCTCAAGACCATCCTGCGCGAGGGCGCGGGTACGGACGAGAGCGTCGACCTCGACGCGGACATCATCGACACCGCCTTCGAGGACCTCGGATACGAATCGCTCGCCCTGCTGGAGACCGCCGGCCGGATCGAGCGGGAATTCGCCATCAGCCTGGACGAAGAGGTGCTGGCCAGAGCCCGCACCCCGCGCGAGCTGATCGACCTCGTCAACACCCATCTGCCCGCCGCGCGGGCGCTCTGACCGGGAAAGGACGGTGCGGAACATGCCCGACATCACTGCCAGGGTCGCCCTGGTCACTGGTGCGACCAGCGGAATCGGTCTCGCCTCGGCCCGCCTGCTCGCCCAGCAGGGACACCGGGTGTTCCTCTGCGCCCGGGACGAGAAGGCGGTCGCGGAAACCGTCGAGGCCCTCCGGGCCGAGGGCCTCGACGTGGACGGCACGACGGGCGACGTACGGTCCCGGGAGGACATCGCGGAGGTGGTGCGGGCCGCGGTCGCCCGGTTCGGGACGATCGACGTCCTGGTCAACAACGCGGGCCGCAGCGGCGGCGGGGTGACCGCCGACATCGCGGACGACCTCTGGGCGGACGTCATCGCGACCAATCTGACCAGTGTCTTCACGATGACCCGCGAGGTGCTCAACGCCGGGGGCATGCGGGCGAAGAACCGGGGGCGGATCATCAACATCGCCTCCACCGCGGGCAAACAGGGCGTGGTGCTCGGCGCCCCCTACTCGGCGTCCAAGCACGGTGTCGTCGGATTCACCAAGGCACTGGGCAACGAACTCGCGCCGACCGGGGTCACGGTCAACGCGGTGTGCCCCGGTTATGTGGAGACCCCGATGGCACAGCGGGTCCGGCAGGGCTACGCGGACGCGTACGACACCACCGAGGACGCCATCCTGCAGAAGTTCCAGGCCAAGATCCCGCTCGGCCGGTACTCGACGCCCGAGGAGGTGGCGGGCCTGGTCGGCTATCTCGCCTCGGATCCGGCGGCCTCGATCACCGCCCAGGCGCTGAACGTGTGCGGCGGGCTCGGCAACTTCTGACGTAAGGACGAGAGGGGAGAACGGCATGTCCGAGCAAGCCGGCCGCGAGGTCGCCCACGAGATCACCGTCCTGGCGAGTGCCGCAGAGGTCTACCGACTGCTCGCCGAGGTCGAGAACTGGCCGCGGCTGTTCCCGCCGTCGGTGTACGTCGAGTACCTGGAGCGGGAGGGGAACCAGGAGCGGATACGCATCTGGGCCACCGCCAACGGCGAGGCGAAGAACTGGACGTCACGCCGGGAACTCGACCCGGAAGGACTGCGCATCACCTTCCGGCAGGAGGTCTCCGCACCTCCCGTCGCGGAGATGAGCGGCACATGGATCATCGAGCCCCTCGGAGCCGACGAGACCCGGCTGCGGCTGCTGCACGAATACCGGGCGATCGATGACGACCCGGAAGGCCTGCGGTGGATCGACGAGGCCGTGGACCGCAACAGCAGAGCCGAACTCCCCGCCGTCAAGGCCGGACTTGAGGAGACCGCGCGGGCCGACGCGCTGACGCTCTCGTTCGTGGACTCCGTACGGGCCGAAGGGTCCGCGAAGGATCTCTACGACTTCGTCAACGAGGCCCAGCTGTGGACCGAACGGCTCCCGCACGTGAGCGAGGTGAAACTGACCGAGGACACCCCGGGGCTCCAGGTGCTGCGGATGCACACCCGCGCCAAGGACGGCTCCACGCATCTCACCGAATCGGTCCGGGTGTGCTTCCCGCACCGGCGGATCGTGTACAAGCAGACCACGCTGCCCGCGCTGATGACCCTGCACACCGGGTACTGGCGGTTCGACGAGGAGCCGGACAACACCGCCACCGCGAGTTCCCAGCACACCGTGGTGATCAAGGAGGAGAACATCACCGCGATCCTCGGCCCCGACGCCGGAATCCCCGAGGCACGGGAGTTCATCAGGGAAGCGCTCGGAACCAACAGCCGGGCGACGCTCGCCCACGCCAGGGCGTACGCGGAAGCACGGCGCTGACCGATGTCCGCACCGCCGCCCCGGACCGGGGCCGACACCGATGTGGTGATCGTCGGCGCCGGCCCCGTCGGACTGCTGCTCGCCGGGGACCTGCGCACACACGGCGTACGGGTCCAGGTGGTCGAGCAACTGGCCGCGCCGATGAGTGAGTCGCGGGCATCCACCCTGCACGCCCGCACGATGGAACTGTTCGCCGAACGCGGCATCCTGGACCGGCTCGGAACCCTCCCGGACGGGGGACCGGGACACTTCGGCGGCATCCGGCTCGACCTGGGGGCGGCCGACCCCGGCCATCCGTACGCCGGACAGTGGAAGTGCCCCCAGACCCGCGTCGAGGCGGTGCTCCAGGAGCGGGCCGTCGAACTCGGCGCGGTCGTACGGCGGGACCGGCGGCTGGTCGGTCTCGCCGACCGGGACGGCCGGGTGCTGGTCGAGACCGTCACGTCGGACGGCGGAAGGGAACAGCTGACGGGCTCCTACGCGGTCGGCTGCGACGGCTGGCGTTCCACCGTACGACGGCTCGCCGGCTTCGACTTCGCCGGCGAGGCGGCGACCCGGGAGATGCTGCGCGCCGATGTCGCGGGCATCGACATCCCGGACCGTCGGTTCGAGCGGCTGCCCAAGGGCCTGGCCACCGCCCACCGCTGGCCGGACGGCAGTACCCGGGTCATGGTGCACGTGTTCGGCGCCGCCCCCGCGGAACGCACGGGTGAGCCGGGCTTCGACGAGGTCGCCGGGGCATGGACGAAGGTGACGGGCGAGCGCATCGGCCATGGACGGCCGCTGTGGCTGAACGCCTTCGACAACACCCTGCGCCAGGTCACGCGCTACCGCCGGGGCCGGGTACTCCTCGCCGGGGACGCCGCGCATGTGCAGATGCCGGTCGGCGGGATGGCGCTCAACCTGGGGCTCCAGGACGCCGCCGAACTCGGCGGCCGGCTGGCGGACCGGATCGCGGGGACGGCCGGTGACGAACTGCTCGACGACTACGGCGGGATACGCCATGCCGTCGGCGCCCGGACCCTCACCCATATCCAGGCGCAGTCGTTCCTGCTGCTCGGCGGGCACGAGGTGGAGGGGCTCCGGGAGACCTTCACCGCGCTGATGGGGTCCGGCGACGTCCGCAGGCGGCTGTCCCGGGTGATCAGCGGACTCGACAGCCCGCCGCCCTTCCGGCCCCTCGGGCAACGGGCCGCACCACGTCCCACCACCGCACCACCTTGCACCACCGCACCACCTTCCACGACCCCTTCGGACAACAGGAGTTCCAGGATGGGCAGGCTGACGAACAAGACCGCGCTGGTGACCGGTTCGAGCCGGGGAATCGGCCGGGCCACGGCCCAGCGGCTGGCCGAGGAGGGCGCTCTGGTCGCCGTGCACTACTCCTCCAACGAGGACGCCGCGGCGGAGACCGTACGGCTGATCGAGCGCGACGGCGGCCGGGCCTTCCCGGTGCGGGCCGAACTCGGAGTGCCCGGCGATGTGCACGAGCTGTTCCTCGGTCTGGAGCGGGGGCTGAAGGAGCGGACCGGCGAGACCACGCTCGACATCCTGGTCAACAACGCGGGCCGGACCTCCCCGGACATCGCGCCCGAGGACGTCACTCCCGAGGAGTTCGACCGGCTCTTCGCGGTGAACGCGAAGGCTCCGTACTTCATCGTGCTGCGCGCCCTGCCGCTGCTCTCCGACGGCGGCCGCATCATCAACATCTCGTCGGGACTGACCCGGTTCGCCAACCCGGTCCAGGCGGCGTACGCGATGACCAAGGGCGCGATCGAGCAGATCTCGCTGCACTTCGCGCGGCACCTCGCCCCGCGCGGCATCACCGTCAACAGCGTGGCGCCGGGGATCACCGACAACGGCAGCCCGGTGTTCGCCATCCCCGAGGCCGTCGAGCAGATGGCCCAGCTGTCGGCGTTCAAGAGGGTCGGCGCGGCGGTGGACGTCGCGGACGTCGTGACATTTCTGGCCACCGACGAGGCCCGTTGGGTGACCGGGGCGTTCATCGACGCGAGCGGCGGAACCCTCCTGGGCTGACCGCTGCCCGCTCTTCCGCTTCCCGGCCCACCACGAACGGAGACCTCAGCATGCACGTCGGAATCCTCTTCGATCTGCGCAACCCGGACGCCTGGCACCGGCCGTGGGCCGACCACTACGCACGCTCCCTGGAATTCTGCGAGGAGGCGGACCGGCGCGGCGCGGACGGCATCTGGTTCACGGAGCACCATCTCTTCGAGGACGGCTATCTGCCGCAGCCGCTGACGTTCGCCGCCGCCGCGGCGGCGCGGACCCGCCGCGTACGCATCGGCACCGCCGTGATGCTGCCGAATCTGCGCAGGCCCGCCCAGCTCGCGGAGGACGCCGCGATCGTGGACCTGATCAGCGGCGGCAGGCTGGAGCTCGGGATGGGCGCCGGCTACCGGGTGCCCGAGTACGACCTGTTCGGCGCCGACTTCGGTCACCGGTTCAGCGGTGTCGAGCGGAACATCCGTGAGGTGCGCAGGCTGTGGGAGGAGGGCGGCATCACCCCGGGCCCGATCCAGCGCCCGGTGCCGCTGTGGGGCGGGTTCTACGGTCCGCGAGGCGCACGCATCGCCGGCCGGCTCGGCATCGGGCTGCTGCACATCTCCACCGAGATGTTCCCGCACTACCGGGCCGGTCTGGTCGAGGGAGGCCACGATCCCGCCGACGCCCGCGTATCGGACCTGCTCCCGGTCATCCTGGCCGACGACCCCGAAGCGGCCTGGCCCCGGGTCGCCCCGCATCTGGCCCATCAGATGAACAGCTACCGGCAGCTGTCGGTGCAGGGCACCGATCAGCCGAGGCCGCCGCTGCTCAGGCCGGAGGACTTCCCCGACAGCCCCGGCGACAACGGCTGGGCCACGCTGGAGATCCTCACCCCGGAGGACGCCGCCGCCCGGATCCACGAGCGGACCAGGGGACTTCCGGTCAAGCACCTCATCTTCTGGGCGAGCGTCGCCGGCATGCCCGACGACCTGGTGGCCCGGAACATCGAGCTGATCAGCGAACGGCTCCCGGCACTGCTCGCGAAGCTGTCCGGCGAGCGGACCCCGGGAACGGAGCGGGACAAGGTGTCGGCCGGTGGCTGAGGCGCCGGCATCCGCCAGGACCTCCCCCTCCCGTACGGGGGGAGGTCAGTGGCCGCTGCTGTTCGTCCTGTCGGGGAACATGGTCCTCGACGCCCTTGAGGTCTCGGTCGTCCTCGTGGCGCTGCCGTCGATCGGCGCGGACCTCGGGCTCCCGCTGATGTCCGTGCAGTGGCTGATGAGCGGCTTCGCCCTCGGCTTCGCCGCCATGCTGATGTACGGACCGGTCCTCGGCGCCCGCTGGGGACTGCGACGCTGCTACCTCGCCGCGATGCTGCTGTTCGCCGCGGCCTCCGTCGTCGGGGGTCTGAGCGACGACACCGCGGTGCTCATCGCGTCCCGGGTCGTCAAGGGCGCCTGCGCGGCCCTGACCGCGCCCGCCGGGCTGGCGCTCATCGGCGCCACCTTTCCCGGTGGGCCGCGGCAGCGCAGAGCGGTATCGGTCTACTCACTGTTCGGAGCGGCCGGATTCACGGTCGGACTGCTTCTCTCCGGCCTGCTGGCCGCGGACGCCTGGCACTGGACGTTCCTGTTCCCCGCCCCGGTGGCGCTGGGGCTGCTGGTGTGGGGGATACGGGTGATTCCGGCCACCGTACGGACGAAGCCGCCCCGGCTGACCCGGACGGTGCTGCGCAACGGGCCCCTGGTCCGCTCGACCCTGGGTGCCGCCACCCTCAACGGCACCTACATCAGCCTGCTGTTGCTGATCACCTTCCGGTTGAGCGGCGAGTACGGCTGGTCGCCCTGGCGGACCGCGCTCGCGCTCCTGCCGGCCTGTGTCCCGCTGGCGGTCTCGGTGCCCTTCGCCGCGCGCCGCATCCAGCGGTTCGGCACCGCCCGGCCGATCGCCGCCGGAGCCGTGTGCGCGTCGGCGGGCCAGCTGTTCCTGCTGGCCCGCCCGGAGTCCGCCTCGTACCTCACCGGGCCGCTGCCGTCGCTGCTGCTGGTGGGCGCGGCGTTCGTGCTGTCCTTCGCGGCCCTGAACATGCAGGCAGTCCAGAACACCGAACCCGCCCTGCGCGGACGCGTGGTGTCCGTCTATCAGACCGGGGTGCAGGCCGGATCGGTCATCATGCTTCCCGCGGTCGCCGCGCTGCTCACCCGGTACGACGGGCCGCGGACCGCGCTGGCCGCGATAGCGCTCGTCGGGGTGGCCGGCGTGGGCGTCGCCCTCACCGGGCTGCGGGGAAACGGGGTGCGGGAGGTGGGCTGAGGGCTGTCCCGTCCTCCCGGCGCAACAGCCCCCGGCCGCTGCCCGGCCGTTCCCGATCGGCGGGGTCGACGCCTCGGCCGGTCGGGGGCGGCGCGGTTCGTGGTGATCCGGACAACCGCGACCGGTGGCTCACGGGAATCCGGCCCCTCTCAACTGCGGCCCGCGGCCGAGGCCTTAGAGTCCTGCGGTGATCACGCCGACCGGTGTGATGCCCGAAAGGACTGACGAGTTGTCCAGACACATCCCGGGGCACAGGCCCCGGCAGGAACACAGCCGTGCTCATGCCGCCCCGCCGCTCTGCCGGAGTGCGCCCTCGCACGCCTCCGAGGCATGGACCGCGCCGCGTTGAACGACGAGAGGAGACAGACGCCGACGCTGCGTGACATCGCCGGGCCGCTGGCGAAGCTGCTGTGGCGGCAGCACACCGTCTACCGCGAGCGCGGCGGCACCGTGGTGATCCGCGGCGAGGACGCGGGCCGGTGGATCAGCCTCACCGCCCATGGGCTCGACCGTGCGCTGGTCCGCGCCGGCCGGATCCTGGACGGCGGCACCACGGCCCCGGCCCGCGCCGAGACCATCGCCCCGCTCGACGGCGACATCGCCCGTCTCGCGGCCTGCTGCCGCGGCCTGTTGGCCGAGACCGCCGACACCCGCACGGGCGGGGCGAGGACGTCGCAGCTCTCGAAGGACCGGCCGCGGCGCCGTTCCCGCACGGGCCGGCGCCGGCCGGTCGCGACGGCCCTGATCTGTCTCGCCCTGGTCGTCGGGCTGGTCGTCGCCTTCGGCGGCGCCTGACCGAGGCCCCCCAACCACCCTCCCCCGCAGGCGGGTTGACCGACGGCGCGCGAGTCGTGCGGTCACCGTCCCGTGTCCCGGTGGCCGAGTAGGCTTTCGGCGTGGCGGGGATTGTGGAGCGGCTGGTGCCGGACGAGCTGTGGGAGCTGTTCCAGCGCGTGGTGCCGAAGGCCCCGTCACGGCCTCAGGGAGGCGGTCGTCGGCGGCACGGCGACCGGGAAGTGCTGGCCGCGATCGTGTTCGTGGCCACCTCGGGCTGCGGCTGGCGGCAGCTGCCCACGGCTTCGTTCGGACCCTCCGGGGCGACGGCCCACCGACGCTTCACGGAGTGGTCGACGGCCGGGGTATGGGCCGGGCTCCACCGGCTGCTCCTCGACGAGTCCGGTTCCGGTGCGGGGACGGACTGGCTGGACTGGTCCCGCCGCGCCGTCGACTCGGTGAACTCCAGGGCCCTGAACCGGCTGCCCGACGGTCCGTGTCACTGCGCCGGTGTGACGTAGAGAGGCCCCTGTGCACGGAGTGGCGACGCGGTGATATGGATCACGCGTTCGAATATGGGGTGTGCTCTCCGATGACCATGTCCGGACGGCCTCTTCCCACGGCCCCGAAAGCAGTCCACGATTGTCCCTCCGCGACTCGCGTCCGAGGCGTCGTTGCACCCGGTTCGGCACGGCCTCATGGAAGGATTCCCTCCGAAGCGCGTCAGCCAAGGGCAGCATCCCGGAGCCGCTGACGGCGACTGCTCGACCATGTGAGGACCGGCCGCACCGGTCACGGCACGCATCCCTCGGGCCATCTGTCAGTCAGTCAGTCACTGGACTAGGAGAACCTGTCATGGATTTCGGACTCGTACTCCAGACCGACCCGCCGGCCTCGGCCGTCGTCGGTCTCATGCGCCGCGCCGAGCGCAACGGCTTCCGCTACGGCTGGACCTTCGACTCGGCGGTGCTCTGGCAGGAGCCCTTCGTCATCTACAGCCGGATCCTGGAGCAGACCGAGCACCTGATCGTCGGCCCGATGGTGACCAATCCGGGCACCCGCACCTGGGAGGTCACCGCCTCCACGTTCGCCACCCTGAACGACATGTACGGCAACCGGACCGTCTGCGGGATCGGGCGCGGTGACTCCGCGATGCGCGTCGCGGGCCGCAAGCCCAACACCCTGGCCCGCCTGGGCGAGGCGATGGACGTCATCCGTGACCTGGCGGAGGGACGGGAGGCCACCGTCGACGGCCAGCGGGTCCAGATCCCCTGGGTGAAGGACGGCAGGCTGCCCGTCTGGATGGGGGCGTACGGGCCCAAGGCCCTGGCCCTGGCCGGGCAGAAGGCGGACGGATTCATCCTCCAGCTCGCCGATCCCTTCCTCACCGAGTGGATGATCAAGGCGGTACGGCAGGCGGCGTCCGACGCCGGACGGGACCCGGACTCCATCACCATCTGCGTCGCCGCCCCCGCCTATGTGGGCGACGACCTCGACCACGCCCGGGAGCAGTGCCGGTGGTTCGGCGGCATGGTCGGCAACCACGTCGCCGATCTCGTGTCCCGCTACGGCGAGCACTCGGGTCTGGTCCCCGAGGCCCTCACCGAGTACATCGCCGGGCGGTCCGGATACGACTACAGCCACCACGGCCGCACCGGCAACCCGGACACGGCCTTCGTTCCGGACGAGATCGTCGACCGGTTCTGTCTGCTGGGCCCCGCCGAGGCGCACATCGAGAAGCTCCGGGCCCTGCGCGACCTGGGAGTCGACCAGTTCGCCGTCTACAACATGCACGACGCGCGTGAGGCGACGATCGACGCGTACGGCTCCGAGATCATTCCGGCCCTGTCGGCCTGACCGCACGCGCGGCGCCGTCCCCTCCGCGGCGGCCCCGCGTACCGGCCGGCTCCCGCACCGCACGTCCGGCGCCCCCACGCGCCATCCCCGGTCCCCTCATGTGCCATCCCCGGTCCCACGCGCCACACCCGACACCCCCGCCCCGCACGGAACCGCTCCCGAGCGAAGGGTCCAGCCCGCCATGACCTCGACCGTCCCACCCGCACCGCCGCCGGAACCGATACCCACCGCTCTCGACCGCGTCGAACTCGCCCCGGGCCGGATCCCCGACGACCCCCGCTTCGCCAACGAGGACCTGCTGCCCGTACCCCTGGAACGGCGCACCTGGACGACGTACAACTTCGCGGCCCTCTGGATCGGCATGGCCCACAACATCCCGTCCTGGCTGCTGGCCTCCGGCCTGGTCGCGCTCGGCATGGACTGGAAACAGGCCGTGTTCACCATCGCGCTGGCCAACCTGATCGTGCTCGCGCCGATGCTGCTCACCGGGCACGCGGGACCCAAGTACGGCATCCCCTTCCCGGTGCTGGCGCGCGCCTCGTTCGGGCTGCGCGGCGCCAATCTCCCCGCCCTGATCCGGGCGGCCGTCGCCTGCGCCTGGTTCGGCATCCAGACCTGGATCGGCGGGGTCGGGATCTTCACCCTGCTCGGCAAGATCTTCGGAGGCTGGGCGAAGGCCGCCGAGATCGGCGGCCAGCCGTGGACGCTGTGGCTCTGTTTCGTCCTGTTCTGGGCGCTCGAACTCGCCATCATCCACCGGGGGATGGACACCCTGCGCCGCTTCGAGAACTGGGCGGCCCCGTTCGTCCTCGTCGGTGCCGTCGTCCTGCTGGTGTGGGTCGCGGTCAAGGCCGGCGGATTCGGTCCGCTGCTGGACCAGCCGTCGGCGCTGGGCTGGGGCAAGGACTTCTGGCCGGTCTTCTTCCCGTCGCTGATGGGCATGATCGCCTTCTGGGCCACGCTCTCGCTGAACATCCCCGACTTCACCCGCTTCGCCGCCGGTCAACGCGCCCAGGTCCGGGGGCAGTCGCTCGGGCTGCCGACCACGATGACGTTCTTCGCCCTGCTGTCGGTCCTCGTCACCTCCGGTTCGCAGGCCGTGTACGGCGAAGCCATCTGGGACCCGGTCCAGCTCGTCGCCAGGACCGACAACGTCTTCGGGCTGCTCTTCGGCCTGATCACCGTGCTCGTCGCGACGGTCTCCGTGAACATCGCGGCGAACGTCGTCTCACCCGCCTACGACCTGGCGAACCTCGCGCCGAAGCTCATCAACTTCCGTACCGGCGCGCTGATCACCGGCATCGTCGGCGTGCTGATCATGCCGTGGAAGCTCACCGAGACCCCCGAGCTGTACATCTTCACCTGGCTCGGACTGGTCGGCGGACTGCTCGGTACGGTCGCGGGCATCCTCATCGCCGACTACTGGATCATCCGCCGCACCGTCCTGGACCTCGCGGACCTCTACCGGCCCGGCGGTCGCTACTGGTACACCAACGGCTGGAATCGGCGCGCCGTCGCCGCCTTCGCGCTCGGCGGCGTCCTGGCCGTGGGCGGATCCCACTCGGCCCCGGGCAAGGGTCCCTTCCCCGCCGGGGGAGTGATCCCGTTCCTGAAGCCGCTGGCCGACTACGGCTGGGCGGTCGGGCTGGTCTCGTCGCTGGTGCTGTACGCGGTGCTCAGCCGCAAGGAGCGCGTCCCGCGCGTGCGGTGAGGCCGCGTCCGGCGCCGGGCCGCGTCCGGCGCCGGGGTCCGGTCGGTCAGACGGGAGAGGTCGTCCGCCCCAGCAGGGCGCTGACGTCGACGCTCTCGTCCGCCGAGGGGGTCGCCGCGGGCACCGGTCGGTCGAAGGCCGAGAAGCCCACGACCGCGTCCGCGGACGGCCCCTTCACCGTGAGCCGCACCGGATAGGGCTTGCCCTCGGTGGCCACGTACAGGGTCAGCGTCCTGTCGCCCGTGGTCCGGACCACCGGAATCACCGGGGAGCCGGCGAGTTCGGTCTCCTCGCCCTTGACCAGGGTGCCCCGGCCGGCGCCGGACTTCGCGTTGTCCGTGACCAGCTTGCGGAACGTATCGAGATCGCAGGCCTCGCTCACCGTACGCAGCCGCGGGTCGGTGGCGGTGCCCTTCATGTACCGGCCGTCGAGGATCGCCTCGAAGGCCGAGCCGCCGATGGGCACCTGGTTCTTCCAGAAGGCCGAGTCCGGTTTCAGCCACACGGTGTCGCCCCGTTTGATGATCTTCACGGAGCCCTCGTCGTCGCCGAGGTCGACGCCGCCCGCGCAGTTGCCGTCCCGGTCGAGGACGAGGTCCAGCGTCATGGGCGAATCCGCCCTGCCGAGGTCGCCGCGAGTGGTGAGGTGCAGCGAGTCCACGCTCAGGAACGCGTCACGGGAACGGTCGACGATCTCCTGGGCGCTGAGCGAGCCGATGTCGTCGTCGGCGTGCGCCGCGGTGCCGCTCGTGACGGTGAGGGCGGCGAGCGAGACCACCGCCGCTGTGACGGTTCTGCGTACGCCCATCCGGTGACCGGTCACGCCGCCTCCTTCGAAAGGGCCTGCCGACGGCCTCCTCGGGCCTGCTCGGCGCCTGTTTCCGGGGCCTGTCCAGGGTGTGTGCGATCCGGGTGAATCCGTGCCTTCGAGAGTACGCCCGCGCGGTGCGCGGCGCGCGACGGTGCGCACGGCGGGCGAAGCCCGTGCTCCTCGCCCGCTCCTCGCGTGCTCCCCTCCCGCACGGCCCGCCGTGCGAAACGCTTGAGCGGGCGGCCCCCGCTTCGTTACCCTCCAGTAAGTTCGTGCGGGCGGAACCGGGAGAACCGGTGGATCCGACGGACACGAGGGAGGCGGCAGCCCATGTCCTCAACCGAACCCACCGAGCGCACCGGACCGGGCACCCCACCCCGGCCGGCGGGGACCCCGGCACCGGAGCCGTCACCGGCGCACGCGCCGCCCGGTCTGGCCGACAGCGCACGGCTGCTGGCCGAGGGGCACACCACCTCCACCGCACTCGTCGCAGCCAGTCTCGCCCGGATCGAGGCGACGCAGGGGACCGTCAACGCCTTCCGGCACCTGCGGGCCGAGGCCGCGCTCGCCGAGGCCGCGGCAGCCGACCGGCGGCTCGCGGCGGGGGAGCGGCTGCCGCTGCTCGGCGTGCCGGTCGCCGTCAAGGACGACACCGATGTCGCGGGCCTGCCCACCCACTTCGGCTGCGACGGCGACCTGCCCCCGGCCGCGTCCGACAGTGAGGCGGTCCGCAGGCTGCGTGCCGCGGGGGCCGTCGTGGTCGGCAAGACCAACTCCTGCGAACTGGGCCAGTGGCCGTTCACCGAGGGCGCGGCCTTCGGCGCCACCCGCAACCCCTGGAACACCGGGCACACCCCGGGCGGCTCGTCCGGGGGCTCCGCGGCGGCCGTCGCCGCCGGGCTGGTGCCTGCGGCGCTGGGCTCGGACGGGGCGGGCTCCGTCCGGATCCCCGCTGCCTGGACCCACCTCGTCGGCATCAAACCGCAGCGCGGCAGGATCTCCACGCACCCCCACAGCGACGCCTTCCAGGGCCTCACCGTCAACGGCCCCCTGGCCCGTACCGTCGCCGACGCCGCGCTCCTGCTGGACGCGGTCGCCGGAGCGCACCCGGACGACCCGCACCGCCCGCCCTCCGTCAGCGCCTCGGCCGCCGCGCTGCGCGACCCGGGCCGGCTGCGCGTCGCGCTCGCCTGGCGGCCCCCGCTCACCCTCACCCGCGCCGCCCCGGACCCGGAGGTGCGCAGGGCCGTCACCGCGCTCGCCGAGGCCCTGGCCCGCCTGGGCCACCACGTCGAGGAGGCCCGCCCCCGCTACGGGCTGATCGGCCTCGCCTTCGTCCCCCGCGCCACCACCGGGATCGCCGAATTCGCCGCCCGCCACCCCGACCCCGCCCTCCTGGACCCGCGCACCCGCAGCGCCCTGCGCACCGGTACCCGCCTCGGCGGCCGGATCGTACGAGCGGCCCGCGCCCGCGAAGTGCACCAGCACCGCAGGATCGGCGCGCTCTTCGACGCCTCCGGGGCCGGGTTCGACGTACTGCTCACCCCGACCACGGCCGCCCCACCGCCCCGCATCGGCACCTTCGACCGGCTGAGCGCCTGGCGCACCGACCTCACGATGGCCGCGGCCTGCCCGTACGCCTGGCCCTGGAACGTCCTGGGCTGGCCCGGCATCAACGTTCCGGCCGGGTTCACCCGCGACGGCCTCCCCCTGGGCGCACAGCTCCTGGGCCCCTCCCGCAGCGAGGAACGGCTGATCGCGCTCGCCGCCCAGCTGGAGGACGACCGGCGCTGGTTCGAGCACCGCCCGCCCGCCCCCGCCGCGCTCGGCGTCACCTCCGTCCGGGAAGGCTGACCAGCGGTTCCCGGTGCGCCCGGCCGGGGGAGGCCCTGGAACACAGGCGCCGAAGGGCCGGGCGGCCAGGAACGAGTACGGGGGCCTTGTGGAGAGAGGAGCGGCCACGGGATATCTTGATGTCAAGCAATGTTGCAGACGTGGAGCGGAGCACCCGGTGACTGACTCGACCATCATCTATACGCACACCGACGAGGCCCCTGCCCTGGCGACCTATTCGTTCCTGCCCGTCGTCGAGGCCTACGCCTCGACCGCGGGGGTCACGGTGGAGAGCCGCGACATCTCCCTGGCGGGACGGATCATCGCCGGCTTCCCGGAGCGGCTGAAGGCCGACCAGCGTATCGATGACGCCCTCGCCGAGCTCGGTGAGCTGGCCAGGACTCCCGGCGCCAACATCATCAAGCTGCCGAACATCTCGGCGTCCATCCCGCAGCTGAAGGCCGCGATCGCCGAGCTCCAGGAGCAGGGCTACGCCCTCCCGGACTACCCGGACGACCCGCAGACCGACGAGGACAAGGACGTCCGCGCCCGTTACGACAAGGTCAAGGGCAGCGCGGTGAACCCCGTCCTGCGCGAGGGCAACTCCGACCGCCGCGCCCCCGCGTCGGTCAAGAACTACGCCAAGGCGCACCCCCACCGCATGGGCGCCTGGACGGCCGACTCCAGGACGAACGTCGCGACCATGGGCGTCGACGACTTCCGGTCCACCGAGAAGTCCGCCGTCATCGCCGAGGACGGCTCGCTGCGCATCGAGCTCACCGGTGACGACGGCACCACCACCGTGCTGCGCGAGTCCGTTCCGGTCCTCGCCGGCGAGGTCGTGGACGCGGCCGTCATGCGCGTCGCCGCGCTGCGCGAGTTCTTCGCCGCGCAGGTCGCCCGCGCCAAGGCCGAGGACGTGCTGTTCTCCGTGCACCTGAAGGCCACGATGATGAAGGTCTCCGACCCGATCATCTTCGGCCACGTGGTCCGCGCCTTCTTCCCGAACACCTTCGCCAAGTACGGCGACGTGCTCGTCGCGGCCGGTCTCACCCCGAACGACGGCCTCGGCGGCATTCTCAAGGGCCTGGACTCCGTGCCGCAGGTCGGCGCCGAGATCAAGGCGTCCTTCGAGGCCGAGCTCGCCGAGGGCCCGGCCCTCGCGATGGTCGACTCCGACAAGGGCATCACCAACCTCCACGTCCCCAGCGACGTCATCGTCGACGCCTCCATGCCGGCCATGATCCGCACCTCCGGCCACATGTGGGGCCCGGACGGCAACGAGGCCGACACCCTGGCGGTCCTGCCGGACAGCAGCTACGCGGGCGTCTACCAGGTCGTCATCGACGACTGCCGCGCGCACGGCGCCTTCGACCCGTCGACCATGGGCTCCGTACCCAACGTCGGTCTGATGGCGCAGAAGGCCGAGGAGTACGGCAGCCACGACAAGACCTTCGAGATCCCCACCACCGGTTCGGTGCGGGTCCTCGACGACAACGGCGACGTCGTGCTGGAGCAGGCCGTCGCGGCGGGCGACATCTTCCGGATGTGCCAGACCAAGGACCTGCCGATCCAGGACTGGGTCAAGCTCGCCGTCACCCGCGCCCGCGCGACCGGCAACCCGGCCGTGTTCTGGCTGGACGAGGGCCGTGCGCACGACGCCAACCTCATCGCCAAGGTCACCACCTACCTGGCCGACCACGACACCGACGGCCTCGACATCTCCATCAGGACGCCCGAGGAAGCGACCGCGTACTCCCTGGAGCGCATCCGCCGCGGCGAGGACACCATCTCGGTGACCGGCAACGTGCTGCGTGACTACCTCACCGACCTGTTCCCCATCCTCGAACTGGGCACCAGCGCGAAGATGCTCTCCGTCGTCCCCCTGATGAACGGTGGCGGACTGTTCGAGACCGGCGCCGGTGGCTCCGCTCCCAAGCACGTCCAGCAGCTCATCAAGGAGAACTACCTGCGCTGGGACAGCCTGGGTGAGTTCCTCGCCCTCGCGGTCAGCTTCGAGCACCTGGCCACGACCACGGGCAACGCGCGTGCCCAGGTCCTCGCCGACACCCTGGACCGGGCCACCGGCACCTTCCTCAACGAGGACAAGTCGCCCAGCCGCAAGCTCGGCGGGATCGACAACCGGGGCAGCCACTTCTACCTGGCGCTCTACTGGGCCCAGGAGCTGGCGCGGCAGACCGACGACGCCAAGCTCGCCGAGGCGTTCGCGCCGCTCGCCAAGACGCTGGCCGAGCAGGAGGAGACCATCGTCGCCGAGCTGATCGCGGTGCAGGGTTCGCCGGTCGACATCGGCAGCTACTACCAGCCCGACCCGGCGAAGGCCGCCGCGGTCATGCGCCCGTCCGCGACGTTCAACGAGGCGATCGCCACGCTCGTCTGACGGTCACGCCCGTCCCGCTGTTCCGCAGTCCCGCCCCGGCCGGCCCCGTGCCCGGCCGGGGCGGTCGCGTCCGCGGGCCGGGACGGGGGCCGGCCGGGGGCGGGAGCGGGGCCGCCTCCCGAGGGCGGGCTACGGCACCCGCGCCGTCCACTGGGCCGTACCGAACTTGGTGCGCACGAGTTCCTCGGCGCGGGCCATCTCCTCGTCCGTCACCTTGCCGGGGGTCAGTCCGTGCCGGTTGCGGAACGAGTCGATCATGTTGTCGATGATGACCTCGCGCGGCAGCCCGGTCTGACGGCGCAGCGGGTCGACGCGCTTCTTGGCGCTCTTGGTGCCCTTGTCGGAGAGCTTCTCCTTGCCGATCCGGAGCACTTCCAGCATCTTGTCCGCGTCGATGTCGTACGACATGGTCACATGGTGGAGCACGGCACCCTCCCGGCCCACCACGCGCTTCTGCGCCGCGCCCGCGATCTTTCCGGCGTCCGTGGCGATGTCGTTCAGCGGCTGGTACCAGGCCCGGATGCCCATGTCGGAGAGCGCCCCGAGCACCCAGTCGTCGAGGTAGGCGTAGCTGTCCGCGAAGGACAGGCCCGAGACGAGGGAGTCCGGGACGGAGAGCGAGTACGTGATGGTGTTGCCCGGCTCCACGAACATGGCGCCCCCGCCGGAGATACGGCGCACGACGCCGACCCCGTGCCGCTCGGCGGCCTCCCGGTCGACCTCGTTGCGCAGGGACTGGAAGCTGCCGATGATCACGGCGGGGGAGGCCCACTCCCAGACCCGGAGCGTCGGCGGGCGGTGGCCGGCCGCGACCTCGGCGGTGATGACCTCGTCCAGGGCCATGTGCAGAGCGGGGGACTGGGGGGCCTCGTGGATGAGCTGCCAGTCGTAGTCGCTCCACTCGGTGGCCTGTGCCAGCGCCCGGCGGACGGCGACGGCGACGCCCTCCGCGGACAGCCCGAGCATCACCGTGGACTCCGGCAGCGCCGCCTCGATGCGGGCCGCGAGACCGGCGGTGTCGGTGTTGGCCGGGGCGCCTTCGAGGGCCGCGTCGATGGCCAGGATGGCTTCGTCGGGTTCGAGGAAGAAGTCCCCGGCCACTCGTACGTTGCGCAGCGCGCCGCCCTCGACATCGAGGTCCACGACGACGAGCTTGCCGCCGGGAACCTTGTACTCACCGTGCACAGTCCTGCCTCCACATCTCCACCGTCCCGTCCGGGCCGGTCATATCCACTCACAACGTCGTTTCCGACCAGCATCATCCCTCCGCGCCGGGCGCCGTGCGAGGGCCGGCCCCCGCGCCGGGCGGCGACCGCCCGGCGTACGCCGTGAGGCCGGCGGCACCCGCGCGCCCCAACTCGCCGGGCGTGGCGCCGGGGTGACGGTGGTCGCCCGACCTCCCAGGCCATATAAGGTAAGCCTAACCTCATTGCTTTCGGAGAACCGGGAAGTGCAGTGCCGCTCGTCAGCGCCTCGGATGTCGCCACCCCCACCTGGTCCGCCCTCGTCGCGGACGCCTACACACGGCTGGAGGCGGTCTCGCCCCTCGTGCGCATCGCGGCCGGGGACGAGGAACGGGAACACGAGGTCCGGGATACCGGTGGTGTCGGCACCGGTACCGATGCCGGGGGTGCCGGGGGCGCCGGTGACTGGGTCCGGGGGAGCCGGATCGCCGCGGAACCGGAGCGGGTGGAACACCTGGTGGATGCGGAGGCGGAGCGCATCCGGGTGGCGTACGGGCAGCCGCCCCGGAGGGACGTGGCCGCCACCTGGGCGCTGCAGCGCTATCTGTTCACCGCGTGTCTGACGCTCAGCGGGCCCTGGTACCTGCAACGCCGGGTGCCGTGGCTGCCGTTGGACCGGATCCGGTACGCGTGGCAGAACCGGGCCTTCGCCGTCCGGCCCCTGGGGCTGACCTGTCTGCCCGGTGACCGCGCGGCGGATCTGCCCGGTGTGCGCGTCCTGTCCGGCGAGGAGGCCCTGCGCGCGGAACTGCGCGCCTCCGTCGCCCGCCAGACCGGGCCGGTGCTCGACGCGTTCCGGCCCCTGGTGCGGCGCAGGCCGCGCGCCCTGTGGGGCATGGTCACCGATCAACTGGCCGGGGGGATCTGGCACATGGGGCGGCATCTGGGGGAGGAGGCCTCCGCCACCCGGGCGGCGGACACCCTGCTTCCGGGCAACACCGCTCCGTACATGGGCGGCGCGGGCTTCCGTCCTTCCCCGGACCCGGCCGGCGGGTACACCCGTACCCGCACGGGCTGCTGTCTGTACTACACGATTCGCCCCGACAGCCTCTGCGCGACGTGCCCGCGCAGCTGTTGAACGGCCTCCCGCTGCCTCCCGGGGGGCCCGCACCCCCGCACCCCCGCACCCGCGCACCCGCGCACTTCGACCGAAGGGTATTCGTCATGCCGACTGCTCGGTTCATGGACGGTGCGAGCGGCCTGACATGGGCTCAGAGGACCGTTGGCGGCGGCGACTTAGCCGAGGCCGTCGCCCGCCACGACATCGTTCCGGGACCGCTGCCGCCGCGCGGAGCGGGAGTGCCCGGCATCCCCGCACTTCCAGCCGGAGGAACCCGATGACGCCCCGACCGGAGAACGAGCCCCTCGATCTGCTGGGGGTGGGCGTAGGGCCCTTCAACCTCTCGCTCGCCGCACTGGCCGACGGTGTGCCCGGCCTGCGTGCCGCCTTCCACGAGCAGCGCGCCTCGTTCCACTGGCACCCGGGCCTCCTCATCGAGGGCTCCACGCTCCAGGTCCCCTTCCTGGCCGACCTGGTGAGTCTGGTCGAGCCGACCAGCCCGTGGTCCTACCTCAACTACCTGAAGACCCGTCAGCGGCTTTTCCCCTTCTACTTCGCCGAGCGTTTCCACATCCAGCGCTCCGATTTCGACAGCTACTGCCGCTGGGTCAGCGGCACGCTCGCCTCCACCCACTTCGGCCGCCGGGTGGACACCGTGGCCTGGGACGCCGCACGGGGCTCCTTCGCCGTCGGCTTCACCCGGCTCGGCCCGGACGGCGAAGAGCTCGCGGCCGGTCTCGCCCACACCCGCCATGTCGCCCTGGGCGTCGGTACGGCGCCGTACGTCCCCGTGCCGTTGCGGGCCCTCGCCGAGGACCCCGGCTCGCTGGTGCTGCACTCCGCCGACTACCTCGCCCACCGGGACCGGCTGCTGGCCGCCCGGCATGTCACCGTCGTCGGCTCCGGCCAGTCCGGCGCGGAGGTGCTGCTGGACCTGCTGCGTTCGCGGCCCGGCGGGGGAGAGGGGCTGACCTGGCTCGCCCGGACCCCGGCGTTCGCCCCCATGGAGTACAGCAAGATCGGCCTGGAACACTTCACGCCCGACTACACCCGCTACTTCCATGGCCTGCCGCAGACCGTACGTGATCAACTGCTGCCGAGGCAGTGGCAGTTGTACAAGGGTGTCAGCGGGGAGACGCTCGGCGAGATCCACGACGAGCTCTACCGGCGCAGTCTCGACGGCGGCTGGCCCGATGTCACCCTGACACCCGGCATCGAGGTCATCGGTGCCGTCGCCACCGGCAGCGGGCGCATCGAACTCCGCGTCGAGCACGGCCGGCAGGCGACCCGGGGCCGGTTCGGCACCGACGCCGTCGTCCTCGCCACCGGCTACCGGGAGCGGCCCGTCGACGGTCTCCTCGCCGCACTGGACCCCCACATCGTGCGCGACGGGGCAGGCCGCCCCCAGGTCGACGAGGCCCAGCGGCTGGTGCTCAAAGGGGAGATCGGCGGCTCCGTCTTCGTACAGAACGCGGAACAGCACACACACGGGGTCGGCAGCCCCGACCTGGGGCTCGCGGCCTGGCGTTCCGCCGTCATCATCAACGCGCTGACCGGCAAGGACACCTACCCGCTGCCCGAGCGCACCGCCTTCACCACGTTCGGCCTCGGCGGTGGGGACCGTTCCGGAGCACATGGCGGCGCCACCGAGCCCGGTGCCACGCCCGGCACGGCCGCCGCCGGCCCCGCAGCCGGCACCGGCCCCGCCGCCGGTCCTGCCAACGCCACCAGCCCCGCTACCGGCACCACCGGAGGATGTCCGTGACCGCGTACATAGACCCACAGCCACAGCCACAGCCCGCCGTCGACGAGGCGGGCCCCGGGTCCGCTCGCGAAGCGGCTCGCAGGGCCGCCGTCACCTGGCGGGAGGCCGGAAGGCAGATCACCGAGAAGATGCTCGGTGAACTCAGCTACGAGTACCTCTTCGAGCCGGTCCCGGACGCCGCCCCCGTCACCGGGGGCGGCGACCCGGCCTGGCGGCTCGACCTGCCGGACGGGGTCACGTACCGCTTCCGTGCCCGGCACGGGGCCTTCCGCTGCTGGGTCGTCACCCCGAAGTCCGTCACCCGTCACCGTGCACGTCCCGACGGCGCGGAGTCCTTCGCCTCGGCCGATGACCCGCGCGTGCTGGTCACCGACTCCCGCCAGGTCCTCGGCCTCACCGGAACGCGCCTCGCGGACGTCCTCGGCGAGCTGACCGCCACCGTCTCCAACGAGGCGCTCCGCCTCACCGCCCCGATCACCGCCGCCGAACTCGCCGCCCTGCCCTACGACATCGCCGAGGGGTATCTGCCCGGCCACCCGCGCATCGTCGTCAACAAGGGCCGGGTCGGATTCTCCGCCGCCGACCGGGTCCGGCTCGCCCCCGAGGCCCGTACAGCCTTCGCCGTCCGCTGGGCCGCCGTCCACCGGGACCTGGCCGCGTTCCGCTCGGTGGCCGGGCTCGACGCGGCCACCCTGCTCGCCGAGGAACTGGACGAGGCCACCCGGCGGGCGTTCACCGAGCGCCTCGCCGACAGCAGCGCCGCCGCCGGCACCGACCCCGCCGACTATGTGTGGATGCCGGTCCACCCCTGGCAGTGGGACGAGATCGTCGGCACCCTCTACGCGGCCGAGCTGGCCACGGGCCGCGTGGTGCACCTCGGGGACTCGGCCGACACCTATGTGCCGCACCAGACCGTCCGTACGCTGGCCAATGTCAGCCACCCCACCCGACGGGACGTCAAGACCGCCTGCTCGGTGCGCAACACCCTCGTCTACCGCGGCCTGAACTCCGCCGCCACCCTCGCCGGGCCCGCCGTCACCGAATGGCTGCTCGGCATCCACGGGAGCGACCCGCTGCTGCGCGAGGAGTACCGTTTCGATCTGCTCGGCGAAGTCGCCGCGGTCTCCGTCACCCACCCGCTTCTCGGCCCCCTGGAAGAGCTGCCCTACCGCTTCCACGAGACGCTCGGCGTCCTGTGGCGCGAGCCGCTGCGGACCCGGGTCGCCCCCGGCGAGCGCGCCGTGTCGCTGGCCGCGCTTCCCTACCGCGACCACCGCGGCGACAGCGTCCTCACCCATCTGATCCACACCTCCGGCATGGCGGCCGAGGACTGGTTCGGCAGGCTCTTCGACCTGATCCTCACCCCGTTGCTGCACTGGTTCCACCGGTACGGTGTCGCCTTCTGCCCGCACAGCCAGAACCTCGTCCTGATCACCGACCCGGACGGCCGCCCGCTGCGCGTCATGATCAAGGACTTCGCCCAGGGCGTCGACCTCGTCGACACCGAACTTCCCGTCCACGACACGCTCGCGGCGGAAGCCCGCACGGACATGCTGCGCTGGCCGGCGCCGCTGATGGCCCAGTCCCTGTTCTCGTCCGTCTTCTCCGGCCAGATCCGCTTCCTCGCCGAGATCGCCCACGACGACCTCGGCCACTCCCGTCCCGCGATGTGGGAGCAGGTGCGCACGGTCGTCCGCGCCTACGCCGACCGCTTCCCCGAGGACGCCGGGCGCTACCCGGACCTCGACCTGTTCGCCCCGGACGTCGAGCGGGTGTGTCTCAACCGGGAGCA
Source organism: Streptomyces sp. NPDC001787 (assembly GCF_040297465.1). NCBI lineage: Bacteria > Bacillati > Actinomycetota > Actinomycetes > Kitasatosporales > Streptomycetaceae > Streptomyces > Streptomyces sp. NPDC001787. Next base: position 373,226 of record NZ_JBEOZE010000006.1, read on the forward strand.
CCTCGCGGGGGAGGGCTTCGAACGCGTCGACCGGGACGAGGAGTTCGACGTGCGCTTCGGCCGCGTACCCAACCCGCTGGCCGGTCCCGACCCGGAGGGCGCCTGGTGAACACGGGCCCACGCCCGGCCGCCGCCTTCTGGCAGCGTCCCGCCGGCCCGCGCACCCTCGCGGCCCGTGCCGGGGCAGGGGCCACCATCCGCGAGGAGCTGGCCGGGCGGGCCCCCTCGCGGATCACCCTCCTGGCTCCCGATCCGCACGCCCGCTTCGCCGCCGTCGACCTCGACGGAGCCTTCGCCCTGGAGTCCGTGCTCGACGACGGCTACGGCGCCTGCACCTATCTCTGCGCCTGGACCGTGGAGCGCGGCACCTCCCCGGCGCCCGAGCTCCAGCGCTACTACGGCACCTACTCCGACCTCGTCCTGCGCCCTGACCCGGCCACGCTGCTGCCACAGCCCGATCCGGGAGACGGCCTCGCGGAGGGGAGCGGCTGGTACGTCGTGTGCGACGCGGCCTGGCCGGACGGCCGTCCCGTCACGGTCGCGCCCCGCACCGTCCTGCGGCAGAGGCTCTCCGCCGCCGAGGCGCTGGGCATCGTGCCGTCCGTCGGCCTGGAACACGAGGTGACATTTCACCGCGCCGACGGCTCTCCCGTCACCGCCCACGGCATCGACTACGCGCTGGGCGGCACGGAGAACCTGACCCCCCTGCTGCGCGAGATCCGTTCCACGCTGCGCGGGGCGGCACTGGGAGTGGAGTCGGCGCGTGCGGAATGCCACCCCGGTCAGTACGAGATCGTGCTCCGTCACCGTGACGCGCTGGCCGCCTGCGACGACGCGATGGTCCAGCAGACCCTCGTACGGCAGGCCGCGGCCCGCCACGGTGTCACCGCCTCCTATCTCGCGGCGGAGGGCCCGGGGCAGGGCAGCTCCTGCCATGTCCACCTCTCGCTGAACGACGTGGACGGCCACAACCTGGGACCCGACGGGGGCGACCCGCGCCGCCCGAGCCCGCTCCTGGGGGCGTTTCTCGCCGGAGTGCTGCGGGCGGCGGGAGACCTGACCCCGATCTGGGCGCCGACCGTCAACTCCTATGTGCGGCTGCGCACCGGCGACTTCGCGCCGACCTCGGTCCGCTGGGGTGCCGACGACCGCACCGCCGCCGTCCGGCTGGCCGGTCACGGACCTTCCCTGCGGCTCGAATGCCGGTTCCCGGGGGCCGACGCCCAACCCCACCTCGTCGTCGCGGCGTTGCTCGCCGCCGGGCTCTCGGGGATCGAGGACGGCCTCCCGCTGCCCCCGCCGGGCAAGGAACAGGACCGGCTGCCCACCACCCCCTGGCAGGCACTCGACCGGTTCAGCACGTCCCCGCTTCCGGTACGGCTGCTCGGTGCCGAACTCGTCGACCACTGTGCCGCTCTCTTCAGGGCGGAGCTGGACGACTGGTGCGACGGCGTCACCGACTGGCAGCGCCGCCGCGGAGCCCTCAGGTCCTGATCGCCGAGGCCGTCGGACCTGCGTCAATGGTGTGGGGAACGGGGCCGGGGCCGCGCGGTGGGTGTCACCGTGCGGCCCCGGCCGGGGTGGTGCTGTGGGTGGTGCTGTTGTGCTGCGTGCGTGCTGTGTGCGTGTTGCGTGTGTGGTGGGGGTCAGGCCTTGCGGGTGTTGATCTCCTCGGTGAGCTGGGGCACGACGTCGAAGAGGTCTCCGACGATCCCGTAGTCGACGAGGTCGAAGATCGGGGCCTCGGCGTCCTTGTTGATCGCGACGATCGTCTTCGAGGTCTGCATCCCGGCCCGGTGCTGGATCGCGCCGGAGATCCCGGAGGCGATGTACAGCTGCGGGGAGACCGACTTGCCGGTCTGCCCGACCTGGCTGGAGTGCGGGTACCACCCGGCGTCGACCGCGGCACGCGAGGCACCGACCGCCGCGCCGAGGGAGTC